>JBDREM010000281.1:0-6246 GCA_043819695.1 Planctomycetota bacterium
GGGTGTCGTGTTACTCCCCACCCGGCGTGGCCCCCGCCGCCCCGCACCGCGTGCGAGGCGTACTCCTCGTCGTCGTCCTCTTTCTCGTCATCCTCGTCCTCGATGCTCTTCTCTGCCGTTCGACCCTGTCAGACCCGAAGGAAGCCTCTCGAAGAACTGTGCCCGACGACGAGGACGCTGAAGAGCGGTTCACGCCGCTTCTCGGAAATTCCCCGTGCCGAGCCTGTTGACTCTCGAATTACCCGCAAGGGCTGTTGCATTTCTGAGCTTCTGTTATAATGAAACGCGAGGGGCCGCCTCCGAGCGGGCCCGGCGACGATCGGGCGCGCCGTGAGGCGAAGGACGGCATCCTTCGTCTTGGCTCGCGGTCCGGCCGCACGCACGTGACGTTCATCGAGTTCAGGAAGCTCTGTGTTGCTCGACCGGATGTGATATGAGAGATTGGGGGCTGTTGAAAAAGCCCGCCCGCTCACAGATCGGGCCTACAAAGGGCGCCGGGACGCCGCGAAAGGGTCGTTCCCGCAGGCCGACTTTTAATTCGGCGGTTTTCTGGACTTTTTTCAACAGCCCCCTTGACCGTCGTTCTTGCTCACGTTATTCGTGGAAGCATAGTATATGCACGTGTGTTTTTGTCTGGCCGGTTTTCTCGCCGTGTTGTCTGCGTCATCGTGCGCGGCCGCGAACGCTCAACGCCCCGCGTTCGAGAACCTCGCGGCAGAAGCGAAGATAACGGCATCGTCCGAACACAAGGCGCAGAAGCTGTTCGCGCCGAACGTCGCCGACGGCCGGTTCGCGCACAAGGGCTGCGGCACCTTCGAGTTTCATCCGGCGAACATGCCCGCGAAGTCGTGGGCCGTGAACGGAGAGACGGCGAAGGACAAGGGCGTGCTGACGTTCGAGTGGACGACGCCCGTCACGGCCAGCCGGGTCATCTACTATCCGCGGATGGCGTGGCTGTCAAGGTGAAGCTCGAGCACGGCGGCGCGGAACTGCTGCGCGTCGTCCGCGCGGGGAAGTGAGCGGCCGGGCGGTGACAGCATGTGCGTAACGTTCATCGAATTCCGCAGGCTTTGAGGAGGCTCAAGAACCATGCATTGCAAGCGATTCTGCTCCGGTCTCGCTGCGTTCGTGATTGTCGGTTTCGCGGTGTCGGTATTCGCCGCGCCGGCGCTTGCCGGCCAGTGGCCCGGGTACCGCGGCGGGCCGGACCGGTCCGCGTCGACAACCCAGGAACTGAAGCTTCCGCTGCACCTCCAGTGGACCTACGTGCCGGACCACCCGCCGAGCCCGGCGTGGCCCGACCCCGTCAGGGAAATACACCTGATGGCCTTCGACCGCGCCTACGACGTGGCCGCGGCGGACGGCCTGGTCTACTTCGGGTCCTCGGCCGACCACAAGGTCTACGCGCTCGACCTGCACACCGGCCGGGAGAGATGGGCTTTCTTCACCGGCGCACCCGTCCGCTTCGCGCCGTCGGTCTGGCAGCAGAAGGTGTACGCCGCCTCGGACGACGGATACGTGTATTGCTTGTCCGCAGAGGACGGCAAACTGATTTGGCGTTTTCGCGGCGGGCCGTCGGACGAGCGCATCCTGGGAAACGGACACTTGATCTCGCGCTGGCCCCTGCGCAACGGCCTGCTCGTCTCCGACGGCATCGTGTACTTCACGGCCGGAATATGGCCGCTGCACGGCGTCTATGCCTTCGCGCTGAAGGCGGACGACGGCGCCGTCGTCTGGAAGGTCGAGCGAACCGACGGGTTCGCGCCGCAGGGATACCTTGCAGCCAACGACAAGTTTCTCGTCGCGCCCACGGGCCGTGCGAACGTGTGGATTTTCAACCGCAGCGACGGCGGCGCCCGCGCCGGCGTGGGCCACGGATGGGCGATAGTCAGGGGGAACCAGGTCCTCTCGGGCCCGCGGCCGCACTCGGCCAACGAGAACCTGCCGGGAAGGGGCGGCTCGCCGCTCCGGCCGAGGCCGGAGTATATGACCGCGTGGTCTCTGGCGGGCGGGCGCCCGATGAACATCGGCGGCAAGCTCGTCGCCGCGCTCAGCAGCGACACGTGCTACGCCGCGGGCGGCGGGAAGATCGCCGCGCACGCGCTCGCGAACTTCGGAACGACGTGGCAAGTTGACGGCGGCCGCGTCTTCGCCATCGCCTCGGCCGGGAAGAGCGTCATCGCCGGCGGCGAGAAGTCCGTCGCCGTTCTCGCGGCCGCCGACGGCAAGAAGCTGTGGTCGGCGCCCGTCGAGGGCGAGGCGCGCGGCATCGCCGTCGCCGATGGGCGCCTGATCGTCAGCACGGACACCGGCCGGACCCTGTGCTTCGGGCCCGCGGCGCACGGCGCGCCGGCACGCATCCGGCGGGCGCCCCGGCCCGTGAAGTCAGACGACGCCGGCGCGCTCGCGAAACAACTCCTCGAAGATTCCGGCATCTCCGCCGGCTTCTGCGTTCTCGTCGGCGCCGGCGACGGCCGGTTGGCCGCCGCGCTCGCCCAGCAGTCCAAGCTCCGGGTCTATTGCGCGGAGACCGACGCGAAGAGGGCCGCCGCCGCGCGCAAGCTGCTGAGCGACGCCGGCCTGTACGGCGCCCGCGTGACGGTGCATCACGCGCCGCGCGGCAGCCTGCCTTATCCCGAGTACTTCGCCGACCTGATCGTCGTTCACAGCAAACTTGCCGCTGGCAGCGGCGTTCCGGCCGCGGAAGTCCGCCGCGTCCTCCGCCCCTGCGGCGGCACGGCTTACCAAGTCTGGCTACACGGCGTCCACCCGCCCATGGAACCGTTCGTCCGGGGCAAGGACATAACGGAGACGCGCGTCTCGGGCACGCTGACCCGCGTCGTGCGCGGCCCGTTGCCCGGGGCCGCCGACTGGACGCACCAATACGCGAACGCCGGCAAGAGCGCCTGCTCGGGCGACGACGGCGTCCGCTGGCCGCTCAAGGTGCTGTGGTTCGGCGAGCCGGGCCCGGCGCGCATGATGCAGCGCCACTTTCGCGGGACCGCGCCCGTCTGCATCAACGGCCGGATGTTCATCCTCGGCCAGCACAGCGTGATGGCCGTCGACGCATACAACGGGCGCGAGCTGTGGTCCCGGCCGATCCCGTCGATCCAGCGGCGCGTCGTCGATATCCTGGGCGGCAACCTTGCCGCCGACGACGACAGCATCTACATCGTGAGCGGCGACGTGTGCCTCCGGCTGAACGCGGCGACCGGCGCGCCGATGCAGGGATACCGCCTGCCGACGCGGCGGCCGAGCTTCGGCCTGGCTCAGGAACAGACGTTCGACGTGGGCGACGGCGGGCGGATCGTCGTCCGCTCGACCGACGCGGCTCTCGAGCTCGAGCTCGCCACGAAGGACGCGAACGTGACCAACGCCGACCCGAAGAACCGGCCGACGGCCGGCGACTCGTGGGAGCTTTTCTTCGACTTCCGCGCCGCCGCGAAACGGCCGCCGCTCTACGGCCCCGGCGCGTTCCAGGTCGTCGTTGTGCCCGCGTCGCAGGAATCGGCCAAGCCGACGTCGACCGGCGGCCCGCTGTCGCCCTGTCCGCGCATCGAGGTGAGCGGGACGCGCGACAAGGCGGGCAGCGCGACGACGGTCCGGATCGCCTGGGCCGAGATCGCGAAGCTGGCCGGCGGGCGGCCCGCCGAGTTCACGTTCGGCGCGATCCTCAACTCGTCCGACGACGGGCGGACGCGCAGGGGGCGGAGCTATAAGTTCGCAAACAACGCAAGCCATCGTCTCGCCAATTTCCAGGCGAGCCTGGTCGTCGATCCCAAGCGCGGCGCCAAGGAGGCCGGCGGGCCGGCGCTGCCCGAATCGCTCCCGCCCGAACGGCTCGTGTGGGGGCACCTCGCCGTGACGAACGACGTCCTCGTCGGCGCCGTCGTCGAGCACGGCGACACGGCGCAGGCACTGCAATTCGGCTGGGACTACAGCAGCGAGGGGCACGACTACACGGGCCCGCGGGTCGCGCAGGTCCTCAACTTCATCGGCGTGGCGCCCGCGTCGCAGCATCTCTTTGCGCTTGGCAAGAAGGACGGCCGGCTGCTCTGGACATATGACGCCGCCGCATCGGTCCCGCACAACGCCGTCGCCGTGTGGAAAAACCGGGTCTTTCTCATCGACCGGATCAGCAACGTGCAGGTCGCCGCGGCGCGCCGGCGGGGCGAGGCGGTGAACGTCGAGCCGAAGCTGGTCGCCCTCGACCTCGCGACGGGGAAGGTCGTGTGGCAGACGGATAAGGACCTCGGCGGGTTCGATCAGGTCCGCGTCGCGCACGGTGTGCTCCTCGCCTGCAGCCAGGGCGGCATGACCGCGTTCGATGCGAATGACGGCGCGAAGCTGTGGAGCGCCCACACGGGGCAGCCCATGCACCACTGCAGCGCGTATATGCGTGCTCCCGTGATCACGAGCAAGTGGGTCTACGACGAGCCGTTCGCCTACGACATTCGCACGGGCAAGAAGCGCGCGGCCGACGCATCCGGGAAGAACCCTGCCCCCTGGGTTTGGGGCAACTACAGCGGCTGTGGAACGGTGTCGGCGTCGGAGCACGCTCTCTTCTACCGCGCGGCCAATCCCACGTTCCTCGACGCCGCCGGGACCACCGGCCAGCACAAGTTCCTCGGCATTCGCCCAGGCTGTTACATCAACATGATCGCCGCCGGCGGGCTGCTGCTCATGCCCGAGGCCTCGAGCGGATGCGGCTGCCCGTATAACTTCCAGACGACCGTCGTGCTCGCGCCGGACCGGTGCCCGGCGCCCGCGTTCCGCCCCGGCCCGCTCGTCTTCGGCGGCCGGTCGCAATGCGAAATCGTGCAGCAGATAGAGGAGGGCGAAATCCGGTACACGCTCGACGGGAGCGATCCGACAAAAGCATCGCTGAAATATGAGGGGCGGCCCATCCAGATCGAACGCACGCTCACGCTCAAGGCCCGCTTCTTCCACGAGGACGGCGGGATGAGCCCCGTCAGCGACGTCACGTTCTCGCGGATGGAGCCGGTCGCCTGGAAAGGGTTGATGCTCGAGCCGGGGCTGGACTACCATTACTACGAGGGCTCGTGGCCGAACTTGCCGGACTTCCGCAAGGTCAAGCCCGTCCAATCCGGCGTCGTCGCGAACTTCTCCCCGGGGCCCGCGCGGCGGGACGACAACTTCGGCCTTCAGTTCTCGGGCTACGTCAAGATTGCGCGTGACGGACAGTACACGTTCTACACCGTTTCGGACGACGGCAGCCGGCTCTTCATCGCGGATAAGCTCATCGTTAACAACGACGGCACGCATCCGCCCGTCGAGAAGGCCGGCAGCATCGAGCTGAAGGCCGGCATGTATGCGATCCGGGTCGAGTTTGCCGAGGTGACCGGCGGCCAGGAACTGCGCGTCTTGTACAGCGGCCCCGACGTCCGCAAGCAGGAAGTGCCGCAGTCGGTCCTTTTCCATCCGATCCCGGCCGGAAAGGGCGAGTAGAGCGATGACAAGGCCCGTTGTCCTGCGAACCGACGCCGAGCTCGAAATGGGCGCGAGCCTGATGACCCGCCTCGAGGAGCCGGCGGCCGTCGTGACCGCTCCCGACGACGAGGCGACGCTCGTCGGGCGAGGCGGAGAGGATGATGTACGAGGCTCCCAGCCGGGGGCTGAGTTTCAAGCTCACGATGGGCAACATCATCACGCTCACCCCGCCGCTCACGATCACGCGGCAAGAGATGTTCCGCGCTGCCGATCGCTCAGAGCTTGTGAAAGAATCAACACTTCGCCAACACAACCACGAGAACGACGGTTCGGCTCTTGGCGAGCCCGATTCGCGGATTCGCCGCCCGAAAGCCGCGTTTCGCTGACGGAACGCGGACAATCGACACGGACGGGCCGCGCCCTCATTTCCTACCGGCGCAATCGGCCGGATTCAAGCCCCTTTTCGGCTCTATCCGGCCTCCGCGATTGCCTCGGCGCGCAGTGTGACCGCACGCATGAGGTTGTGGGCGAGCGCATACCATAACGCCACGGCCCGAACCTTCTTCAACCCGCGCACCAGGAACTGGCGCAGCCCTCGATTCCGGGCAATCGCGTTCACGCACTCGGCGGTGGACGCGCGCTCCTTATAGATTTCCTTCGCCGCGTCTGTTCCCATCCGTTGGCGCCATTCCGCAATCGTCTCGCTGTCGCCGGGCCGCGGAACGTGCGGGTCTCGCTCTGCGTTCTTGGGCTTTGGAACCGGGGCGTACACCGTCGTGCCGGTCTCCGGCGAAC
>JBDREM010000282.1:0-2087 GCA_043819695.1 Planctomycetota bacterium
CTTCCATGTCCCCGCCCGCACCGTCTCCCCCAGCGACTCCCGCCCGAAATACTGCGGGGCCTGCTTCCCGCACGGGCACGCCACGGTATCCCGGCGCTCCGCCACGCGGCAGACCACTTCCGTCATGCGCCCGCACTCGCACCGATACACGTAGGTCATTGCGCGGGCCTCCCAAGGTTCGCGTTCTGCGCGGGCTGCTGGGGTTGACCCTGTAGCAGCGCCGCAAAGGCCGCGTCCTTCGCCCCGGCCGTCGGCGCGCTCCGGTTCTCCCGGATGTACCTCCGCGTCGTGTTCGCCCACTTCGCCGGCAACGTCCCTATCGTCTGCTGCTCCGCCTCATCGGCCGGCCCGGCCGCCACAAGGATATTCGCCAACTCCGGCAGGTTGCGGAACTTCGCAAACTCACTCATGATGTACTTCCAGTTCAGCGTGAACCCGTCTTGCTGCAAGAGCGGCAGGTTCGGTATCGCCAGCCCCAGCAACTCCATGAGCGCCGCGACATGGGTCTGCGGGCTTTCCTTCTGCATGGAATACGGCTCCACGCGGAAGTTGTAGTCCATCACGTCGCCCATGCGCTCCTCCGGCGTGAACGACACGGGCACCGAGATATCGAAACCCGGTATCCGCTTAATCATGTGCTCCTCGATCATCGGGTCCGTGAACAAGTACCACGCAAGCGCCTGGCCCATGCGCAGCGCGGCCTTGTAGGTGCGGTCCTGCATTTCCTGCATGACCTTGCTGGCCGTGCCGCTCAGCATTTCGTCTTGCTTGGCCGTCGGCGACATGGCCCCCAGCCCGCCCAGGATGTCCAGGTTGTTCGCAAACCTGCTGAACTCGTCCTGGATCTTCAGCGTGAACAGAAGGTTGTTCTGCTCCGGCCCGCCCGTCTTTTGTTCAAGCACGCTGTTCTGGTGGTCAACCTGGATCGCCTCGCCGTCCTTCACCCCCTTGACGCGCTCGGCGTCGTCCGCCGTCCCGCCGGGGTACGTGAGGAAGGTCTTCTGGCGCAGGGCCTGCCGGCCCAGCTTGCGATACAACTTGTTCGCCAGGTCGTGCAGGTCGTACCAGAGCGCCGCGGGACACAGCGGCAAGAGGTTCCCCGGCACGTCCATGAACCCCAACAGCACGTAAGGCCCGCCGTCCGGGCCGTCGTATTCGACAACCCGCAGCGCCTCGGCCGCGCCGTCCGCGTCGGCTATCGTCACGATCAACCCTGACTTCTTGCCGTCTTTCCGCGTCGGGCCTTCGTCGGGCAGCCACACGTCCCATAGCTCGACGTGCTTGGTCAGTTCGTCCTTGCTCTCCGTCCGCCCCGCCGCAACCTCGGACGCGCGCTCCTCGCCCTCCGCCGACTTCGGCGCGCTCGCCTTCAGGTCGGCTACCGCCTTGGCGTTCCATCCCTGGCTCGACTTCGCCACGCGCTTAATCATGGACAGGGGGCGGCGGTAGCGGTGCCCGATAAACTCAATGTCCCGCCGCTTGCGCGCCGTCATGTCAATGACGAAGTCGTCCGGGTCCACCGCCGAACAGTACGGCTGCCCCGCGCTGGCGTAGATGCCGTCCAGCGCCTGAATGTTGCTCGCGTCCAGTCCGTGCTTCGCCACCCCGAACGGGAAGAACATGGCGGTGCCGACCACTTCCTTGAGCGTCTGCTCCAGGTCTATCTTCTCGATCAGGCGGTTGGTGGCGAGTTGCCAGGTATCCGCGACGGGCTTAAGCTCGCGCTTGTCGCTCGTGATGAGGAGACGTGGCGCACTCGCCGCCAAATTCCGCGAATAAATGCTGAAGGCCAGCCCCAGGAACGGCAACGGCACCTTGTCGTCCGAGCCGTCTTCGGAGTAGTTCTTGCCCACCAACTCGCGCACGAACTTGTGGTAGTTGTCCCGCGCGGACTCCATCTTCTTGCGCGAGTGCTTGATGACCGTCTTCAGGTGGGCGACCTTGGCCTTCGAGTACGACACGCCCTCGCCGGCGTCTTCCGGCGTCTCGTCGGTGTCGGCCTCGGCGTACCCTTCGTCGGCGTCTTTGGTGGGTTTCTGCGGCGGTAGTGTCTCTGCCGCTGGCTTTACCAGTCGTCCGTCTTTGCG
>JBDREM010000283.1:0-6814 GCA_043819695.1 Planctomycetota bacterium
CTTGACGCCGCTTTCCAAAAGCCTTGGGTGCCTTCGTCCCGATGGGACTCGGCAAAGCGGTCGGCTGTCCTTCGGACAGCGCCGCGACCGCACTCCAAAAGAAGCATCGCACCTACAAACACAAACTTGAAGCTACACTAGCCGTCCGCCACCGGGCAGCGCCGCCCGCAGGGCGGACGGAATGCCTGCCCCACCAGGGTTCTGCTGAAGGCCCTAACTCGTCATGAGCTTCGCGATCTGATCATGTTTCTCCTTCAGCAGCTTCTTCGAGGTCGCCTCGACCGTCATCCGCAGCTTGCGCGGCTCCGTGCCCGAGGGCCGGACGGAGAACCACCAGTTGTCGAACTCGTAGCGGTCCTCGTTCGCGTGCACGACGCGTGCGTCCTTTGCAAGCTTCTTGGCGAACGCCATTTTCTGCTTCTTCAGCCGCGCCAGTTCCGAAATGGTCGAGCCGTCCGTCCCGAGCATCAGGCTGAGCTCCGGCGCCATATAGTATCGCTTATATGGTTTTATAAGGTCCGAAAGCGAGCATCCCGCCTCGCAGAGCTGCTCGAGCGCGATCAGCGCCGCGATCAGCCCCGAGTCCGCCAGATTGTTGTCCCGCATATAAAAGTGCCCCGATCGCTCGGTGGCGAGCGCGATCCCTAGCTTCTTCATCAGCGGCCGGATGTGCGCGCCGCCCACCGGCGTGATCACCGGCCGGCCGCCGCACTCGATGATCTGGTCGCGGATCGTCCAGCTCGACACGAGGCAGTAGGAGATCGCGGCGCCCGGCTCCTTCGTCAGCAGTTTCTTCGCGAGCACGCAGCCCGCCTCGGACCCGTTGATCAGGCCGCCCTTCTCGTCGATCAGCGCGGTGCGGTCCGCGTCGCCGTCGAACCCGAGCCCGAGGTCCGCCCGCTCCTTCTTCACGCGGCGGCGGAGGATCGCGACGCACTCCGGCCGCGTCGGGTCCGCCTCGTGGTTCGGGAAGCTGCCGTCCGGCTCGAAGTACATCGGGATGAACTTGAACGGGACGTGCCTCGCCAGCAGGTTGATGAGCACGCCGCCCATGCCGTTGCCCGCATCGACGACGATCCTCAGCGGCTTCAGCTTCCGCCGGTTGATGAAACTCAGCGCGTGGCCGATGAACTGCGGCATCACCTTGCCCGTCCGGCTGAGCGAGCCCTTGCGGCGCGGCCTCGGAAACTTGTTCTTCAGGACCATCGCCTTGACCTCGGCGAGCCCGGACCCGCTGCCGATGGACGTGCCGTCCAGCCGCACGAGTTTCGTGCCGTTGTATTCGCCCGGGTTGTGCGACGCCGTCACCATCAGCGACAGGTCATACCTCCCGGCGTGGCCGGCGTGATAGAGCGCGTCGGAGCTGCACATCGCGCCGTCGGTGACGTCGGCGCCCTGGTCCATCGCGCCCATTGCGAGCGCGGCCAGGAGCGCGTGCCCGCCGCGGCGCATGTCGCGCCCGATCAGAACCCGCCTCGCCTTGGCGTAAGCGACCGCGGCGCGGCCCAGGCGGTATGCGACCTCGCCGTTGTACTGCTCGGGATAATAACCGCGTACGTCGTACCCCTGGAAAATCTTGTCGATGATTGCTTTGTCGATCATGTGTTCCTCCGCTCTCAGCGCTGCGACCTGCGGCCGCCCGACGTTACCATATCGGCCGCCGCCCCGCAAGTTTTGTTGCCGGACGCGATCGCGCGGGCGGGATCAGACGGGTCGGACGCGTCCGACAGGTCCGGCCGGGTCGCGCGGAATCCGCCGGCCCCAAACGCCCGCCTACTTCCCCCGACACTTCCGCAGCGCAGCGAGGAGGCGTTCCATGTCGTCGGGCAGCGGGGCGACGTAGGTCGCGGGCTGTTTGGTGCCGGGATGGCGGAAGGTGATGCTGTGGGCGTGCAATGCCTGGCGCGCGATGATGGGCTCTTCCCCTTCTTCATGCGCGGCGCCGGTCAGGTCGGAGAGATAGAGTTCGTCACGCCGGCCGTATTGGCCGTCGCAGAGGACGGGATGGCCGATGGCGGCCATGTGCACGCGAATCTGATGCGTGCGGCCGGTCTTGAGCTCGATGCGGACGAGCGCGAATCCGTCGAACCGCTCCCTCACCTCGTAGATGGAGATTGCCTCGCGGCCCGCCTTGCGGTCGACGGCCATCTTCTCGCCGTGCTTCTTGTGACGGGCGAGCGGGAGGTCGATGAGGTCGGAGTCGAACTGCGGCTCGCCCTCGACGACGGCGAGGTAGAATTTCTTGACGTGCCGCCACTCGAACTGCCGGCCGATCCAGCCGCGGGACGCCTCGTCCTTGACGACGACCATGACGCCGGTCGTGTCGCGGTCGAGACGGTGGACGATTCCCGGCCGCACTTTGTCGTCGGACTCGGGCAGTGTGTCGCAGTAGTAGACGAGCGCGTTGACGAGCGTGCCGCTCATGTGGCTGCGCGCAGGATGGACGATGATGTCGGCGGGCTTATTGATGACGAGGATATGGTCGTCTTCGTGGATGATGTCGATGGGGATATTTTCGGGTTTGAGCGTATGCCTGGCGAAGACGGGCAGCTCGACGTGGATTTTGTCGCCGCGCTTGATCTCGTAGTGGGGCTTGACCGCCTTCCCGTTGATGGTGACTTTGCCGTCGCGGACGAGCGCGGTGAGGAACGAGCGTGAGTAGTTGGCGAACTTGGCGGCGAGGTAACCGTCGAGCCGGCGGCCGGGCATGGCGCGGCGCGCGCCGTAGTCGAACACCTCGACGCGTTCGACCTCGCGCTCGGGCTTTCGTGTCGTGTCACGCAGCTCGTGGTTCTTCAATCGTAATCTTGCTCGTGCTCCTGATCGTAACCGAGAGCGCCGGTGGCGATTACGATTACGATCAGGAGTGCGATTACGACATGAGCCGTTTCAGCCGAGCAGTTCTTTGGCAACGTCGACGGCGCTGGCGGCGTCGGGCGCGTAGCCGTCGGCGCCGATCTCGTCGGCGTATTTCTGCGTGACCGGGGCGCCGCCGATGAGGACTTTGACGTCGGTGCAGCCGGCAGCCTTGAGCGCCTCGATGACCTTCGGCATCTGCGGCATTGTCGTCGTGAGCAACGCGGACAGGCAGATGACCTGCGTGCCGCCCTTTGCCGCTTCGATGAACTTCTCGGGGGCGACGTCGACGCCGAGGTCCTCGACGCTGAATCCGGCGCCGCGGAGCATCATCGAGACGAGGTTCTTGCCGATGTCGTGCAGGTCGCCCTTGACGGTGCCGATGGCGGCCCTGGCGAGCGGCTTGACGCCGGCCTCGGCGAGTTTCGGTTCGAGCACCTCCATTCCATAGCGCATGGCGCGCGCGGCGATCAGCACCTCGGGCACGTAGAACTCGTTGGCCTTGAAGCGGCGGCCGACCTCGTTCATCCCGGCGATGAGGCCCTGGTCGAGAATGTCCTTCGGGCCGATGCCGGCGTCGACGGCCTCCTGGACGAGCGCCTTCACGTCGTCGGCCTTGCCGGCGATCAGCTTCTCTGCAATTGCGTTCAAATCAGCCATCCAACAAATCCTCCATACAGGGGGTGGTGGGGCCACCGCGGCCCCGGTCGATCACTCGAGCGACGCACGCCGGAGCTCCGCCGTGCGAAACTGCGCCAACCAAAACCATAGGGTTCGTCGTTCACCTGGTTTCGGGCCTTGGATTCGGTCGTAGCGTTCGCGGGCCTCTTCCGCGCGGCCAAGCTGCTCGAGGCAGCGGCCCGCGTACCAGTTCGCCTCGTCCTGCGTGGGGGTCTGCGCGCTCGAGACCTCCGCCGCGTCCTCGAAGAGCTTCAGCGCGTCCTCGTGCTTGCCGAGATCGGTCTTGAGCTTGCCGAGGGCGAGGGCGGAGACGGCCCTCTCGAGGCCGGCCCCGGCGGCGGCGGCCCGGGCGAAATGGGCCTCGGCCTTCTCGAGATCGCCCTCTTTGCCGAGCAGTATGCAGGCCTGCCCGAGCTTCAGCGCGAGCCCGACGTCGTTCGGATATTCCTCGGCGGCCTTTTCCATCTCGTCGATGGTGGTCGCCGAGTCCACGACGTTGAGCCGAACGTTCGCAGTGTGCTCGTTGATGGCCGCGACGACGGCGATTATGACGAGGGCGGCGGCCGCCGCGGCGATGACGAGCCCGAGCGTTTGCCGTTTCGCGAGCGCGCTGTCCTTCAGGCCGAGCATCAGCTTGACGAATGCGTCGTGCTCGTGTACGGCTTCGTTCTCTTCGTTGCGATGTTTGCTCATTTTGGCGGATTGCCCGTAACGGTTACGATGACGTATCGGCTGCCAACCCAGTTTCCTTTACCGATGACGATGTCGCAGCGCTCCGATTGCTTGTCCTTCTTCGCGTATCGCAGGATCGTGTGGTCCGTCCTGAGCGTCTCACTGTATATCCAGTCCTCGCGGGGCATCAGCCTCTTGTACTCATCGGCGACCTCGTTCGAATCGGGCCTGCCCTTGTAGATGAGCGTGCCGTAGCGGTACGAGCCGCTCTCGTAGGTGTAGGCCCAGACGAGGTCGCACGCCGGCGGCGCCGGCACGTCGGCGAACGGCCGGCTTGTGTCGCTGCCCCCGCCGGGCAGCGGAGCGCACAGCCACGAGCATCCGGTGCAGGCGCCGGCCAACAGGACGGCGAAAACGTGCGGCCAAGCTGTCCGGCGTCTGCCAAGCATATATGGTACGCCCGAGAGGACTCGAACCTCTGACCTGCGGTTTAGGAAACCGCCGCTCTATCCTGCTGAGCTACGGGCGCCTATTCCGACTCGTAATCGACGAGCGCGAACACGTCGCGCCCGCCCAGCTTCCGCCGCCCATCAAGGAAGCTGAGCTCGATGACAAACGCGCAGCCGGCGACGATCCCGCCCAGCTTCTCGACCAGGCGGCAGCAGGCCGCCATCGTTCCGCCCGTCGCAAGAAGGTCGTCGACGATCAGCACCTTCTGGCCCTTCGCCACGGCGTCCGTGTGAATCTCGATCTCGTCCGTGCCGTACTCGAGCTCGTACGTCTCGCTGATCGTTTCGTACGGCAGCTTGCCGGGCTTTCGCACCGGCGCGAACGCGACGCCGAGCCTGTCGGCCACGAGCGGCCCGAAGATGAACCCGCGCGACTCGATGCCGACGACAACCGCGATGCCGCCGCCGGCGTACCGCTCCGCGATGGCGTCCGCGGCTTCGCGCGTCGCCTGCGGGTCGGCCAGCAGCGTCGTGATGTCGCGAAAGACGATGCCCGGCTTCGGGAAGTCGGGAACGCTTCGGATGACGGCTTTCAGATCTGTCATCGGCCTTTCGCTTTTCGCCGTACGCCGCCGGCACGCCTGCTGCTTGCCGTCACAGGCATGCTCCGCGCCCAACAGGGCGCGATTCTAGGGTTGGCGGCTGGCAATGTCAAGTTTCTTCGGGGGGCCCGTCTGAGAAATTGATGGGTGTCGCAGGGCTTCCCGGCCGCCGCTCAAACCTCCCCGTGGTAACGGCTGTTGATGATGCTGTACAACTTCTGGATTGCATCCCGCTCTATCTGGCGGACCCGCTCGCGGGTGAGCCGTACCTTGCTGCCGATCTGTTCGAGCGTCATCGGCCCGTCGTCGCCCAGCCCGTAGCGAAGCCGCAGTATCCGCGCCTCGCGCGGGTTGATCGAGTCGAGCACGCGCCGCAGCGTCTCGTGCTCGTTCGCCGTGAACATGTTGTCCTCGGGCTGCCCGGCCTTTTGGTCCTCGATAAGCTCGTTCAGCGACGACATCAGGTCGAGGCTGATCGGCTGCCCGGACTTCGATGAGAGCCGCACGATCCGCTTGACGAGCTTGTAGTTCTTCGCACCGGCGTGCGTCGCGGCGAGCACTTCCTCGACCGACGGCCGCCGCCCGAGCTGCGCCTGGAGCGCAAGCTCGGCGTTCTTCCACTGCGAGATCGCTTCGACCATGTACGCGGGCACGCGGACGGTTTTCGACGTGTTGGTGATCGCGCGCCGCATCGCCTGCTTGATCCACCAGTTCGCATACGTGCTGAAGCGGCACTTCTGCTTGTAGTTGAATTTCTCGACGGCCTTCAGCAGCCCGACGTTCCCCTCCTCGATGAGGTCCATCAGCGGCAGCCCGCGGCTCACGTAGTTGCGCGCGATGCTGACCACGAGCCGCAGGTTCGCGTTGATCATTTGCTCCCGGGCCGCGGCGTCCCCCTTCGCAAGCCGCCTGGCAAGCGCCACCTCCTCCTGTGCCGTCAGAAGCGGCGTGCGGCTGATGTCTCTCAGGTACGCGACCAGCGCTGGTTCTCTCGCTGCGATGTCAGTAGCCTCCAGGTGTCAGCAGCCGGCTGTCTCGCCAGGCTCGGCCTCATCGCGCCCTTCAGGCGGCGGCGGGGCGTTCCCTTCCTTCGACAGAACAGAACGGATCTCTCTGAGTTTCTCGATAAGCTCGTCGAGCATGTTGACCGGCAGCCTGATTCCCTTCTTCGTGAAGCCGGTGTAGCTCGAACTCGTCACGTATTCCCGAATATCGACGTATGTTGCGCCCTTGTACTCGGTCGTGCTGAACACGATCTTCACCGCTGCGTTTTTCTGCAGCTCGGCAATTTCGTTCGTGCCCGCCATTGCCGTTCCTCCATTGCGCCCTGCGCACGCAGCGCCCGCCGACCGGGCATCGCCGATAGCCAACTATTTTATCCCCGCCGGTCAAGCATGTCAAACTGCGAACAAACCGAGCCATTTGCGATGTGGCTCCGTAGCGTGTCGTCGGACAAGAATGTCCGCGGCGTCTCGCCTTCGTGTCTCGAGGCCGTCCCGGCCTCGAAAACGACCTCATCGCGGCCAAGATGGCCGCGACACGCGAGGGCAGGAT
>JBDREM010000284.1:0-18946 GCA_043819695.1 Planctomycetota bacterium
GAGCGTGATCTTCGGCTGCACGACCGCCGTCTTGACTTGGAAGGGGAGATCGAATCGGTACTCGATCCACGCCTCCTTGCCCGGGTCCGTCGGCTTCAGGTGCCGCACGTCACCCTCGATCAGCGAGATGTTGTCGCTCGCAAACGAGACGGCCTCGTCGGCCGCTCCCTCGTAGCCCGGGTCGAAGAGCGTGTCGGCCTGGAACGCCCATTCCTCGGGCATCGGCGGGTTGTGCGGGTACAGCGCGGCCAGGTCGCGGCCGATCCGGTCGAAGATGAACTGCGCCCGCTCGTATGCGCCGCGCCGCATCTCGCCCGTCCGCCACGTGGTCATCCCGCTCGACAGGAGCAGCACGAGCGCCCAGCCGAGGATCGACAGGATGCCGATGGCGACCAGCAGCTCGAGGAGCGTCAGGCCGAGCCGCCGCATCTGGTCACGTTCACGCCGCGCGAATCTCATCGCCCTGATCTTTCTCTCTTAATCCTAATCCTAATCCTAATCTTAATCCTAATCCTAATCTTAATCTTTCTCTTTCAATCTTAATCCTAATCCCTCGCCTCTCCCCTGAACGGGCGAAATCGCTCTCAGTAATCCAGCACCTCGCTCTCGATCACTCGCGGGCCGGCCTCGTACGCCACCGTCAGCGACTTGAGCACCGGCACTTCCCACTTCGTGACGTCGTACCCCGGCCCGAACTTGAAGAACACGCGGACGCTGATCGTGTCGCCGACGGCGTTGACCGCGTTATCGTCCGCCCCCGCCCTGGGCGCGTCGAACTTGTAGATCACGCGCCCGCCGCCGCCGCCAACGTCGCTCCACGTCACCGGCACGCCCGAGCGCCACGACGGCGATTCGCCCACGCGCGCGAGCACGACGATGTCCGTGTTCTCCGGCACCGTCTCGGTCCAGTCGACGGAGAGCCACTTCGCGCCCCGCACCGTCTTCTTCGCCTCGAAGTAGAGCAGGTGCTCGCCGGTGTCGTGCGGCGCGTATTCGCGCGACGTCTCGTTCGCTCCGTCCATCGTGATCAACAGCGGCATGCGGTCGTGGAACCGCGGGCGGAACAGCTTCACGAGCCGCCGCGGATCGCCGTACGCCGTGACCTGCGCGCCCGACGTGTCGCGCACGTCGTTGAACGCGGCCAGCCCGGTCAGGTCGATGGGCGTCGTGCCGAACCGCCCGCGAAAACGCAGGACGCCCGAGAGATAGTACTGCGTCCGCGGCGGGTTCGAGCCGGGAATCGCCTGCTCCTCTTTGTGCGTGTAGTAGATGATCTCGCGTTCGCCCGCCGCGTCGCTGATCTCGACATAGCCGCTGTCGGGGAAGTTCGACGTATCCTCGACGGGGATATTCTCGCCCTCGTACGGGAGCGCGGCGGCGAAGTCCGCGCCGGCCGGCGGGCCGGAAATGATCGTCGCCGGCACGTTCGGCAGCGGCAATATCCGCGAGCCGGCGGGATGCGCCGAGCGCTCCGTGCCGAGCGCGCGGGCGCCGCTTGCGGCGCCGCGCTGAAGGACCGTCATCGCGGCCGTCCGCGCGGTCAGCTTCGGATAGAGCTTCCCGCCCTCGCCGTCGTCGGCCGGCGCGTGCCCGAGCGCCGCCGCTCCGTCCATGTGCGTGCCGTACAAATGCCGGCCGGACGCGTCGCAGTGGAACGTGTACTGGCCCGCACCGGGAATGCTCGGGTCGATGCTCGTGTAGCGGACGAACTCTCTCGTCTCCGTCGTGATCCAGCCGCCCTCGGTCGTGATGTCGTCGAACGTCCAGATGCCGGTCTCGGCGTCCTGCGTGCCGTGCTCGTTGACGAACTCCTGCGTCACGTGGCCCTCGGCGATGAGCCAGTCGAGGATTTCCTGGTTGCAGCTTTCGAGCGAGCGGACGACGTCGTCGGCCTTCGTGCGCGAGTACGACGTGATGACCAGGTGGCCGCCGTGCGGGTTGAAGCCCAGGGCGATCGGGTCCTGCTCCGCGCCCTGCCGCGTCCAGACGATGTTGCCCGTCGCCGGGATGCCGGCGTCGCCGCCGGCCGTCGCCGAGGCGCTCTCCGAGACCGCGCCAAGCTCGGGATCGTAGCGGATGTTGTGCGGGTAGCGCAACTTGTAGAAGAACGCCTCGCCGCCGATCTTGACGAGCCCGTGCACGGGCCACGTGTCGACGCCGAAGTCGCCGCCCGACCACGCCCACTGCGTCCCGCCGTTGAAGAGCGAGTCGAGCCAACCAAACATCAGGTCGAACCCGCCGGCCGATGAGGCGTCGAGCTCTTCCTTGACGCGCTGCGCCGAGGTGCCGCCGTACGCGAACACGTGCACGCAGCCGATCGTTGCGTCGGCCCGCTTGCCGGCGCCCGACACCGGTGCGCCGATGGACGCAATGCGCTGCGGCACGTAACGCCCGGACGGGAACTTGATGAAGCCTGCATTGAGTGTCGCCGAACCCTTCTTGATGCAGAGGTCGTGCGTGCCGGGGATGAACTTGTCGAAGCTGACGAGATAGCCGGCGCCGCTCGCGGCCGCGTGCTTGATGACGAGTTCCTTGTGATCGTCCGGGCCGAGGCCGTCGTGCAGCAAGGTCACGCGGTCGCCGGCGCCCGTCCGCCCGCCCGCGGTCACCGCGTAGACGGGGATGACGCCGACGCCGACGTCGTGCGCGGCGACGTCCGTCCCGCCCGCGCCGCGCATCGTCGTCGTCTTCGTCCCGTCCGGCAAATCGCGGACCTCCGCGCGAACGTTGACGAGGAAGCCGGTCTCGGCCCGGTGCGTGTAGCTGATCCACTCGTCGTCGGCCTGCACCAGGCACGTGTTCGGATCGAGCCCCGACAGGCCGAAGTACGCGACCGTCTCCGGCGGCAGGCTCAGGAAGTGCGGCATCGGGTAGTTCGCGTTGTCGCTCACCTTGATCGAGACGCAGATGACCGGGGCGTCCTTCGCGTGCGCCGCCGCATCGGACTGGAACCGCGTGGCGAGGTTGTCGCCGAAGTCCTGCCCCCGCCCGCCGTCGCCCGCGGGGACGATCAGTTCGTGGTACGTCTCGGTCACGCTCCCTTCCGAGTCTTCGATCTCGACGAGCCGCCAGTCGGTGTACTTGATGACCTCGTCGCCGATCCGGACGTAGCCCTCCTTGGGGAGGTTCGTCGCGTCGTCGACTTGAATCACGGTCGCGTCGGCGGTCAGGTCGGCATGGAGCGCCGCCACCCGGCTGCTGCCGAGCGCCCCGGCGAGCGTCGCCCCGCCGCGATGCACCTTGTTGAACTCGCCCTTCCGCGTGCTCGCGTCCTTGTTGATGAACTTGCAGGCGCCGTAGCCGTAGACGCTCTTCGGCTCGTCGGTTCCGGCCTGCGTGCCGCGGACGGCGCCCGCCTCGCCCTGCTGTTTCAGGTAGTTGCCGGCGCGGGCGATCCACTTCTCATCCGCGAGCGCGGGATCGGCCGTGTCCTGGGCGTCGCCGCCGCTCGGGCTGTACGAGCCGATCAGCCGGCTGTCGAGCAGCAGGGCCATCTGGCCGATGTCCATCCCGCTCCAGACCGCCTCGATCTTGTGCCACGTCTCGCGCGCGAACGCGCCCTGGCCGACGGTCGCCCGGACCTCGGCCGACCGTGGCTCCTTCGCCTCGCCGGCGATGCGGAAGACGAGCTTGCCGTCCGACGAGTAGAACAGGCGGATGCGGTTCCGGTGCTCGCTCGCGTCACCGGGGCCGGTGTCGAAGAAGACGTGGTCGGAGCTGTAGCCGAAGGTGCCGCTCGGCTTGACCCACACGAGCAGGCTTTCGTTGAACCCGCCGACGCCGAGGCGGGTCCGTTGAGCGAAAGTCCTGAACGCCTTCGTGCCCGTGACGAAGAGGCCGGGGTTGCCGCTCCGGTAGATGTCGTCGCCGGGCACGAGCGCCGTTCCCGGTATCGCCGGGCAGAAGACACGCCCGTCCGGGTAGATGTCTTGCCAGTTCGTTGCGGCGACGAGGGTCGGACCGTTGAAGCTCCATCCGTCGCCCTCGTTCACGGGCGCCAGCGTGAGACCGACGTCGTCCGTTCCGCCCGACGGCGCGACGTCGGCGAGGAACGACGCGCCCGGCTGCGTGATGATGCCGTCGAGCTTGCCGGCCGCGATCTCGCGGTCGAACGCGCCCTGGCTCGCGATCTCCCAGACGTTCGTCTCGCCGCGCTCGAGCGAAATCACCCGCCGGACGCGCATCCGCTGGACTTCCTTGCCGGCGGCGTTGTTCACCACGCCCACCGCCTCGATGCTGTAACGGCCCGACGACGCGAAGCACAGCCCCGTCGTCGAATCGAGGATCGCGTCGTCCACCGGATTCTTCGCGTTCGCGATGATGGCCGACTTGTGGTTTTCAGAGAGGTCGCCGTCGGTCACCGCCTCGGCGAGGAGCGCATCGAACGCCGCCATGTCGGCGACGATGAGGGCGACGGCGTTGCCGGCCGCGGGCGTGATCGTCAGGCCCGTGCAGCCCTGAAGCTCGTTGCCGCTGCGGCTTGCGTAGCCTATCACGTCGCCCCGGATCCGCACGTAGCCCGAGCCCGGGAACTTCGAGGCGTCGTCGAGCGTGATCGTGCCTTCGCCGGCGTCGGCCGAGACGACCGCCGCGCGGAGCCGCAGGAGCAGGAGGTTGACCTTGGTGAGATCGAGCACGCCGCCGACGTGCGAGAACCGCTCGGCGTCGAACGTGAACTTGTCGCCGGCCGCGAAGTCGATCGAACCGTTGCAGACCGAGAACGAGACGCCGTCATCCTGTAAGCCGCCGACCCCGGGTGAATCGTATCTCTCGGTGAACGTGAACGTCCCATAGTCCGTCACCGTTCCCGGTGCGTTCTCCGGATGGCTCTCGACCGCGAACGTGAACGTCCTGGCGCCGGTGTCGGCATCGGTCGTCACGTCCGTGCACCGGACCTCCCATGTGCCGGACAGGTCCAGGAGCGACAGGTCCACGACCGACATCGCGCCGGTGCCGGTGTTGGCCGGGTCGGGCGTCGGCTGCAGATAGCGGAGGCGCACGCCCGCGAGCACGGCGCGAAGAACGGGCGCCGTCGCCGTGTTGATGTTGACGCGCGCGAACCCGGCGCCGCGCTCGGCGGCCGAGTGGACCGTGATGTGCGGGCGCAGCACGAAGAGATGGTTCTCGGTAAAAACGCCGCCCGTGACGAGCGAGTGGAGCGTCGGCAGCGGGCCGGTCGCGTTGCGGAGCGCAACGACGCCGGCGGCTCGCTGCTCCGCCTCCGCGTCCGTCAGCCCGAGGCCGACCGTGCCGTCGGCGAACAGGGCCGCCATCAGCTTCTCGGGCGCCGCGTTCACGTCGATCTTGCCCTGCTCGTCCTGTATCTCGGCGGCGAGCATCAGACTGCGCTCGGCCTTGTCCCACTCGAACTCGCCGGGGAGGCCGTCGAACGAAACGGCGAACTCGCCGTACTCCCCGGCCGCCTGGAGGAGTTGGGCGAGCGCGTGATTGAACGCGGCCGTCACGGCGTAGCGGGCGCGGGCCTGGGCGACCGCGTTGCGGCTGCTGATCTCTTGCAGGCGCATCGAGACCATGAACGGCGTGACGAGGATCGCGAGCGCGGCGATCGTGAGGACGACGAGGAGGAGCGCGAACGCGCGCCGCCCGCGGTCATTTGTGCGAAGTGGTGACATCGAGCGCTCCCATCGCGCCTATGGAAATGACGACGGACGACGTGACCTCGTCGCCCCTGTAGTCCTTGAGCATCAGCTTCGGCGTCGTGCCGTTGTGGACGGCGTCGAGCTTGCCGGACGAATCGAACCGGATGGTGTTGCCGGCGGCGAGACCCTCGGCCTCGAGCTTCAGCTTCGAGGTGACCCGGTGAACGGTGTCGGCGGCGTACACCGAAATGTTGACCTCGTCGATCAGGCCGTGGAAGGCGTCGCCGCCATCCGCTCCGGCGCCGATCGCGGTCTCTTCATTCGAGGACGGAGCCGGCGCGGCCGGCGAGCCGGAGTCTTCGAGGTCCTGCTCGATCCCGTTGATGCGAAGCGCGATCCCGCCGCTCAGCTTGTGGCAGGTCATGCTGACGTGCGTCCATTCGTTGGGCCGGATGACGGGCGCGGTCGTTGCCGACCAGCCGCGGTATCCGGCGCCGTCGGCGTCGAGCGTCGTGGCCGTTGCGGCGAGCGCGAATCGCTTCCCGGTCTCGTCGTATTCGAGCCGGAGGCCGAACCATCCGTCGCGCGAGACAACGGCCATCGCCTCGGCGCCGGCATCGAGGGGCATGACCCACGCCTCGAGGGCGACACCGTCGCGTGCGTCGTACGTCGGGATCTCGATCCACTGGCCCGCGCGGTTCATCTTGCACTTCACGTGATACGAGCCGTCGAACCTCAAGGCTTTTCCGATCTTGCCGGCGGCCAGCTTGGGATCGCCGCCCGAGACGACGGCCACGTGGCCGAAGGCGCCGGGGCTGCCGGTGCCGTTGAGAGCCTCGAAATGCCACACGCCGACTTTCGTGCGGCCGAACAGATGGAGGCGGCCGCTCGCGGTGTCGACCTGGATGAACGTTCCGCCTCCCGCGGCGGCGGCGCTTCGCGCGCTCTGGATAATGCCGATCATGGCGCGCCTCTCGCCCTGGAGGGCCGTCCCCCGTATGAGCCCGATGTAAACGCCAAGCCCGATCCCGCACATGATTGAAATGATGCTGAGGACGACGAGCAGCTCGATGAGCGTGAAGGCCCGCCGAGGACGGCGGGAGGCCCGCCGAGGACGGCGGGAGGCCCCCCGAAGACGGCGGGGCGGCGAAGCCGGGGCGCACGGCTGATGTCGACCGCTGTTCGCTGCCTGACGGCAGTGGCGGTCGAGCCGGCACCCCGTCTTCGTCGAACTGAGGGTGAGGCCGACACGTTGGCGCGGGAGCGCGCAGCCGCTGCGCCTGCTTGCCGCTATCTGTACGCCCGTGCGGTCGATCATTTCACCAGGTTGCCGACGTCGTCGCCGTCGCCGGATTCATCGGTCTTGTTTGGTCCGCATGCCCAAAGCTGGTAAAGCGTGAGGTTCAGGAATGCCCCGTCCTTCTTGACGGGCTCGACCTCGAACCCGCTGTCCTTCGAGCGGTACCGCACGGCGCCCGCCGTATACTCCGCAGGATGGAAGTAAATCCACGGCGTCTTCCAGGGGTCGAGCAGCTCGTGCCGGCCGTCGCCGTCGGTGTCGCCGAGCCAGCGCTCGATGATGCGTTCCTTGAGGAACGGCCCGCCCTTCGCCGTCGTGCGCAGGCAGGCGAGCATTGCCTCGGTTCCCGCGTTGTCGCCGCCGCCCGGCGAGGGCGGATAATCACCGAACTCCCGCTGGTACTGCGAGAGCGCGGCCTCGAGGATGCGGAGCTGGCTCCGCATCTCGTCTATGCGGGCGCCCTCGAGCTGCGCCATGAAAGCCGGGAACGACAGAGCCGCGAGGAGCGCGATGATGCCGATGACCACGAGAACCTCGATGATCGTGAACGCGCCTTTTCTCACTTCGTTCTCACTATCTTTACGGTGTGCAACCTGCAGTTGACCCTCCGGCCGTCCGGTGGCTCCGCGAAGAAACCGACCTCGAACTCCTTCGCCCCGGCGAGCGGCGGAACGGTGTAGCTGCTCCGGCCGCGCGAGCGCTGGCCGTTGATGAGGAGCGCGAAGGCGCCCTTTTCACGCTCGATCACGCCGATCCCCACGGTGAACTTGCCCGGGCGGATCATGTTTAGCTTCCCCGGCTGGCCGGCGCCCGGGATGACGACCTGGGCCTGCCCGCTGCTGCCGTCGCGGCCGAACAGGATCGCCGGCTTCTGGCCCGGCAGTGCGACGTAGACGCCGACGAAGCTTGTGGCCTCGGACCCCGTTTCCGCGTCGGCTGTGATGGCGACGAACGCCGAGCTGTCCTCGAGCCGCGAGAGCCGCGCCGTCCGGTCTTTTCCGTCGGGCTCGCCGTCGATGAGAAGCGAGTTCTTCGAGATCGAGATTGAGACGCCCGGCGGCTCGTGCTCGTCCCAGCCGTTGAGCACCTCGGGCCCGTCCGGCCGCTCGAAGATGTCGGACCACGAAATCCGCGACTCCGCCAGCTGGATGCGGCGGATGGCCGAGGCGGCGTATCGGCGGAAGTCGCCCAGCTCGACGGCCGCCTTGAAATGCACGATAGCCGCGTCGGTCTTGCCTTGGGCGTAGTCCAGGAACCCGAGGCCGATGCGCGCGTGCACGTTGTCGCTGCCGGCCCGCGCAAGCTCGGCCGACGCTTCCCCGAACCGCTGGAGGCGCATCAGCGCGCCGGCGAGCGCGACGCGATCCTCGGGGGTCGCGGCGCCCGACGTGACCAGTTGCATGTGGTACTTCGCGGCGTTCGACGCGTTCCGGGCGAGCGCGATCCGGCCGAGCCCGCGGAGCGCGGGAGCGAACGCCGGGCGCAAGGCCAGGGCCTGCTGGAAGCGCTCCGCCGCCTTGGCCTGGTTCCCGAGGCGCCAATGGCAGCGCCCGGCGCCGGCGAGCGCGTGCACGTTGGCCGCGTCGAGCGCGGCCGCGGCCTCATACATCTTGAGGGCCGCGTCGTATTCGCCGGAAAGCTCGGCAACATATGCGCGTGCGACCGCGACGGCCGGGCGTTCGGGGCTCGATGCGGCCGCTTCCCGCAGCAGCGCCTTGGCCTGCTGGAGCCGCCCGTTGCGCGCGTAGACGAGCGCCTGGCCGGCAACGGCCGGCTCGTAACCGGGGCGGATCGCCCGCGCCTGCGAGTAGTATTCCTCGGCCTTGGCCAGGTTGCCCCGTTGAAGGTGGATGGCGCCGAGCCCGGCGGCGGCCTCGGGCAGATCCGCTTTGGCCGCGGCCTTCGCGAAGGCGTCGGCCGCCTCGTCGAGCCGGCCCTGGCCGAGCTCGAACTGCCCGAGCGCGACGAGAGCGCAGGGGTCGTCCGGGCTGTGCTCGAGCATCGCGGTGATGTGTTTTTTCGCGCGGTCGGGTTCGCCGCGCATCAGCTCGATCATGGCGAGCCGGGATTGGGCTTTGGTGTTGCGGGGGTCTGCGCGGAGCGCGTTTCGCAGCGGCTCCTCGGCGTTGTCGGTGAGCCCGAGCAGGACGTAGAGCTCGGCTATTCGGATCAGCATGGGCACGGTCGCGATGCCGGCGTCGGTCGCGCCCCTCAGCGCCCAGAGCTCGAGATCGCGATTGGCGGCCGTCCGCGCGGTCTTCAGCAGTTTCTCGTAGGCCGGCATGTACTTCCGGTCCACGCGGATTGCCTTCTTCAACTCGACGAAGGCTTCCTTGTTCAGGCCGGCGCCGAGGCAGGCCTCGTGAAGGCGGAAGTGCGCGGCCGGATCGGCCCCGGCCGCCTTTGCCGCGAGCTCATAAGACTGCTGCAGCGTGCACTTGTGCTTGATCTCGATGACGTCGCTTCGGGGCCACGTGCGGCCCTCGCCGTTGAGCTTCCGGAAACGGAGAATGTTCTCGTCGAGCTTCTCGATCGTGCCCTCGACGGGGTTCTCGATCCCCTTGATGCGCACGATGTCGTGTTTGCGCTCCTCGAGCTTGAATGTCGCGCCGAACGCGGCCGCGGAGACGGGCAGGAGCAGGGCGAGGAACGCGATCGCTCGTGTCATCGGCCGCCCTCCGTCAGGAAGTCGATGGGCTTGACCATCGGCGGCGGCGGCATTTCGGGCGGCAGCGGCGGCGGCGGCGGGAGCGGAATGTGGGCCTTGCCGCCGGACTCGAGCGCGACGGCGGCGTCCCCGAACGGATTCCGCCCGCCCTCCTCCCAAATCAGCGAGAAGTCGGGCAGCAGCACCTTCGGCAGGGCGGCTCCGGCGCCGGCGTTGCGCGTCGTGACGGGCTCTCCCCAGCTCTCCCTTTCGAGCCAGCCGGAAAGGCTGGCGTTCACGGCGAGCGCGCAGGCGACGAGAGCGCACAGGAGCAGGACGAGCTCCTTGCGTCTCTTGATCGTGGCGCCGATCGAACGTCTCATTACGGGTCCTCAGAAGCTCCGGTGTGCCCTGCGGGTCTTGCGTGTCTCGGCCTTGGTCGACTCGGGCGTTTCGATCTTGGTCGCCGTGACCGCCGCCAGCGTGACGCGCGCCGTCAGGACGGAGCTGCGCTCCTTTTCGTTCGCGATGGCGGCCGACCTGACGACGAGGATTCCTCCGCCCGGCTTCTCTTTGTTCTCGGCCGCGTTCTCGGCCGGGAGCAAAGAGCATCTTCCAACGAAGCCTATGAGCTCGTCGAGCCCGCAGACGAGCTTGACTTCGACGCGCCTCTCGGCGAACGGCTTGCCGCGCTGCGCCCCGAGGTCGTGCTTGATCTCGGCGACGTGGCCGACGCCGGCGGCGACGGCGCTGCGTACGATGCGGTCGGTCATGGCCAGCCGGAAGAGCAGCTCGTCGGTCTCGCTCTCGCTGGGCAGTGCTTTTGAGCTGAGCCGCGGATCGATCTCGTGCGGCATCTTCACGCTCGCCTTGTTCGCGAGCTCGCGCAATCTCGGGGCCAGGGCGTCGCGGATTCGGGTGTACTCGTAGGCCCGTTGAGCCGCGTCGGCGGCTACGATGAACTCGGGCTTCGGCCGGAACTCGATGAGCTCCCGGGCGGACATCAGCTCGGTGTCGAGCGCTGTCCTTTCCTTGTCGGCGGACGTTTCCACCTGTGCGAACAGCGCGGCGCCGAGGTTCGCCTGCGCGGGCGACGCATAGTGCTTTTCGAGGTCGGCCCGCCCGGGCAAGCCGGCCCCGCGCGCGGCCTCGTCACGAAGCGCCGATACCGGCCCGGCAAGGGGCATGTGGACGGCGAAGAGGAAGAGGAACGCCCCGCCCACCCACACGATCGCTGACACGGTGAACGGCTTGTGCTGTTCCCACATTTCGCTCACTCGGGCCGCCTCTCCGGCCGGGCCTTGGTCAGGGGTATTCGGAGCCGGAACTCGAGCGAGCTGCCGTCGGCCGACTTGCCCACTTGCTCTATGATCTTCTGCTTGCTGGTCGTGAGCTGCCGGCAGAAGTCATCGAGCACCTCGTGGTGTGTCTTGGCCGAGGGGGGCCCCACGCTGCCGGCGAGCGTGACGACGGGCCGCACGTCGGCCCTGTTGATGTCGCCGGGATCATATACGAACTCGGAGAGAACGATCGACCCTTGCCGGCTCTGCTTGACGAGCTCGATGAACTCGGCGAGTCTCGCGCCGGAGCCGGCGGCGGCCGCGAGCAGCTCGAGGTGGCCCCGGCGAAGCTTGTTGCCCTGAATCAGAACGTCGAGCTCCTCGTCGCGCCCTTTCGCCTCGGCCGCGAGCGTCTTACGCGTCTCGATCGTCTCCTTGGCGACCGTCCAGTTGTGAATGTGCGCCGCCGTGCCGGCCGCGGCGGCGATGACGAAGGCGGCGCACGCCGCGTACGCCAGGATATCGTGCCGCCAGAAACGCAGCCGCTTGCGCTCGGCGGGCGGGAGGATGGACATTCGGTCCTCCGGCGGCTCGAGCGAGAGGAGCGCGAGGCCGACGGCGATCATCCACTCGGACGGGCGGCCGGGCTCGCCGGGCACGCCCCATTCCTCAGGCGCCCTGAGCACGCTCACGCGCGCCTCGAGCCTCGAGCCTATGAACTCGGCCAGGCCCGCCAGGCGGGCGCCGGCGCCTGAGACGTACACCCGGCCGATCTCCATGTCCACGAGCCTGGTCTGGGCCCTGGCGAACATGATCGAGGCGTTGATCGCGCCGAGGAACTCCGCTGCGGCCTGCGCCAGCGCGGCCAGCATCGGCTGCTCGGCCGAGGGCCGCGCGGCTATCTCGTCCTCGTCGATGATCTCGCCGCGCTTCTCCTTCAGCCGCTCGGCCTGGTCCTTCCGGACGCCGAGCGCCTCGGCGATCCTCGTCGTGAAATCGTCGCCGCCGAACCCGAGCGACCGGGCGAAGACGGGCCCGCCGTTGTAGGCGACGGCCATCTCGGTCTTCGAGCCGCCGATGTCGAGGACGAGGCAGTACTCATCGAGCGCCTCGCGGCTCTCGGGGCACCTCGAGAAGACCTCGTGCAGCGCGACGGCGTCGGGCGTGAAGTCCACCCCCTTCACGCCGAGCTGCGCCAGGCGATCGAGCCGCTCCGTGAGCACCTCGTTCTTTGCCGCCGCCGTCAGGACGGTAAGTTCGTTCGACCCCAGCCGCGTCGGCAGGCTGAGCAGGCGGAAGTCGAAGGAGACGTCGGCCTCGCCGCCCTGCGTCGTCTCATAGCCGACGAGCATCTTGAGCTTCCACGCAGGCACGAGCGGCATGCGGGAGTATCGGAGAATGGCCGCCTTGCCCGGCAGGCCGGCGACGCCGCCGCGAGTGCTGATGCCGGCTTCCTTGAGACCGCCGCGCAGGTCGTCGCCCGTGTTCGCCGACACCATCCCGGCCCACGAGACGGCCCCCCGCCTGCGCGTGAGCTTCACCACGCGAGTCGTCCGCGAACCGACATCGATCCCAACGCCGCCGGCCATAGAACGAGTCTGCTGAGTGTCGAAATGCCCGGGCGCTCCCTGGCCACGCCATTGGGAGCCATAACGTTCCGTTCATTAAGTATATACCTTCTATGTTATACCCGCAAGACGCATGACATCCGGCAGCGAAAATCGCCGCCTCGCCCGGAGAGTAGCCGTTCCAATGTCCGTGTGGTCCCGATCTGCTCAGTGCGCTGTTCCTGTAGCCGCCCGCATTAGAGGGCGGCCCGGCCGAGGTCAATGCCCTCGGCTACAGCAACACACGGGCTTGGGAACGATCACCCGGGCGATTGCCTCTGGCCTGCCCCTGCCGAAGCCCGTATAATCGGCCGCGTGCCGCGCACGGCGCGGAGACGTTGCCCTGACCATAAAAAGGAGGACGAAGATGAAGATCGGAGCGCTCACGGCGCCGTTCGGCAGGGGCTGGCCGCTGGAACGGATCATCACCTGGGCCGGCGAGAACGGCATCGACTGCCTCGAGGTCGCAACGCCCGCGCACCTCGACCCGGCGAAGCTGCTGGCCGAGGACGGAGCCGCCGCGGTGAACAAGAAGCTCGACGCCGCCGGCGTCAGCATTTCTTCACTGGCAGCCTATTCGACCGAGATCAACGACCCCGACCCGCCCGTGCGGAAGAAGGCGGGCGACGCGCTCCTCGCCGCGGTCAGAGCCGCCGAGGCGCTCGGAGTCGACACCGTCTGCTGTCTCGCCGGAATGCCACTGCCCGGCAAGAGCAAGCTCGAGACGATCCGCGGCGACCTCCCGGGCGTGTTCGGGCCGATCCTCGATGAAGCGGGCAAGCGCGGCGTGCGGATCGCGCTCGAAAATTGGTACCCCACGAACATGCAGCACCTCGACCTCTGGCGCGCGGCCTTCGAGGCGATGCCGCAGGAAAACCTCGGCCTCAACTTCGACCCGTCGCACCTCGCGTGGCAGGAGATCGACTACATCGCCGCCGTCGGCGAGTTCGCCGGCCGAATCTTCCACACCCACGCGAAGGACGTAGCCATCGACGACGCCGTCCTCCGGCGCGTCGGCGTGCTCGAGGGCGGGTGGTGGCGCTACACCATCCCAGGCACCGGCCGGATCGCGTGGGGCGAGTACCTCGGCAAGCTGCGGCAGGTCGGGTTCGACGGCGCCGTCTCCATCGAGCACGAAGACGGCACGTTCGGCGCCGAGGAAGGATTCATCATCGGCGCCAACTTCTTGAGGGCACTTATCGGCTGAGCAGAAGCGCGCACACGCGCTTCGCGTCTGCGAAATACATAAGGCGTCCCCGGAGTAAAAGCGGATTAAAAGGATCTCACGCGATGGGCCGCCGCGCCCGCCCCGCCGCCGTGAAGTACCTATGGCGTCGCCCGATTACGCGCACGTCGCTCCGCAGTCAAGCAGAAAACGGTGACTGTCCTGAATATCCGAGGGCTCTGGCGGGAATGCCGTCAACAGTATTGAAGGAGTATATGTGGGTGTGAGGCAGAGCAGGGAGGTGTTGGAGGGGACTGACGAAATCCTCGAGGCCGTGGAGATTTCGCTTGAGCTTTGAGGTCATAATCCCGAACACGTCCGGGTCGAAGTCGGCCAGTTTGTCCTTGCGGTATCTATACAGCTTGAACTCGCCGTTCCGGGTGTTTGAGGACTCGCGCACAGTTTCGCTGAATGCGACTTGGAAGAAGCGCCGAAGACCCAGAGGGCGGACCTTTTCAATGTAGTTCTTGATTGCGGTCAGCGAACGAATCACTTGCGGCTTGAACCAGAACGACAAGTTGGTGATTCCCTGAATTGACTGCGGGGGCTCAGGGCGGTCAGAGGCAGGTCGCGAAGAGAATCGACTTGTTCAGTTCAAGTAGCAGAATGAACCGGATCCCCAGGGGCGTGATGTAGTATGTTCGGCCCATTTTGGCAAGCAACCCGAGTTCGATACCGTAGTTTGAGTACATGATGAAAGCGTCCCTTCCCGCCTTGGCCCCCCATTCGCTTTGTTTTCCCGACAGATAACTGAAATAGCACACTGCCTCCTTGAGTGGCACAGGGTAGTAGTTCTTTGAAAGGGCAAAGACTGTCTCCACTGCCGAGTAAATCCCAAAAACCGCGGGACTGTGGAATGGGTTCTTGACGATGAAAGTGCGAACCACTTCACTCTGCTTATCGCTAATGTAGCCCTCCGGCTTATCCGTTTCGCGGTATTCGACGTATTGCCGTCCCAGCGGTGTTAGCGCCACAACAGGCTTTGTTGTGGTAAGGCCAAGTTCCGTGGAGAGACGCAAGTAACTCCCAATCGTGCTCTTCGCTAGACTTGTTCGGCTTCTCAACTGGTCAACAGTCGTCCCCGAATCGATTGCATAAAGAAGCCTGTTGAGTAGCGAGAGATTCCATAGGCCGTGATTCGAAGGTTTCATCTGTATCAAGACGGTAATCGCCTTGACTCTCGAATAGTAGTTTTCCAGAAGACGATACGGGGAGAACAAGACCGGTGTTATGTCTAAGTCGCGGCACAATTTCTTGTCACGGTCCGAAAAGGCAGGACACGCCAGATACCCCTTCACCGGCACGTTCGGCATTTCCCGAGTTGTCTGAAGATCGATGACCTCGTCCCGGTATCCTGCCACCTGATGACAGAAGCACACTTGGCTTGGTACTACCTTCAACTCAACTAGCAGGAGGTTGCTCGGCGACAGGTAAAGTAGGTCCAAAATGCCGCCGGAGGGCAGAGTCTTTTGTCGCGCGACCAAGGACAGGTTTTGCTGAACGGAAAGGAGATCTCTCGCTTCATCAAGTTGAGACGCGAGAATGTCCTCTATTTGTGACTCCCTGACTTCAAGCATGGTTCGCTCTTCGCATCAGCTTTTGGATGTCCTCTTCGCACTCCGGACAGATACATTCCCCACGCGGGAAGGGTTTAGCCATCTGTCGCCGGGTCTTGGTATCGCTTAGATCAATCACTCTGTTCACAAACCTGCCACTTCCGGCACGGACATCTCTGCCGCACTCATTACAGATCTCGTTACGCACACGAGTGGATTTCATGCCTGCAACCTCCTAACCTACCTTCTGGACGGCGTAGTGCCAATTGCCGCCACATCGCCTACCTTGCTTCATGAACTGTTCCGCAAGTGCGTCAAGGGACCATTCTGCAACTATTTGTCCGGAGACGTGCCGCACGGAGATGGTATGTGCATCGATATGCAGGAAGAGGTCGGAACTGTTGGCAACCCTGGACATTGTGAAGTACAGACCGAGGCGGCCGTTGGCATCTTCGGTGCCATACTGGCGTATAGCATCGAGAGGGCTCATCTTCCATGCCTTGCGATTGAACGTGAAAAGTGTAATCATGGACTGACAGCCGGACCTGTGGGCCTTTAGCTCGACAGTTCCCATGTCTGGCAGAGCTATGTTGTTCTCATCGATGCCAAGTAAGTCTTCGAGAGTCTTGCCGACGCCGGTTGGTCCCCTTCGGGCGGAGCGAACGTAACCCTTTTGCTTGATCTTACTGAACTTGGTCTTGAACGATTCAAGGTCCAAAGGCTGTTACCCCCTTCTTGATCTGAAAATCTCCGGCGAGTTTCCCATGAGCGCGGATGTGTTATACAAACATTCGCCTTTCATTGCAAGCTATGAGCCTCGGAAACTGCTGCCTAGAGCCTGAGTCCCAAGGTGTCCTCTCGCGTTTGTCGCCGTGGTCGTCTCCCGTGCTGATGTATTCGTAGCTCCGCTGGGCGACCTCGTCCCATTTCCACGTGTTGCCGAACGCGGTCGTGTTGCGGACTCCGAAGGTGTCGCGGTCTGCAAGGATTGTACCACGTTTTCCGGGCGGCGGCAAGCTCAGGGCACGCTGACTTATCCGCAGTTTCTGAAGGCGTTGAGTGAGCGGCGTTCACGCGGGTTTCGGCGTCCGGAGCTTGCGCGGCGCGGCCGGCGCGAATATAGTTTGAGGGGCGGGAACGGCCCGTTGACGGGAAGGAGTTGCTCATGACGTGCGAGGGCGGCGGAGGCGATGCGGGTTCGGGGCGTGGATCGCGCCTGCGGGCCGGGGTTGGCTGCGTCGGGGCGCTGCTGCTGGTGGCGCTGAGCGTGTACCTGATGTCGTATTTCATCGTGCGCACGATCACGGTCGGCTCGTTCCTGAGTTCCGAAGATGCGCGCTATGTTCAATTCGGGTACCCCGGCGGGGGAGGGCGTACATACCCGGTGACCAAGGCTGGGGCCAAGTTCCTGTTCCTGCTGGCAGAAGTTGTCGAGCCAGGCGGCGGCGTGTCGCCGGTGCCGTTCACGAGCCCTGCACGTGGCGAGAAGACCGGCTCGGGCGGGGCCGGCGGGTCGTGGTTCTGGGCGGTCTGCGTGCCGCTCGAGCGCCTCGAGCTGTTTTGCCGCGGGTACGGGCCCGTGCACCTTACCGAAGAGGAAAAGGCGGCGGCCAGGAAGGAAGCCGGCTCGATGATCAAGCTTTCGTTCTGAGGAACTTTAACGAGACAGTGGGGCGGACATTGAGCTGGTTGCCCTGGCAACTGGCCGTGCGCCATCGGGGGCAGGCCCGCCCGCAGGGCAGACGGAATGCCCGCTCCACCAAGTGTTCAGACCTCACGTTGCACGTTCTGAAACAGCTTCTAAGAGTAAGAGTAAGAGCACGAGTAAGAGTAAGAGTAAGAGTAAGAGTAAGAGCAAGAGTAAGAGTAAGAGCAAGAGTAAGAGTAAGAGCAGGGAACTTTAACGAGACAGTGGGGCGGACATTGAGCTGGTTGCCCTGGCAACTGGCCGTCCGCCATCGGGGGCAGGCCCGCCCGCAGGGCGGACGGAATGCCTGCCCCACCAGGGTTCTGTTAGAGGTCCTTAAGGAACAGCTCGATGACCGGGACGTCGACGCCCTGCGGCTTGCGGACGGGCAGGTGCAGGGCGACGGTCTTGTCGCTTTTCTTCGCGTGTGGCTCGTTCGCGGGGTCGCGGAACTTGATCTCGCTCGCGTCGTTGAGCAGTTGCGCGTACTTGATCTTGCCGGCCATCTTCGGGAGCGCGATGCCGCCGACGGGCCAGTTGAGGGCGTGGACGTAGAGCCGGTTCGTCTCGGGGTTGAAGGTCAGCCGCGTGTTCGCCGGCGTCTCGAACCCGTCGGCCTGCGTGCAGCCGTAGATGCTGCGGCCGTTGACCGTCATCCAGTTGCCCATGCCGCGGAGCGCGTCGAGGGCGCGGCCGTCGAACGTGCCCCGCGCCGTCGGCCCGACGTTCAAGAGCAGGTTCCCGCCCTTCGAGACGGTGTCGATCAGGAGGTATAGGAGCTGGGGGACGCTCTTCCACGTGGCCTCCTCGCGGTGGTATCCCCACGAGCCGGAGAAGGTCTGGCAGGTCTCCCAGAGCGCCCGCTCGCCGTTGATCTCGGGCCACTTCGCCTCCATGTGCTGTTCGGGCGTGATGACGTCGAACCCGCCGGGCACGTCCATCAGGTCGAGCCGGTTGTCGATGAGGATCTGCGGCTGAAGCCTGCGCGTCAGTTTCATCAGTTCGAGGCTGTTCCAGTCGTTGCGGCCCTTGCCGTTCTCGCCGGGGAACGAGAAGTCGTAGAAGATGTAGTCGATCTCGCCGAACTGCGTGAGGAGCTCGGTGACCTGGTTGTACATGTACTCCGCGTATTTGCGGACGTCGCGGTTCGCGTGCTTCTTCTTGTACTCCTCGTTCTCCCACATCGGGTGGCACCTGTCGACGGGGTAGTCGGGGTGATGCCAGTCGATCAGCGAGTAGTAGAAGCCGACGCGCAGGCCCTCGGCTCGGAACGCGTCGACCATCGGCCGGAGCAGGTCCTTGCCGCAGGGGGTGTTGGGCGCCTTGTAGTCGGTGTACTTCGTGTCCCAGAGGCAGAAGCCTTCGTGGTGCTTCGTGGTGATGACGAAGTATTTCATGCCGGCGTTCTTCGCGGCCCGCGCCCATTCGGCCGGGTCGTACAGGTCGGGGTCGAAGATGTCGAAGTACTTCTGATATTCTTCGTCGGGGATGCGCTCGTTGCGCTTGACCCACTCGTGCCGTGCGGCGGCGGCGTAGGTGCCCCAGTGGATGAACATGCCGAAGCGGTTGTGAACGAACCTCGCCGAATCGCCCTTGAGCGGCATCTTGCCGCGAGCGGTCTTCTTCGCCGTGGTTGTCTTCTTTGCCGCCGCCGTCTTCGCCTTCGCAGCCATTTCAGGAACTCCTTGTGCAATGTGAGAGGCGGCCGTGCCGCGCCGCGCGCGGATGCCGCGGCCGCCTGCGTTTGCTGCGAGATTATACGGAAGAGGCGAGCAACGGCAAGGGAGAACAACGGGCAATTGAGTCGGCGAGCGTGATCGTGCGATCTGTGCGCGGTCCGCGATTCGTAGCACGGCCTTCCAGTCCGTGGAATCACGGACAGGATGCCCGTGCTACAAGTCGTCGCCTCCCTGGTATGTTGCGCACTCACGCACAATCATGCCGCAGAGACTGCCCAACCCACATGTCGACCACCGAATGTCCGAAGGTGTCCCTGCTAATGCCTATCGTGCTTGGACCGACCGTTCGGTCGTTCTCCTCCTCA
>JBDREM010000285.1:0-6281 GCA_043819695.1 Planctomycetota bacterium
GGCACTCCGCCTCGCCACGGACCGCAACCGCTCATTCAAATCGGAGGTCGAAGATACCCAGCTCGCCGCGCTGTCCGTCTCGCTTCAGCGCCGCAACTTAGGCCCCGTCATCACGAACACTATAGCATATGTCTTCTCGAACTCGCCCTCGGCCGACGCCGCCGGCACGACGTCGGCCAGGATCGGAATCAGCAAGATCGTCCCGAGCGGCGGCACTGTTTCCGCCTCGACGGGCGGGGCCGCCGCCGACACGTACGAGGGCGGCGCGGCGACCACGTACTCGCACGACGTGACCGTCGGCTTCGAGCAGCCGCTTCTCAAGGGCTTCGGGCGCGAGGTCTCGCACGAAAGCCTCACGCAGGCCGAGCGCAACGCCGTCTACGCGCTCCGCGACTTCGAGCTCTTCCGCCAAAGCTTCTCCATCGAAGTCCTGCGGAAGTACTACGACATCCTGAACCAGAAGCAGGTCGTCAAGAACTCCCGCCAGAACCTCGAGCGGTACGAGTTCCTCAAACGCCGCTCCGAGGCGCTCTTCGACGTCGGCAAGGTCACGGCGACCGACAAGTTCCGCGCGGAGCAGAGCGAGCTGACCGCCTCGAACACGCTCCTCTCGGAGCAGGAAAGGCTCGACGCGCTTCTCGATGACTTCAAGGTCTTCCTCGATCTGTCGACCGACACGAAGCTCGACGTCGAAGACATGCAGCCGGTCATGGAACCGGTGAACATAGACCTGAAGTCCGCCATCGCCGCCGGCCTGTACAACCGGCTCGACATCAAGACATCGGCCGAGCGGCTGGAGGACGCCGAGCGCGGCGTGCGGATCGCGCGAAACGGCCTCCTGCCCGACCTGAACCTGGCCGCGTCGACGAGCGTCGCCGGGACCAACACCGGCGCTGACTGGTCCTACGGCGGCATGCACTCCGCCGGCATCGAGCTTGTCCTCCCGCTCGACAAGGTCGCGGACCGCAACAACTACAAGCGAGCCCTTATCGACCGCGACCGGAGCAAGCGGGCGCTGTCGCTCGCCGTTGAAGACACAAAAGTTCAGGTGATGAACACGTACCGCCGGCTGCGGCGGCTCGCCAACTCGGTGCGGATCGAGCGGGCGAACGTCATCCTCGCGACGAAGCGCCTCGAGAACGCGAAGGTCCGCTTCGAGGCCGGCGAACTGGGCAACCGCGACGTGGTCGAGGCGCAGGTCGACCTGCTGCGCGCGCAGAACGCGCTCGTCGAGGCGATACTCGACCACGAGGTCGCGCGGCTGCAGCTCAAGAAGGATATCGGGATTCTGTTCATCGGCCCGGACGGGAGGTGGAAGGAATGAGTGCACGCGCGGGCACAAGGGGATCGGCCAAGCTCGCCCTTGCGGCGGGGAGCGCGGTCATCGTCGCCGTCGGCGGCATCGGCGCGTGGCTGTTCGGCAGTGACGCGCCCTCGCCTAAGCAGGCCGGGACGGCTCCGACGTACGAGGTTCGCCGCGGCAACCTCCGCATCACGGTGAAGAGAAAGGGCACGTTCGAGGCCGAGCAGGCCACACCCGTCAAGGCGCTCATCCGGGGTTCGGCCAAGGTCATGTGGCTCGAGGAGAAGGGCACGACAGTCAAGAAGGGCGCCGTACTCGTCGAGCTCGACAAGACCGAACTCGAGGATCAGATCGAGATATATACGTCGCAAGTCGTCGAGGCCGAGGCCAACCTTCTGGCCGCACAAACCGATGAGGAGATCACAAGGCTCGATGCTCAGAGCAAGATCGATGCGGCGAAGCTTGACTACGACATGGCGGAGCTCGAAATCGAGAAGTTCGAGAAAGGAATCAAGCCGAAGGAAGTGCGGGATGCAACGATCAAGATCGACCAGGCGAAGGTGACGCTCCTTCGCGTCACCGCCGTCGACGCACGTATGCCCGAAATGCTCAAGGAGGGGTTTGTGACCAAAGAGGAGGTTGAACAGAGCAGGCTCGACGTCCTGACCGCAAAGAACGCGTTCGGGACCGCGGAGCTCGAATACGAGATCCTCACCAGGTACACGCACCCCATGCAGTCGGAACGGCTCGCGGGCAACACGAAGCAGGCAAAGTCGCTGTGGGAGCGGTACGAACAGGAAGCCAAGCGGCGCGATGCCAAGGCGAAAGCCGTGACCGCGCAACGCGAACTCGAACTGGGCCGCGCGAAGCGCCAGCTCAAAGAGTCGGAGGAACGCCTGGGGAACATGACGATCAAGGCCGAGACCGACGGCATCGTCGTCTACGGCAGCGGCCATCGCAGCCGCTGGCGAGCGGAGGAAGAACTGAAGGTCGGCGCGACCGCGTTCAACAATCAGATCCTCATGCGGCTGCCCAACCTCAACACGATGCAATTGATCTGCGAGGTACACGAGGCCGACATCAACAGGATCCGCGTCGACAAAGAGAATCCTCAAGAGGCGGTCATCACCATTGAGAACATGCCCGGCAAGGTGTTCCCGGCATACGTCAAGGAGATCGACACGCTTGCGCAGAGCCACTGGTACAAGGAGAACGTCAAGTTCTTCCTCACCACGATCGGCCTGAAGAAACAGATTCCGGACCTCCGGCCGGGCACGACGGCAACTGTCGATATCTTCGTCGGCCGGGTCGACAACGTGCTCCTCGTCCCCGTGCAAAGCGTCACGACCGTCCGGGGCAAGAGCTATTGTTACATGGCCGGCAGCGAGGAGAGGCGGGAGGTCGTCAAGGGCGCCAACAACAACGCATTCGTCGAGATCAAGTCGGGCTTGAAGGAGGGCGAAGTCATCCTGCTCGAGCGTCCGGCCGGAGCGGCTGACGAACCCGCGGTCGAGAAGAAGCCGCCAGTTGAGCAGACGCCTCAGGTCCCCGACACCCCGGCCCCGCGCGGCCGGAGCCGCGGGAAGGGAACCCGCTGATGCCGCCCCTCATGACGCTGAAATCCGTCGACAGAACCTACCACATGGGCCGGGTCGAGCTGCGCGCGCTCCGCGGCGTCTCGGTCTCCTTTCACGAAGGCGAAATGACCGCCATCATGGGTGCATCGGGGTCCGGCAAATCGACAATGATGCACATCCTCGGCTGCCTCGACCGGCCCAGCCGCGGGGAATACTACCTCGACGAAGAGAACGTCGCGCGCCTCGGCGACGACGCCCTGTCCGAAATCCGGAACCGAAAGATCGGCTTCATCTTCCAGGCGTTCAACCTCATCCCGCACCTCAGCATCGTCGAGAACGTCGAGCTGCCCCTCTTCTACATGGGCGCGCGCCGCCGGCAGAGACACGAGCTAAGCATGCGCGCCGTCGACCTCGTCGGCCTCGGTGACCGCTGGCGGCACGCGCCCAGCGAGCTCTCCGGAGGCGAGAGACAGCGCGTCGCCATCGCAAGGGCCATCGTCCACGAGCCGCGCGTCCTACTCGCCGATGAACCTACGGGCAACCTCGACAGCAAGACGGGGGCCGAGATCCTCACCGTGCTGCACCACCTCCACGACGAGGGCCGCACGATCATCATCGTCACCCACGACAACGGGATAGCGGACAGCCTCGGCCGCCGCATCACGATGAAGGACGGCATGATCCTCGACGACCTGGCCACCATGGAGTTGTGCTGAGATGTTCTACAGTCTCTACGAACTCCTCCGCCTCTCGATCCGCTGCCTGGCGGCGAACGTGCTCCGTTCCCTCCTCACGCTGCTCGGCATCATCATCGGCGTCGCATCCGTCATCTTCATGATGTCCGTCACCGCCGGCGCCAGCCGCGAGATACTCCAGGAGATGGAGCAGCTCGGCCTCGAGAACATCATCATCAACTCGCTCGAGCCCGCGGGCGACGAGGCAACCACCGGCCAGCCCAACCGGGTCAAGTTCTACGGGCTGACGAACCAGGACATCGAGCAGATTCGGGCCACGTGCGACGACGTCGAATTCGTCAGCCTTGCCCACGAGGTCCGCCAGGAGATGTGGCACGGCGGCCAGAAGATCGACGCGAGGGTGCTCGGCGTCGACGCCCGGTACTTCCGCACGCTCCGGCTCACCACCGTCTCGGGCCGGCTAATCTGCGACATCGACAACGACTCGCGCAGCCGCGTCTGCAACGTCGACGAGCAGCTTCTCGACCGGTACGCGATCGTGCAGGACCCGGACCTCGTGAAGCTCGACATCGACGGCGTCGTCTACGACATCGTCGGCGTGATCGAGCAGCCGCGCTTCACCACCCACAACCGCAAGATCATCGCCACCGGCAGCAAGTACCTGACCGTTTACCTGCCCGCCAGGACCGCGCTGCAACACTACGGCACGATGACACTCTTCCTCCCCGAGAACCAGGGCATCGAAATCGAGATCGACCAGGCCATCGTCCGCGTCAAGACGGCCGGCTCCGTCCTCACCGCCGCCCGCGCCATCGACCGCATCCTCCGGGCCAACCATCCGCGGCACGACTACGACTTGATCGTCCCCCTCAAGCTGCTTCAGCAGCGCGAGAAGACGCAGCAGGTCTTCGGCATCACGATGATCCTCATCGCCGGCATCTCGCTCGTCGTCGGCGGCATCGGCATCATCAACATCATGCTGGCGACCGTGACCGAGCGGACGAGAGAGATCGGCATCCGCCGCGCCTGCGGCGCCAAGCGCAGCCACATCGCGTATCAGTTCCTTATCGAAACGACCACGCTCTCGCTGCTGGGCGGGATTATCGGCGCGTGCGTCGGGATTGGCGGCGTGCACGTGGTCGCGCCGCGGATAGGCTGGGCCGCGATCGTCACCCCCGAATCGCTAATGCTCGCCCTCGGCATCTCCTGCGTGGTCGGTGTTCTCTTCGGCACGTACCCGGCCATCAAGGCCTCGCGGATGGACCCCATCGAGGCGCTGAGGTTCGAGTAAGCGCGAACGCCTCCGCTGATATCGAAACGCGCCACTTTTTCCTTGACAACGCCGCCGTCATGGCGGAGTATTACTGCGGGGAGGAGATGAAGCGTTTTAACGCGGCCCCGTGGCGGGCGTTTACGTGCACGCGTTGTCTCACGGAGCGGCAATTCGGCAATGATCAGCCCGGCGGGGTCGTGCTTGTGCCGTGGATGGTCCACGGCAGGTGCCGTGTGTGGCACAGTGGCGGTGGGGTTGACAAGGAGAGGGAAGATGAGAGTTACAGGATTGACGGTGTTGTGCCTGGCCGCTTGCCTGCTCGTGTCGGCCGGTGCAATCGCGGACACTACCTACGGCGTCAAGTGGAAGTACAGCGCGAAGGGCGAGGGTGCGAAGGAAAAGGGCGCGGAACTCGACGTGTGCACGTTCCGCTCCAACGGAACGTTCGCGTCCGGCCCCATCCAGAACGGCACGTGGAACAAGACCGGCAAGAAGTTCACCGCGTCCATAAGCCAGGCAGACGTGCAGCGCATCCTGGACCAGTTGTTCGGCACCGGCGTCGTAAACGTGACGCAGATACGGGAGACCAAGTATGGACTCAAGGAAGACGACAAAGGCCCTCACAAGACGGGGAAGCTCAAGTTCCAGGTGAAGATGCGGATACACTGCACGATTCCCAGCCAAGGCATCTTCGACGGCCACATGGACATCAAAGTGAAGTTCTCGGGCAGGGAGCTTCCGTAGGAACGGCCGGCCCCGCTGACGCGCCGGCCGCCGCGATCTCCCTTACGCCGGCGTGGGCGTGCCGCGCGAACTCAACGTGCGCCATCGAACATTCTTTTCGGCGCAGGCCTCGCGCGGGCAGAGCGCAGACATACGCCACACGTGTTGGATATGCTTCGAGAAAGATTCGGGGCGGGAGAAAATCCTAGCGGGCCAGGCCCCGTGCCCGCTCGGCCATCTTGATCGTCTTCATCCGCTTCTTCGCCGCTTTCCTCCGGCGGTCGCTCGGCTTTTCATAGAACTTCGAATGCCGGATCTTGCCGAGCATCCCTTCGTTGTCACATATCTTTTTAAGCCTCTTCAACGCCCTCTCAAGCGGCTCGTCCCTCGCGACGGAAACCCTCACCACAGAACATCAACTCCAATCTATATGCAGCAAGAACAGTAAGAAAGACGGACACGGCGCCGCCACGGCGGCGGGCGCCCTCACAGCCGCGCGATATGATACAGAGGCGCGTCTGACTTGTCAACAGAAAAAGGCTTGCGTAACCAGCCGCAGCGCAGTCACTTACGCGGCGGCTCTGCGCCGAGCCGCAGATTTCGGATCACGAGGGGCCCGCCGCTGCCGACGAATATCCCCCAGCCGCCCGTCGGTCCGCGGGTCAATCTGCAGCGCACCCTGGCCCGGTTCGCCGTTGAGCGAGTAGGTG
>JBDREM010000286.1:0-4962 GCA_043819695.1 Planctomycetota bacterium
TGCCTGCTGCTCCAAGTACCTGTCCAGCCCGAGCCGCTTCTCGTATTCCTTGCCAATGTTGTACGGAGGCGAGGTGACAATGAGCCGCATGGATTCGTCGGGAATCTGCTCGAGCAACTGAAGGCAATCACCGGGATAGACGACGACGTGTCCGGAATCCGAAAACTTGCCGGCTATGTTGAGTTTTCCGAACATGGCAAGGAACCAGAGAGCCGTTCACAATAGACGTTACCCCGCAAAGAGCCTTCGCCATCGAGCGAGTTCGCGGCGGACGTTGCGGGGGTTGGCGGATCCGACGCCGCGGTACCGCTTGAGGCAGTTGTCGATGCCGAGCACGTCGTATACTCGCTCGTCGATTTTCGGGCACGCGGCCTTGAAGTCCTCGAGCTTGAGGTCCCGCAGGGCGATGCCCTCGGCGGCGCAGCGTGCGACGAGCTCGCCGACGGCGCGGTGCGCGTCGCGGAACGGCACTTTCTTCATCACGAGGTGCTCGGCCAGCGAGGTCGCGTCGATGAGGTCGCGTTCCGCTGCGGCGGCGATGCGGGCGGCGTTGAACTTCAAACTCGCGCAGAGCGGCGCGAGCGCCTTGAGCGAGAGCTTGACGGTGTCGGTGGCGTCGAAGATCGCCTCCTTGTCTTCCTGCATGTCGCGGTTGTACGCGAGCGGCAGGCCCTTCATCACCGTGAGCATCTGCATGAGGTCGCCGAACACGCGGCCGGTCTTGCCGCGGACGAGCTCGAGCGCGTCGGGGTTCCTCTTCTGCGGCAGGATGCTGCTGCCGGTGCAGAAGGCGTCGTCGATCTCGATGAATCCGAATTCGGGGCTGGCCCACCAGGTCCACTCTTCGGCGAGCCGTGAGAGGTGAACGGCGAGGATGCTGAGGTCGGCGAGGAACTCCATGCAGAAGTCGCGGTTGCTGACGGCGTCGACGCTGTTGTGCGTGATGGAGTCGAACCCGAGCAGCCGCGCGGCAAACTCGCGGTCGGTCGGCACGCTCGTGCCGGCGACGGCGCCGGACCCGAGCGGGAGCTCGTTGACGCGCGAGTAGCAACTGAGCAGCCGCTCGCTGTCGCGCTCGAACATTTCCATGTAGGCGAGCAGGTGATGTGCGAGCGGGATGGGCTGGGCGTGTTGCAGGTGAGTGAACGCGGCCATCGGGACGTCGACGGTGTCTTCGGCGTGGCGGAGGATCTGTTCCTGGAGGCCGCAGACCTGCTCCTCGATCTCGATGATCTCGTCGCGCATCCAGAGGCGGAGATCGAGGGCCATCTGGTCGTTGCGGCTGCGGCCGGCGTGCAGTTTCTTGGCCACGCGTCCGATCTTCATCGTCAGGGCGAGCTCGATCGCGGTGTGGATGTCTTCGTTCTCGATCTTGAACTCGAATTTGCCGTCGGTGATGTCTTTCTCGACGGCGCGGAGCCCGGCGATAAGCTTTCGCTTCTCGGCCTCGGTGATGACCTTGACGCGCGCGAGCATGGCGGCGTGTGCGATACTGCCCTGAATGTCGTGCCGGTAGAGCCGCTTGTCGAACGAGATCGATTCCGTGAGCTGCTCGACGGCCGGGTGAGTGGCCTTTCTGAACCGGCTGCCCCAAAGCTTGCGCGGCCGCTTGTCCGCCTTTTTCGCGGCTTTCCTTGTCGTCTTCTTCGCCATCGCCGTCGTCTCCTGCCGGCCTGCGTCATTCAGGCTCGGGGGCCACTCCTTCCTCGCGTGTCAGCGTGAGGAAGATGTCTTCGAGTTTGTCACTAGTATGGCCGCGCGAACGCAGTTCGTCAACAGTTCCTTCGGCCACAAGTGAGCCGGAGTTGATGATGCCGATCCGGTCGGCGACCTCCTCTGCGATCGAGAGGGTGTGCGTGCACATGAAAACACAGACGCCGTCCCTGACCATCTCGCGGAGCACGTCCTTGAAGAGCCGCGCGCTGCGGGGGTCGAGCCCGACCATCGGCTCGTCGACGACGAGCACCTTGGGCTCGTGGAGGATCGCGGCGGTGATGACGACCCGCTGTTTCATTCCGTGGGAGTAGCTTTCGGCGAGGTCGTCGAGGTACTCGGCCGTGCCGAACTGCTTGGCGAGCTCTTCGATGCGCCGGGCGGACGCCGCCGGGTCCATGCGGTACATCCGGGCGACGAAGAGGAGGAATTCGCGGCCGGAGAGTTTTTCGTAGAGGAACGGCTGATCGGGCACGTAGCTGATGTGGCGGCGGGCGTTCATGCCGTCGGTGCAGACGTCGAAGCCGCAGACGCGGACCGTGCCGGACGTCGGCCGCAGCAGCCCCGTGATGACCTTGATCGTTGTCGTCTTGCCCGCGCCGTTGGGGCCGAGGAACGCGTACAGCTCGCCCGCCTTGGCGCGGAGCGTCAGCCCGTGGACGGCCGTCTTCGCGCCGAACCGCTTCGTCAGCTCTTCGATCTCGATCGACATATGGCCGTCACATCGTTTCGGGAATGTGCACGCCGAGCAGGTGCAGCGCGTTGCCCAGCACGACGCGGACCGCGCCGACGAGGCGCAGGCGTGCGCGCGTGAGGCGTTCATCCTCGCTGACGACCGTGCATTGCTGATAGTAGTTGTGGAACTCGGCCGCGAGCTCCTGCAGGTAGTTGGTGAGCCGGTGCGGCTCGAGTTCGAGCCCGGCCTTCTCGAGCACGTGGCCGAACCGGCCGAGCTTCGCCGCGAGCGCGACGTCGCGCTCTTCGAGCGCCTCCAGGTCATCCGCCGACCCGCCGGTGTATGCGCCGCGTGTGACGTCGCCGGGGCCGAGCCGGCCGGCCTCCTCGGCCTTGCGCATTATGCTGGCGATCCGCGCGTGGGCGTATTGGACGTAGTAGACCGGGTTGTCGAGCGACTCGGCCTTCGCGAGTTCGAGGTCGAAGTCGAGATGGCTGTCCGTCTTGCGGATGAGGAAGAAGAAGCGGGCGACGTCGACGCCGACGTCGCTGATGATCTCGTCGAGCGTGATCATTTCGCCCGCGCGGGTCGACATCTTGATCTTCTCGCCCTCGCGGATGATCGTGCAGTGCTGGACGATGACGAACCGCAGCGCGGCGACGTCGTGGCCGAGCGCGTCCATCGCGGCCCGCATCGTGACGATGTGGCCGTGGTGGTCGGGGCCGAGCAGGTTGATGACCCACTCGAAGCCGCGCTCGAACTTGCTTTCGTGGTACGCGATGTCCGAGAGCCGATAGGTCCAGGCCCCGTCGCTCTTCACGAGCACCCGGTCCTTGTCGTCGCCGTGCTCGCTCGTCTTCAGCCAGACGGCTCCGTCCTGCTCGTACGTCAGGCCCGCTTGGTTCATCCGTTCGAGCAGGCGCTCGACGTGGCCCTCGGCCTCAAACTTGCGCTGGCTGAAAATGCTCGTGTGGGCGGAGCCGAACCGCTCGAAGTCGGCGAGGATTTGCTGGAGGATGCGATCGGCGGCGAGGCGGCCGAGCGCGTCGATCGCCTCGTCGCGCGGCATGTCGGCGTATTTCGCGCCTTCTTTCGCGGCGAGGTCGGCGCCCATCTCGGTGATGTAGCCGCCCTTGTAGCCGTCGTCGGGGAACGCGGCGGACTTGTCGCCGAGCGCCTGAAGGTACCGCACATGGACCGACTCGCCCAGCTTGAGAATCTGGTTGCCGGAGTCGTTCACCCAGTATTCGCTCGTGACGTCGAACCCGATGAACTCGAGGATGTTGGCGAGCACGTTGCCGAGCGCCGCCTGCCGGCCGTGCGCGACGGAAAGCGGGCCGGTGGGATTGGCCGACGCGAACTCGAGCTGCACCTTGCGCCGCTTGCCGACCTCCGACCGGCCGTGCCGCGGGCCGTCGGCAAGAACCCGGCTGACCAGCCCGAGCCAGTATGCCCGCGTGAAGAAGATATTGATGAATCCCGGGCCGGCGACCTCGACCCGGTCGATGGCTTCGCCTAGATGGTCGTTCGCGGCGCGGATGGCTTCCGCGATCTCCTCGGCGATCTCCCGCGGATTGCGCCGGGCCGGCTTGGCGAGCCGCATGGCGACGGGGGTGACGAGGTCGCCCTGGCCCTCGCCGCGGCCGTAGTCCACCGCCGACAGCTCATCGAGTTGAGACGGCTCGACCCCGGGCGCGTCCTTGATCGCCTCGCGAATCACGCTGCTGATCTGTTGCCGTACGAGCAAGGTTTTCTACCGTTTGACTGTGGAGCGTTCCCACTTCACCTTCGGCGCATCGCCCCAAAGGAGCTCGAGGTCGTAGAAGTCGCGCGCCTCTGCGTCGAAGACATGGACGACAACGTCGGCAAGGTCCAGCAGAATCCAGGAGCTTTCGTCTTCGCCCTCAACGCGCGGCGCGTGCAGGCCGAGATGTTTGAAGTCGGCCGAGGCTCTGTTCTTGATCGCGCGGAGCTGGCGGCGGTTGTCGCCGGTGCAGATGACGAGAAAGTCGGTGATCTCACAGAGCTTGCGGACATCGAGGATCACGATGTCATGTGCTTTCAACTCGTCCGCGATGCGGGCGGCCTCTTTTGCGATTGCTCTTGATGTTATCGCGAACCTCCGGTCTGCCGTCTTGCGGCCAAACACATCCGATGAGGCCCTAATTCTACATGCGCCCGCGCAGGGTGTCAAGCGAAGCGGAGCCTGAGTCATCCCCAGTTTTCCTCGGCAAGATGGGCGAGAACAGCGGCGAACAGATGGAGTGATCGCCACACGCTGCACCGCAGTTCGCCCTGAAGCAGTCGGCCAATCGTGAAGAGACTGTTCTGGTGTCTCTTGCGCGACGTGGCCGAGGCCCAGTGACTGGGATGAAGGGTCTCCCGCGCCAAGAGCCCCCAACAGAATCAGGAACAGATACGCGAAGGCGAGCACCAACAACAAACGCTCGAGCCGCTGTGAGCGCCGAATTGTCGTGCACGCGTCCACGATCCACGCTGCAATCTTCCCGTACTGCATTGGGCTTCCGTCCGATCATCCCTCGTTTTCGACACAAAGGATGTTTCGACGGGAA
>JBDREM010000287.1:0-10867 GCA_043819695.1 Planctomycetota bacterium
GCGCGGCGGGCAGCGCGTACGCCGGGCTGGTCGCGTACAACGACCTCGTATATCCGGATAGTTGCGGCAACCCCGTGGTTCCGATTGCCGTGCCGGCGTTCTTCATCATGACCATCAGTGCTGCGGCTGGTGTGCGGCAGATCAGCCCGGCCCATTACGAGGTGGCGGAGAACCGCGAAGCAGACACGTTTTCAGGAGTGCGCACTGCCCCGACCTGATTCGCCGCGTGCTCTTTCAGCCGGCAGCTCCTGCCGCTGATGGCGATGATCTGTACGTCTGTCTGCCGCGGCACATGCAGGCGTGCCCCACGGGCCGCGGTGCCAATGCAAGCGGGTGCCGGTGACGCGGAAAAGAGCGAAAATTCAGTTGACAACCTGAATTCTATATGTTAGTATTCCGATTGACTTAGTCAGGAAAGACGTACTGATGCTTGTATCACAGAAAGATCAATACGCGTTGCAGGCCGTTCTCGAGCTGGCCAAACGCCACGGGCGCGGGCCCGTGAAGGTTTCAGCGATCGCTGAAGCGCAGTCCATCCCGGCCCGGTTCCTTGAGGTCATTCTGAACGAGCTCAAGCAATCGGGCTTTCTCGCCTCGCGGCGGGGAAAGCGCGGCGGCTACTTCTTGCTCGTGTCGCCCGAGGAACTGTCGGTGGGTGACGTGATCAGCTCGGTGCAAGGGCCGATGCGGGTGGCGGCGCCGCGGACGAGCGCGTCCCACAGCTTCCCGTCCGATGACGGCGTGCTCCAATCGCTCTGGAAGAGGGTGGAGCAGGCCATATCCGGTATTTGCGACAGCACCACGTTCGCTGACCTGGTCGAGCAAGAGCGGCTCGAGGTGGGCATGCGTGTGCCCACGTACGCGATCTAGCGTACGGGGGCGTCGCCTTTTTTTTCGCACCAAAAACCTACTAGACTAGTAGGGAATGGTGGGGCAGAAGAACGATGGACGCGCATCACAGGAGTATTGCGAAGGCGACCAGTTGGCGGCTGGTGGCGGCGACCACCACGGGCATCATCGCGCTGGTCGTCACGGGCGAATGGCGTTTCGTCGCGGCCATCGGCCTCGCCGACGCCCTACTCAAGTTCGGACTTTACTACGTCCACGAGCGAGTCTGGGACCGCGTGGGTTTCGGGCGCTCGCGGGCACGAGAATACGACGTCTGACACTAGCTGAAGGAGATACACTCATGGGCGTTGCAGTTCGCCAACAAGAAGATGTGAAGGCCCTGGTCGAAGGGCTGAACTTCGCCGAAAAGGTCGAGCGGTCGCTTCGATTAATACGCGAGGCGTACGAGGAGTTCGGCGACCGGCTGGTCGTCGCCAACAGCTTGGGCAAAGATTCGTGCGTCGTCTGGGACCTGGCTGAGCGCGTAAGCCCCAACATTCGGGGCTTCATCGTCACCACGCGCTACAAGCCGCCCGCGACGAAGAAGTTCATGGTGGAAGAAGTCGCCCGGTGCCCCGAGCTGAAGGTCTTCCAGAACGACGAGCCGATTCCGGACAGGCTCTACGAGACCGACCCCGACCGCTGCTGCGACCTGCTCAAGGTCCGGCCGACGCGTGAGGCCATCGAGCAAATGAACGTCGCCTGCTGGGTGACCGGGCTTCGCTGCACGGAAGGGCGGACACGAACCGACTTCCAGGAGATCGAGGAACGCGACAAAGGGCTGCTCAAGCTCAACCCGATCCTCACCTGGTACGAACGAGAGGTCTGGCAGTATCTCGCTCTGTACAACGTGCCGGTCAACCCGCTCTACAAGCTCGGGTATCGTTCGCTCGGCTGCGCGACCTGCACGAAGATCAGCACGGGCGAGGACGAACGCGCCGGCCGATGGATTGGGACAAGCAAGTGCGGAGGCGAATGCGGTATCCACACGCGGCCGCTCAAGGCGAATTACCAGATATGAACGCGGCCCATTCTTCAAAGGAGGGCGGAGGATGTCACAGAGACTGTTCAGTTCCGTTGGCGAGAAAGACGTTACACGGGCGATCGTGTCCAGCTTCACGCGGCAGCTCGAGGAGTATGTCGAGAGCGACTGCGTGATTGTCGGCGCAGGCCCCGCCGGGCTGACCGCCGGGCGGATCCTGGCCGGCCAAGGTGTCAGGACGCTTATCGTCGAGCGGAACAACTACCTCGGCGGCGGGTTCTGGATCGGCGGGTATCTGATGAACAAGCTCACCGTCCGGGAGCCGGCACACAAGGAACTCGACGAACTTGGCGTGCCGCACACCGAGTTCTCGAAGGGATTGCACGTCGCCGACGGGCCGCATGCGTGCTCCAAGCTCATCGCCGCCGCATGCGACGCCGGCGTCAAGGTCGCCAACATGACCGTGTTCGAGGACGTCGTCCTGCGCGAGGGCAACCGCGTGGCGGGGGTCGTCATCAACTGGACGCCTGTGCAGTCGCTGCCGCGGCAGATCACGTGCGTCGATCCCGTCGCGCTCGAGTCGAAGGTCGTCATCGATGCGACCGGGCACGACGCGTGCGTGGCGCGGAAGCTCGAAGAGCGCGGCCAGCTCGAGATCGCCGGCTACGGGCCGATGTGGGTCGAACGGTCCGAGGACCTCGTCGTCGAGCACACCGGCGAGGCGCACCCCGGGCTGGTCGTCGCCGGGATGGCCGTCAGCACGGTCTACGGCCTGCCGCGGATGGGCCCGACGTTCGGCGCGATGTTGCTCTCGGGCCGCAAGGCCGCCGACGTGGTCCTGTCCGTGCTCCGGCGCGGCAGACCGGCGGCCCTGTCCGAAGCGGCCGGCGCATAGCGCGGCCGATGCGGCAATCAGGTGTCAGGTCGAGAATCAGCGCACCTGGCCTCTTCCACAGCCAAAGCAAATGTGCTATGCTGCGGCGGGACCGGCGAGCCAGGAGCCTGATCAATGAGTGATGGAAATCGAGCTGAGTTCCCATGTCCCCGGTACCCGGAAGACGCCGGCAGCCTTCGACTGCTCGGCCTCTACGATATGCGGGCCGAGGGGCTTGTGTTGCAGCGGATCAGGATCCACGCCGGGCGCCTCGATGCGCCACAACTCCGCGTGTGCGCCGAACTCGCGCGGCAGTACACGCCCGGCTTCCCGCTGCATCTCACCACGCGCCAAGACGTCGAGCTTCACGGCCTGAAGCCTGACGCCGTCCCGGCCGTGCAGCGGGGCCTCGCCGGCGCCGGCCTGACCACGCTCGGCGCGGCCGGCGATACACCGCGGAACGTGACCGTCTGCCCCGGCTGCGGGCTATGCGCCGGTTCGGTCGACGTGTCATGTGTCGCCGACCGCCTTCGAGTCTGCGCCGAGACGCTCCCGTGGATCCGCAAGCTGCCAAGAAAATTCAAGATCAGCGTCTCGGGGTGTGAGAACGCGGCCGCGCGGCCGTGGATAAATGACGTCGGTCTGATCGCGAACGCCGACGGCACGTTTCGCGCGATTGTCGCGGGGTCGCTCGGTGCGAAGCCGGGAACGGGATTCGAGGCCTACTCGGGTTTGGGCGCCGACGAAGTCGTGCCGTTGACGATCGCCGCGCTCCGCCTGTTCAACGCCGAGGGTGATCGCGAGAACCGTGCCCGCGCCCGGCTCCGTCACGTCCGTGAACGGCTCGGTGACGCCGCGTTCATCGAGAAGCTCGACCGCCTCTTCCGCGAGGAGAAGGAGACCGGCTCGTGGCCGGCCCCCGAAGCCCCGGCCGTGTCCGACGGGGTGCCGGAGCAGGCCAGATTGCGGCTGCCGCTCGGGGACATCGAGCCGGCTGCCGCCATCGAGCTGGCAAATGCGATCGCAGAGGCAGGAGCAACGCTCCGGATCGGGTTCGAACACGACCTGTTCATCTACGGCCCTGCGCCGCTGCGGCTCAGCCCGGACCTTGAGGCGCTGAACGATGGGCCGTCGATCGTGGCGTGCCCCGGCTCGACGTGGTGCGAGCGGGGCATCGCATCGTCCCGGGACGCGGCCGCCGCCATTCGGCTGCTCTTGCCGGCCGGATGCGCGCTCTGCATCTGCCTGAGCGGTTGCCCGAACAACTGCACCCACGCCGCGGTCGCCGACATCGGTTTCACCGGCCGGATGAAAACCATCGAAGGAACTCGGACCGAATGTTTCCGCCTGGTCGCGGGCGGCGACAAGGGCCGCGGGCCCGCACTCGCTGAGGAACTGCGTGCCGCAATACCGGCGGACCGCGTCGGCGAGGCCGTAAAGCTGCTGGCGGCGGAGTATGCCCAGCGACGGTCAACGGCCGACGAATCCTTCGGAGCGTTTGTTCGACGTAAAAAGACTTATCTCCTGGAACGGTTGGACGGTGTCCTCCTTGGCTGACGACATGCGAACGGCGACAGAACGAACGAAGCGCACGCCCGCCGACCAGGGCGTCCTGTCCCACAGCTACCTGCCGCTCGGATTGAACGTGGCCGGTCTGCCGTGTCTGGTGATCGGCGGCGGCCGCATCGGCGCTCGCAAGGCGAAGACGCTCGCCGAGGGCGGCGCCCTGGTGACCGTGCTCAGTCCGGACGTCGTCGGCCAACTCGACGAACTCATCAACGATGGCACGGTGGACTGGATACGCGATGAGTACAGCCCGTCCTGTCTCGCCGGGGTCCGACTCGTTGTGGCCGCGACGGCCGATCCCGCGCTCAACCTGCAAATCGGCCGCGATGCCGAGGCGGCCGGCGTCCTTTCCTGTCTGGCGTCCCCCGGCCGCGAGTCGCGCGTGATCTTCCCCGCTGTTTGCCGGAGCGATGGCATGGCCGTGGCCGTTCATTCGGACGGGCGCGACTGCGCGCGCTCGCGCAGACTCCGGGACGAAATCGGCCACCTGCTGGACCAGCGGGCCGGATCACCCGCGGAACTTGGTGTCGTGGGCCTGGATCGAGTCTCCGCGCCGTCCGACCTCTTCGAGCAGGTGAACGCGATTCGCCTTTCGCCCCAGGACTTCGGGCGGATCGGCATCGTTGTGCTGTCGACGTGCCAGCGGTGGGAGTGCTACTTCGCCGCTTCCTCGCCCAGGGCGATCATGCACGACATCCTTGATCTGATCCGTGAGCGCGCCGGCGTGCTGCTTGATTCTCGTACCGGGGAGTTCTACGCAAAGCTTGGGGCGGCAGCGTTACATCATCTCGTGCGGGTTGCCGCCGGCCTCGAGTCGCCGCTCCTCGGCGAGACCGAGATCGTCGGCCAAGTCCACCGGGCGCTCAGTCTGGCCACGCTCGATGCGGAATCGCCTCTCCGCAAAGCGTTCGCGTCGGTGTTGCTCGCGCAGAAGGCGGTGCGGCGCGATAGTGGTCTGGGCGCACCTGGCGCGTCCTGGGCGGCCGCCGCGGCCTCGTTCCTTGCAGCAAAGCTCGGAACACTCGACCGGCGTCGTGTTCTGCTTGTCGGATGCGGGCATCTCGGCGAAGTGGTCACGACACGGCTGGTCGGACAAGGAGCGAACGTTCTCCCGTTCTCTCACCGGGCGCCGAACGAGATCGGCTGGTGCCGGCAACACCAGTTGGACGTGAGGGCTCCGGACGCGATCCCGGCCCTCATTCGCGGCGCCGATGCGATTGTGCTGACGAACCGCGTGCCGCCGGAAATCAAGACGCAGCTTCAGCGAGATGAAGGAATCACTGTCCTCGACTTGACGGGCAATGAAAGCAGGCGCCGGGCGCAATGGTACGGGCTGGCCGACGTCGGCTGCCTCCCGCTTTCCGGAGCGGACGTCGCCCGCGCGGTCGAGGCGGGTAAGCTCGCCGCCGCGCATGCCCTGCGATTGCACGTCCGCGGGCGGAGCGCACGATCGGCTCCCGGTATCCTTCGAGTCGGGGCGCGCGGCAGCCGGCTGTCTCTCGCTCAGTTCGATGAGATGAAAGAACTCCTCGGCATTCTGCTCCCGGAGACAGAACTGCGGCTCGTCCCGATCGACACGCCCGGCGACCGCGACAAGTCAACGCCGTTGCCCGTCGTCGGCGACGACGACTTCTTCACGCGCAACATCGACGCCGCTCTGCGGCATCGCGAGATAGACCTCGCTCTGCACAGCGCGAAGGATCTGCCGGAACAACTCGCGGCGGACCTCCGGGTCGCTGCGTTGACGCCGTCGTTCGCCCCGTGGGATTGCCTTGTCTCCCGCGACGGGAGGACGTTGTCCGACCTTCCGGAGGGGGCCCGCGTCGGAACGTCCAGCGGCCGCCGCCGGGAAGCGCTGCTCGCGCTGCGGCCCGACGCCCGCCCGCTCGACATCCGCGGGAACGTGCCGGACCGGCTTCGGCAGCTCGACGACGGGCATTATGACGCTCTCATTCTTGCGGCCGCCGGGCTTGTCCGGCTGGGGCTCGAGCACCGCATCGCTCAGACGCTCTCGCTCGACGAAGCGCCACCCGCCCCCGGGCAGGGAGCCTTGGCGGTTGTGGCGCGCAGCGCCGACACCGAACTGGCCGGGCTGCTCGCTGCGTTCGACCTCGGCGACCGGAGGGGCATGCCGTGGCGACAGGCGTAGTCCACATCATCGGCGCCGGGCCCGGCGGCCCAGACCTCATCACGCTCCGGGGATACCGCGCCCTCCGGCAGGCGAACCTCGTGATTTTCGACAAACTGCTGCCCCCGAGTTTCCTGGATGACCTGGACGTTCGGCCTGACGTCAAACGCATCTGGCTCGGCGATGGGGCCGGCCGCCGCGATCAGGACGCGATCAATGCCCTGATGCTCGAGGCTGCGAAGGAGGGCAGAACGGTTGTGCGTCTCAAGTGCGGCGACCCGTTTGTCTTCGGGCGCGGCGCCGAGGAGACGGATTTCCTGACCGCGCACGGCATCCCGTGGGAGGTGGTACCCGGTCTGACCGCCGCTGTTGCGGCTTCATCCAACGCGGCACTGCCGCTGACGGACCGGCAGCACAGCCATTCGTTCGCCGCCGCAACGGCACGGCGCGCAGGTGGCGGGGTGGCCGAGTCCTTTCCTCGGGCCGACTCGCTCGTCATCTTTATGGGCGTGCGCATAGTCGCCGGCGTAACCGCCGAGCTGATACGAGAGGGATGGCCGGCCAACACACCGTGCGTCGTCGTCGAGCGGGCGACCATGCCGTGGGAGCGGCGGGTCACCGGGCCGCTCGATACGATCTCGGAGTCGGCCAAGTCGGCTGAGATTCGGTCGCCGGCCGTGCTGCTCGTCGGATCGGTCGCGCGCCGCGCCGAGGAGCGGCCGAGAATCCTCTACACGGGACTGGATCCGGCACACTTCCGCGTGCTCGGTGACATCCTGCACTGGCCGGCGCTGCACGTCGTCGCCGATGACGCTGGACATCTCGCGGTTCCGCGCGTCTTTACCGGTCTCACTCACCGGGAGTTCGACTGGGTCATTTTCACAAGCCGCGTTGGCGTGCGCTCGTTCTTCGCCGCGCTTGAAACGCAAGGGACGGATGCACGCTTGCTGGGCGTGACACAGATCGCGGCCGCCGGAGCCGGTACCGCCCAGTCGCTTCGCGAACACGGAATCGTGGCGGATGTTGTTCCGAGTCACTCGGGCAGCGACGGCATTCTCGATGCGCTCGCCAAGCCCGGGCAGGTCCTTCTGGTACAGGGCTCGCACGCCCCGAGAAAGCTTGTGGAGGCGCTGGAGCAGCGCGGTGCCCGCGTCACGCGGCTCGCGCTGCACCGCGTCGAACCGAACCCCGAATTGGGCCGGCCGCTCCCGGCTCACGACGTCATCTATTTCACCAGCCCAAGCGGCGTCCGTTCCTGGCATGACACGTATGGCGACGCAGCGTTCCGGCGCGAGATCTGGTGCATCGGGAACGTGACGCTGCAGCAGGTAGAAGAACTCGGCTTCGACGGAAAGGTGGTCAGTCCGCATGGATCCGTTGATACGACCAAGACGACTGCGGCGGTCTGAGGGGCTGCGGCGTCTGACGTGCGAGAGGACGCTGACGGCCGACGATTTCGTGCTCCCGCTGTTCATTGTGCCAGGCATCGGTCGCGACGAGCCCGTGCCGTCGTTACCGGGCGTGTCTCGCCTGTCAGTCGATCTGCTCGCGGGCCGGGCCGCCGCACTACGAAGCCCTGCGGTCCTGGTCTTCGGCGTCCCCGATCCCGAGCAGAAAAACTCCGAGGGATCGTCGGCGACGTCCGAGACCGGCCTCGCGGCAGAGGCCGTTCGGGCGCTGAAGATCGAGCGGCCCGACTTGGTCGTGATGACGGATGTCTGCGTCTGCGCCTACACCGACCACGGCCACTGCGGCGTCGATCCCGGTCCGGCCGGGCCCGACAACGACGCCACGCTGGACGTGCTCGCCCGCATGGCAGAGGTGCACGCGGCCGCGGGCGCCGACGTGGTTGCTCCGTCCGCGATGATGGACGGCCAGGTTCGCGCGATCCGTGAGCGGCTCGATGCCTCCGGCTTCAAGCAGACCGCGATCCTGGCGTACGCCGCCAAGTTCGCGTCGTCGTTCTACGGCCCGTTTCGCGACGCCGCTCACTCGGCGCCCGCGTTCGGTGACCGGCGTTCGTATCAGATCCCGCCCGCGAACCGGCGCGAGGCGATTCGCGACGCGCTGCTCGACGAGGCCGAAGGCGCCGACCTCCTGATGGTCAAGCCCGCGATGCCATACCTCGACGTGCTCGCCGAACTCCGCGCGGCGACCCGCCTGCCGCTTGCCGCCTACCAGGTGAGCGGCGAGTACGCGATGCTCAAGCGCGCGGCCGAGGCCGGCGCGCTCGATGAGCGCGAGGCAGTTCTGGAGGCGGCGCTGGCCATCCGCCGCGCCGGGGCGGATGTCCTTATCACCTACTACGCCGAGGAGCTGTGCGAATGGTCCGGCAGGTAAGCGAAGAGGCGTTCAAGCGCGCCGGCAAGTGCATCCCCGGCGGCGTGAATAGCCCCGTACGGTCGTTTGGCGCCGTCGGCGGATCTCCTCTTTTCGTTGACCGCGCTGCCGGCCCGCACGTCTTCGATCTCGATGGCAACCGCTACGTCGATTTCCTTTCGTGCTGGGGCGCCACGATCCTTGGCCACGCGCATCCTGCGGTCTGTGATGCCATCGCCAACGCCGCCGCGAAGGGCACCGGGTTCGGACTATCCACCGAACCGGAGGTGGAACTGGCGCAACTAATCAAAGACGCGTTCCCATCCATCGAACTCGTGCGACTGGTCAACTCGGGCACGGAAGCTGTGATGAGCGCCGTGCGCCTCGCCCGAGCGCACACGGGCCGCAACAAAGTCGTCGTCTTCGAGGGCTGCTACCACGGCCACTCCGACGGGCTGCTCGCCCGCGCCGGCTCCGGGCTCGCCACGTTCTCCATCCCGCGCAGCGCAGGCGTGCCCGGCTCTGTGGTCTCCGATACGCTCATCGCAACGTACAACGACCTGGGCTCCGTCGAGGCGCTGCTGGCGCAGTTCGGCGGCGACGTCGCGGCGGTTCTCGTCGAGCCGATCGCCGGAAACATGGGGGTCGTGCCGCCGCAGCCCGGGTTCCTGGAAGGGCTGCGCGAGCTGTGCGATGAGCACGGGGTGCTGCTCGTCTTCGACGAGGTCATCACCGGCTTTCGGGTCGCGCCGGGCGGGGCGCAGGAACTGTTCAACGTGCGCGCCGACCTGACAACGCTCGGCAAGATCATCGGCGGCGGACTGCCGGTCGGCGCGTTCGGCGGCCGACGGGACATCATGGAACACCTTGCTCCGCTCGGCAACGTGTATCAGGCGGGCACGCTCTCTGGCAACCCCGTCGTGGCGAACGCCGGTGCAGCTGTTCTGAAATCCCTTCGGGCGGCGCCCCCGTATGCCGGCTTGGACCGGCTGACGGACGGCCTCGTCAAAGGCGTTCGGCGGGCGGCCGAAGCGCGCCGCGTGCCGCTGCACGTGAACCGATGTGGCTCGATGTTCACGTGTTTCTTCGCGGATGCGCCTGTAGTTGACTACACGACGGCAAAGGCGAGCGACACAGCGTGTTACGCCGCGTTCTTCCGGGGCATGTTAGACCGCGGCATTCTTCTGCCTCCGTCGCAGTTCGAGGCGGCGTTCCTTTCCGCAGCCCACACCGGCGACGAGATGGCCGCTTTTGGCGACGCCGCCGACGAGGCCCTGTGCACTGCTGCGCGAACCTGTCGGCACGGCCCGTCATGTGGCCGAGGCGAATCTCCGTCCACAGCGCGCAAAACGCGCGCACCGCTGCCGCCTCCGCGCTCTCACAGCCCTCGACGTACGTGAAATCATGGGCTTTGACCGATTCTTCGACAGTGCACTTTTGGAAGTACTTGTTGCGGTTGATGTTATAGAATCGAGAAGTGGTGTAGTGCCACACTTTCAATGGCTCCGGCGGCTGCGCTTTTGCCGTCACGCCAGGCATAGCGAGGGTGGCAGCCGCCCGCCGACGCACCCCACGACGAGCACCATCGTCACGCCAGGCGTAGCGAGGGCGGCAGGGCTATCCATCCCGCACGCCCGAAAAACCTTGGCGGCCGCTGTCCGCGCCTCCGCTCGCACGATGTATCGCTTCGCGCCGACCTGAAGCTCGGTCTCGACGAGTGCCTCGAGGTCGCGCACGATGTCGGCCCACTCAGGCGGTTCGTGCTCGGGGTCGCGGGGCAGTGCGTCGAGCCGCCGCAGGAGTTCCTTGCGCAGGACGAGTGTGTGAGCGACGGCGTGAAAAGCGCCGAAACCAGCCAGTTTGAAAAGCGCCATTGGCGGCTCGGGTCTGGCGGAGTTCAGCGCGGCTCTGGACGCAACACGACCGCTCCAGGGGCCGGGAGTCGTCATCTTGGTTCGGGCAGCGTGTCGGGCCGGAGAATCGAGCCAGAAGAAGACGCAGAACGCCCGAAGAAGATGTCTCACTGACTTTTGTGGAAGAAGATGGAGCCGAAGAAGACGGCGCTTTTCGAACCGGCTGATTCTGTCTACTTTCAGATCGGCGCTGACAC
>JBDREM010000288.1:0-9723 GCA_043819695.1 Planctomycetota bacterium
TTGAAAAGGCCGCGCCGGGCGCAACGATCAAGGAGGTCGAGCGGAAGGAGATCCGGGCGGCCCTCAAGGCCGGTAAGGTCGTGAAGCTCGCCAAGCCTGAGGTCGTCTACGAGGTCGAAGTCGTCAAGGACGGCAAGGAGATGGAGATCGAGCTGCTCATCGCGCCCGACGGCACCCTCATCGGCAAAGACCAGGATGATGACGACGACGATGACGACGACTAGCGGGCTCTGAAGAATCGGTGGGGCGGACATTCTTGTCCGCCATCAAGGCAGCCCCGGCCACAGGGCGGGCGGAACGCCTGCCCCACCGGGGTCCTGTCGGGGATCACAAGACCGGCTCCTGGCCGCCGATTTCTGGCACGTCATCTTGCCGCCGCCGTGACGGCGCCCACCGGGGGCCCTCGACGGGGATTCTTCTTGACACGCGCTGCGCGTCGAGCTAGAATCCGCAACACTTGGATCTCACTTCTTGTGCTCGGGGGTTAACCATGCGGAGCGTACTACACCCTCGGTTCGTGGTTTGCGTTGGGGTGCTCGTCTTCTCGGTCCGAGCCGGAGCGCAAGAGCTTCAGTTCAAACACCAGAGCGAGACGAAGCACTTCATCGTCAAGTCGAACATCTCCAGAACGCTCTGCATCAAGGCGGGCACAACCCTGGAGCGCTTCTCGGTCGTCATGCGGAAGTTCTTCAAGATGACGCCGGACCCAAAGAGGCCGAAGACCCCGGTGATCATCTTTGAGACACAGAAGGAACTCATGGACTACATGGCCAAACACGGGTTCCCGGTACCGAAGGTGGCCCAGCAGTGCACGGGCCGACTGCTTCAGTTCGGCGGTCGGCCTTGGGAAGTGGTGGCGTGCGACACAGGCCAGGGCGAGTCTCAGATCATGACCATCCTCCTGCACGAGACGACGCACCTCTTCGCCGGCTTGACGATCGACGCGAAGTTCAATCTGCGCGTATGGGCGAGCGAAGGTCTGGCGACCTACTTCGAACCCAGCCAGTGGCGAGGCGCGCGGCTCGTCACCGGTGTCGTTGACGGGTCCCGGCTCCTCGTGGTGCAAGCGGCTCTCCGGGACGACAAGTTCATCCCCCTGGCAGATCTGTTGGCGCGCGAGCGGGCGAACTTCGATCAGCTCTGCTACTGCGAGGCCTGGTCGTTCGTTCACTTCCTGATGGGGTACAAGAACGGGATCTATCGGAAGCGTTTGGGATCATACCTGGAGATGATCCGCGATCAGAAGACGCACGACGAGGCGTTCAAGGCAGCTTTCGGCGACAACATCGGCAAACTCGAACGCGCTTGGAAGCTTTACATCAAGTCCCTGAATGTCCCCTCCGGCCGGAGGTGATCGGCAGGTCACGCTCCCCCACCCGCCATTTGACTGCCCCCCGCTTGCCTCCTATAATCTCGGAGGACGGTGCGAGGATGATGGCTTGTTCGAACTGACGGTCAAGACGGAGTTCGCCGCGGCACACAGGCTCCGAGAATACGAGGGCGCCTGCGAGAACCTCCACGGCCATAACTACAAGATCGCCGTCGTCCTCCGCGGCGAGCGGCTGGACGACGTCGGCATGCTGATCGATTTCAAGGATGTGAAAGCGGCGCTCGCGGAGATCACCGGCCGGCTCGACCACGTGTTTCTGAACGAGACCGAGCCGTTCGATGAGGTCAATCCGACGGCCGAGAACGTGGCGAAGCACATCTGCGAGCGGCTCGCGGCGGCGATGCCGGCGGCCGTCGGCGTGAAGAGCGTCACGGTCTGGGAATCGGACCGCTGCGGCGCGAGGTTCGCGCCGTGACCGGGAACATTGCCGTGGCACAGCTTCTTGCTCTTGCTCTTAATCGTGCTCTTACTCTCGTGGAGGACCGGGCCTCAGGGCGTCGGGTCAGACCGGGAGGAGTAAGATTAGGAGTAAGAGCAAGAGTAAGAGCAAGAGAGAAACGATGAAACCCATCATTCAGGTCGCGTTGGATTTTGACGAGCTGCCGCGGGCGCTCAAGCTGGCGCGCGAGGCGGCCGACGGCGGGGCCGACTGGCTCGAGGTCGGCACGCCGCTCCTCAAGAGCGAGGGGATGGAGGCCGTCCGCGCGCTCCGCAAGGAATTCCCCGACAAGAAGATCGTGTGTGACACGAAGACGATGGACGCGGGCCGCGCCGAGATGGAGATGGCGGCGAAGTCCGGCGCGAACGTCGCGGTCGTCATGGGTGTCGCGTCCGACGAGACGATCATCGACGCGATCCGCGCCGGCAAGAACTACGGCCTCGAGGTCGAGGTCGACCTGATGGGCACGGCCGACCCGGCCGCGCGGGCGAAGCAGGCCGCCGAGTGGGGGCGCCGACCTCGTCTGCATGCACACGCCAATCGACGCGCAGATGACGGGCGGCGACCCGTTCAAGGCGGTCAAGGCCATCGCCGCCGCGGTCGACATCCCGATCTCGGTCGCCGGCGGGATCAACTCCGAGACCGCGGCCGACGCCATCGCCGCGGGCGCCGGCATCGTGATCGTCGGCGGGGCGCTCATCAAGGCGAAGGACGCGCGGCAGGCGACCGCCGAGCTGCGGAAGGCCGTCGACGAAGGTGTCAGCATCGAGACGAAGCTCTACAAACGCGCCGCGGCCGAGGAGGGGATCCGCGAGGTCTTCGAGCTGGCGTCGACGGCGAACATCTCCGACGGCAACCACCGCGCGCCGTGCCTCGACGGCATCCGCGCGCTCGTGCCCGGCGTGAAGATGGTCGGCCGCGCGGTCACCGTGCGGACGTATCCCGGCGACTGGGCGAAGCCGGTCGAGGCGATCGACGTCGCCGAGCCCGGCTCGGTCATCGTCGTCGCCGCCGGCGGCGTGCCGCCGGCGATCTGGGGCGATCTCGCGACGAACAGCGCGATGCAGAAGGGGCTGGCGGGCGTCGTCATCGACGGCGCGGCCCGCGACAGCGCCGACATCCGCGAGCTGGGCTTCCCCGTCTTCACGAAGCACGTCGCGTCGCACGCCGGCGAGCCGAAGGGCATGGGCGAGATCGGCGTGCCGATCCGCGTCTGCGGCCGCCGCGTCTGCCCCGGCGACTGGATCATCGGCGACGACGACGGCGTGCTCGTCGTGCCGAGGGAGCGCGCAGTCGAGATTGCGAACCGCGGGCAGGACTGCCTCGAAAAAGAGAACCGCATTCGGGCCGAGATCACCGAGGGCAAATCGACGCTCGCGCAGGTCGCCAACCTGCTCCGGTGGGAGAAGGTCTGATGGCTCTGACGCCCCCATCTGGTGTAGACTTGGGCTTCGTCTGCTTTGCGCGAATGCGCATTGACACGGCAGTCCGGTTTAGTTCTAATTAGAGTTGCGCAAGGGCAGGTGGGCGTTCACACATGACCATAGCGGCTTGTTATCTTTCCGCCGAGGGCGTCGTTTTCGGTGCCGACAGCACGACCACGATGTTTGTGGCCGGACGCGGTGGGCAGCCGGGTTCTCAGCATCACTACAATTTCGCGCAGAAGGTGTTCGAGTTTGGCGAGCCGGGGGCAACCGTGGCCGTCGTCCTGTGGGGACTGGGCTCCCTGGGCAACAAGAGCCACAGAACGCTCATCGCCGAGACCGCAGACGAGGCCAAGAATCAGAACTTGGATTCGCTCGAGGCCATAGCGCGACTCGCCGCATCAATGTTCCGGGTCCAGTATGAGGCTGCTTTTCCGGACGAGTTGAGTCGTGCGCAGGAATTGGACGCCAAGGCAGAGGGGCGAAATGACGATGAAGAAGCCGAGCTTGGGTGGTTGTGCCACAACCTCTCGGGCGGGTTCTGTTTGGGCGGTCGCCGGGGCGCCGCCCGTGGTCTCGGAGCGTATGAGATTCTCTTCGACCCGCTGCAAACAGCGCCGCCCGAACCTCAGCCCGTGACATTGGGCAATGCCAGGTTCTGGGGGTGTCCGAATCTAATCGAGCGCCTGATCTTCGCCATGGATTTCCCGCTCTATGACAGAATCCTGCAGAGCGGGAAGTGGACTGGAACCCCGGACGAGTTGTTCGAGTTGATTGACCAAGGGGCTCTCGGCCAACCTTGGGACTTGCCGCTCCGAGAGGCCATTGACTGGGTTTACGCAAGCATCTATACTACAATCAAGGCGATGAAGTTCTCTCATTTGGCCCCTGTGTGCGGCGGGCCAATTGAAGTCGCTGTGATCTCGTCGGACCGGAAGTTTCGGTGGGTGCGACACAAGCGGATGGCCGAAGCAATAGCTGCCCAAGAAGCACAGGAGGATCGACCATGAGAAGTCGGAAGGCTGGTGGCAGCAATGCCGGAGTTGCCGAGTTCGAGCGACTGAAGCGCGAGGTCGTCGAGCCCGGTTGGATTCGGGAGATGAGGGAGTACTTCGCTAGGACCGGAACCTTTCGCTCCGAGGACTTGCGTCGCCTTCTCGGCGACCCCGCCAAGGGCGTGGAAACTGGTGCAAGAAACAGCGTCGCCAAGCACTTCTGTAGTTAGCCTCAAGGCTCGAACGAGCGTTCATTGTGCTCCGGTGGGAAAAGGCCTGAGAACAGAGACGGCTCCCGCTCGGCCCGCCCCGCCGGCCCTCAGCCGTAGGCCCCAAGCTCCTTCCCGAGCGCGACGATCTTCTTGTAGTTCTCGAGACTGACGCTGTCGGGGATGGAGTGGTCCTCGGCGAAGATGTATCCGCCGTTCTCCTTCAGCACGGGCATCAGCCGGCGCATCTCGGCCTCGATCTGGCCGATGTCGTCCCACAGCATCGCGTTGAGCCCGCCGTGGAGAACGAGCCGGTCGCCGTACGTCTTCTTGATGTGGATCGGGTCCATTCCCGCCTTGACCTCGAGCGGGTTGAGGGCGTCGAGGCCGATGCCGATCAGCTCGGGCAGCAGCTTGTTGATGTTGCCGCAGGAGTGCAGGTGGGCGACGATGCCCTTATCGTGCGCCCAGTCGATCGCGCGTTTCTGAACCGGCTTGAGAATCTCGCGGTACGTGTCGAGCGAGAAGAACGGCCCGTTGCGGTAGCCCATGTCGTCGGGCCAGGCGATGGCGTCGAACTCGTAGCCCGCGTCCCAGATCATGTCGAGCAGCTGCAAGCTGCAGTCGAGCTGCGTGTTGAAGATGTCGATCACGAGTTCCGGCTCATCCATCATCATGATCAAGAGCCGCTCGGTGCCGACGATGCGTGCGTGGGTCACGTCGAACCCGAACCACAGGCCGCCCTGAATCCAGACACCCTTCTTGCGCCATGTCTTGTGATTGGCCTTCAGGTGATCCCAGTTGATTCGGTCGGGGCCCATCACCATGCGCGCCTTCGCCATCTCCCAGGAGACGCGGTCGACGATGGTCCGGTCGAGCCAGTGGGGCGTCGAGGCCGCGTGCTTCCAGTTCTTCGCCGTCGTGCCCCACCCGTCCTTGGCGATCACATACTCGTCGGTCTCCTCGATGATCTTCGTCTCGAACCGCGGGCTGGTGTCGCCGCCGACGCTGGCCGTCTGATCCAGGCCGAAGTAGTCCGTGAAGCCGGCGTCCTTCGGCATTCCTTCGCGGCGCCAGCGCTCCATCGTTGTGCCCCAGGGGCTCCCCAGCATCGGCACGCGGTCAGCCTCTCTGTGCTCGTACACGCGCCCGAATCGCTCGCGGCTCGTCATCTCGGCCATTGCATCGGTCCTTTCAGTCGTATGCTCACGTATCCCGTCCTGCAATCCGTTGTGTCCGCCGCACATCGGCGGCCGCCCGAATCCAGTGACCTGTATAGCAGACCTGCCCCGCGCCTGCAAGCAGGAAACTGTCGCCGCCGCCCGCCGGCCGCCGCTGTGCGGCGGCGCGACCGGCTTGCACGCGCTCGCGGCGTGGCGTAGAATAATGCGGGTGGAGGAGTGGAAGGCAGAACCGACACAGGGCGACGATGCGGAGCGCGTGACCGCGCAGCGGCGGTCGTCGGGATCGAGATGATCCGCAGGCGCCGGCGGCGGAGGCGCACTCGAAGGTCAGCGCCGGGCGACACAGGCGATAGTTGCGGCGCGGCAGCCGCCGCGAATGAGGAGGAAGGGAAGGAATGACGAAGTGGCTCGTTCGAGGCGGCATGGTTGCGGCGTTGTGCCTGCTCAGCATCCAGACCGCGAGCGCGGTCGAGTGCCGCCTCTCGCCGGACGGCGCGATCACGACGTGGCTGATCGCCCCGGTGTTTCCCTACGATCCCGACGCCGGATTCGAGAAGGACTTGCTGCCGAAGAAGATGGGTGAGACGAGCGGGTTCCGGCGGGCCGAGGGCGGCGGCCCGGTCGAGTGGCGAGGCAGGGCGTTCAACGATTCGTTCGTCAATCTCCATCCGCACTGCCTGAAGCGGGGCGAGTCGGTCATCTACGCGGCCTGCGAGCTCCGCGCGCGCGAGGCCGGCACGTACGACCTGTTCGCGACGTTCTACGCGAAGGGCGCGGCGTGGCTCGACGGCAAGCGGGTCTTCGAAGAGGGGGAGGACGATCCGCTGCTCGTCAGAAAGACGGCGAAGGTCAAGCTCGAGAAGGGGAAGGCGCACCACCTGCTGTTGAAGGTGGCGTCGAGCGGGCCGAACGCGTTCTTCAACCTCAGCTTCATCAAGCCCGGTGACGGGCCGCGGCCGATCCCGGTCGACGTCGTTCTCCGCGTGCCGGACGAGCGCGAGGCCGGGCTGCTTGAGCAGTCGCTCGCCTTGTCCGCGCCCGGCGCGAGCGTGGTTCGCGCGGGCGCAGCGGTTCCGGCGCGCGTGCATGCGCCGGCGGGGCTTCCGGCTCTGGAGGGCGAGGTGACGGTCCGCGCGATGATCGTCGATCACGAGGGCCGCTGTGTTCGGCAGTTCGAGCCGCGGAAGATCGACGCGAAGGATTTCGCCGGCGGCGCCGTCGCGCTGCCGTGGCTCGTGCCCGAGGACGCGAAGGCGCCGACGTACACGGTCCGGGCCGACGTGCTCTACCGCGGCGGCAAGATCGCCGAGTTGAACGAGGTCTTCTACGTGGCCGAGGGCGTGTCGGCGTGGATGCGCGGGCTGCAGAAGCGGCTTACGAACGCCGAGCTCCAGCTCGAGCCGCGGCAGCGCTATACCGAGCCCGACGTCGCGCTCGCGCAGCTCAAGATCGAGAAGGCGCAGCTCTATGCGCGCAGCGAGGCCGACGCCGGCGAGTCCGCCGCGAACGTCGTCGCCGAGCTGAAAGCCTGCGACCTCGCTGTGACGCGCCTCGAGAAGCACAAGCGCCGCCCGCTCGACGTCCGCGGCCTCACCGAGCACGCCTACATCTCGAGCATCGACGACTCGCCCCAGCCCTACTACGTCTACGTGCCGAACCAGCACGACGGCATCAAGCATCTGCCCGTGATCGTTTACCTGCACGGCTACAACCCCGAGCTCAACAAGCTCAACTGGGAGATGATCCCGCCGTCGCTGCTCGACTACTGCGACAAGCACGGCTACTACCTCGTCGCGCCGTTCGCCCGCAGCAACACCGACTTCCAGGGCGTCGGCGAGGTCGACGTCATTCACGTCTTCCAACTGCTCGCGCTGCAATACCCTATCGACGCCGACCGCGTCTTCCTCTTCGGCTACTCGATGGGCGGGATGGGAACGTTCACCATCGGCGGGCATTATCCCGACGTCTGGGCGGGCATCGTCGCGCTCTCGAGCCGCGCCGACTACTACCTCTGGCAGGATCTCGACCGCGAGAAGGTCGAGCCGTACAAGCGGCACCTCATCGACGCCGAGTTCGGCGCCGAGATGGCCGGCAACTTTCGCAGCCTGCCGATCCTGATGTACCACGGCCGCGAGGACACGCTCGTCAAGCCCGAGCAGCCGCGGCGGCTCGCCGCGACGCTGAAGAAGATGGGAGCGGACGTCACCCTCCGCGAGCTCGAGGGCGAAGACCACTGGATCCTGAGCAGGGTGCTCCGCGACGACGCCGTCTTCAAGTGGATGGCGGAACGGAAGCGGGACGCGCGGCCGCCCGAGGTCGACTTCATCACCCGGACGATCAAGTACCGGCGCGCGTATTGGGTCACCGTGCTCGAGCTTGCGCGGTGGGGCGAGCCGGTGAAGGTGCACGCGAAGTTCAACGCGGACAAGACCGCGCTCGACGTGACGACGCGGAACGTCGCGTCGCTCCGCCTCGACCTCTCGAAGGAGCTCGTCGGCGAGGGGCCGAAGCTCGTCGTCAAGGTGAACGGGAAGGAGCGGAAGATCGGCGCGCCCGGGCCGGCGACGTTCGACATCGAGCCGGCGGCACGCGCCGGCAAGCTGCGCAAGACGCCCCGCCTCTGCGGCCCGGTGAAGGAGGCGTACAACCGGCGCTTCACGATCGTCGTCGGCGCCGGCGAGGGCAAGCAGGCGGACGTCGCGCGGTTCAGGGGCGAGCTTCAGCGCGCGGCGATCGAATGGCTCCTCTTCACGAAGTCGATGCCACTCGTTAAGATCGACGCGCAGGTGACCGCGGCCGACATCGGGCGCTCGAACCTCATCCTTTACGGCACGCCGTCGGACAACTCGGTTCTTCGGAAGATCGCCGGCAAGCTGCCGGTCAAGATCACCGGCCAGGGCTTCGAGTTTCAGGGCAAGAAATACAGCGGCGAGGACCACGGGCTCGTGATGGTCTATCCGAACCCGCTGAACCCGGCGCGCCTCGTCGTGGTGCGTTCGGGCCTGCCGCACGGCGGCGGGCTCTCGCCAAATCACAAGCTCGACCTGCTGCCCGACTTCGTCATCTTCCGGAAGGGCGTCGATTACGACAAGACGAACCAGGCGGTCGTCGCGGGGTTCTTCGACGAGAACTGGCAGGTGGCCGAGCGGCTCATCTGGCGCCGCGACAAGGACGCCGCCGACCCGTGGCTCAATAAGCCGGAGCCCGAAGAGGAACCGGTGGACGAGGAGCCGGCGGAAGAAGGGCCGGAGTTGGAGGATTAGGCGGCCGCGATCTGGCTGGTTTACAGGTTCTGAGGAACAGCGATGTCCGAGAACACGCTGAGGCAGCTTGGGAAATGGCTCGAGGCGGACGAATCCGAGCACATGGAGTTCAAGGAGGCCAAGGGGCAGTTCGACTCGCGCAAGCCCACGAAATACTGCTGTGCGATCGCCAACGAAGGTGGCGGCAAGGTGATTCTTGGCGTCACGGACAAGAGGCCGCGCGTCATCGTTGGCACGAACGCATTCCCCGGGAGCCAATTGAAGCACACGAAGTCGGGCTTGGTCAGGGGGCTGCATGTTCGGATCGATGCAGAGGAACTCCAGCACCCAGACGGCCGGGTGCTTGTGTTCCATGTTCCTGCTCGTCCGGCCGGCATGCCCATCCAAGTAGACGGCGCGTACTGGATGCGGAGCGGCGACAGCTTGGCGCCAATGACGCCCGACATGTTGAAGCGGGTGTTCGACGAGGACTGGATCGCGATACAAACAAGGAATTGCTGGTAAAGCATATCAAGAACAATCAAAGGATTGGCTCTCGACTCTCAGAGCTGCAACAGGTGCTGCCAGATGTATCCAGGCGGACAATTCAGGCACTGCTGACTGAGTTGAGAAAGGAAGGACGGATTCAGTGCGTCGGACGCACCAAAGGAGCCCGTTGGTATCTCACCGGGCAGGAGGCCCGGGACGGCAACGCTAATTAGCCTTGTGTCCCATGTATATCTCACGTGTGATGACGGAGTGTTGCCGTCGCGGCGATCCCGCCTGAACCGGCTGTGGGCCGGCACGGGCAGGCGGACCAGCTGCGCAGAGGGTCGAGGG
>JBDREM010000289.1:0-11344 GCA_043819695.1 Planctomycetota bacterium
CGGAAGAACCCGATATTGCCAATCTCGGACAGGATGAGCGCCGCACCGAACAGCCCGATCCCGGGAATGTCCATCAGGAGCCGTGCGTCGCGGCTCGGCTTCATTCGCTCCTTCAGCCAACTCTCCACCTGGCCGATCTCGTCGGTCAGGAAGTCGATGGTCCGAAGGTAGCCGTCGAGGTTGTCGCGGTACTCTTGCAGCAAGGCCACCTGGTCGAGCCATTCCCGGCCCGTCTTCCCGAACAGGTCGCTCAGCTTCGGAGGCATGACGCCGCACTTCCCGAGCACCGCGTGAATCCGCGCCTTCAGGCCCGTCCGGATCCGAACCAGCGTGATCCGGTACCGCAGCCGTTCGCGCAGAAGACGCATCGCCTGTGGTGTGATCCGGCTCTCCGGCAGGTAGTTCAGGCGAAGCAGATGAGCCAGCGCCGTCGCGTCCACCGTGTCCGTCTTGATCGTGCTCTCCGCGATCAGGCGGACCTTCAGCGGGTTCGCCAGGTGCGCCTCCAGCCCCAACTCCTCCAGCACGTCCACCGCCCAGTACCAGTTTGCCGTCGCCTCCAGCGCGATGCGGGCCAAGCCTGGGTCGTGCTCGCCGAACGCCTCGCCGAACGCGTCGGCCGTGCTCGGGATCGTTCGCTTCCCAATCACGTCCCCCTCTTGATTCAGCAGTCACTGTTTTCTGCGTTGCTTTTTCGGACGGCCGCCGCGCAGGGGCGGTACGCGCCGCCGCGTGCCATGTATTCCACCACACGCGCGGCCGCATGGCGAACCGATTTCCCGCTGCCGCGGTGCGCGTGACTCTATAGAGTCCGCTATAGCATTACGGCCAGCGGCCCTTGCGCCGGCCGAGCATGCGGGCCCGGCGTCCGACGCCGGCTGGTGGAGATGTTGAGAACGGGCCCAGCCAGGCGACGAACCGGGTCTGGCGGGCCAGGGGCCGCGCGCGACCGGCTGAGCGGGCGAAGAGCCGCACGCGGCTGCCATTATGGCAGGCTCTTCCGCGGCGGAGCGAACGCGGGTGCATGCGCGCGCGCATGCGCTGCGCCAAAAACTCCGCGAAAAAGCATGCGCAGCGCGCATGCGCGCCGAATGTCGGCGCTCGAACCCGTTCAGGAGGCCGCGGAACGTCCGCGTGACGTGCGGGCGGTGCAGCCGCGGCCGGGGACGGCTCCACAGGCAGGCAAGCCAACGGCGGAGCGGGACGCGCCGCGAGGGAGACGCTTCGGGGTCCGGGAAATACTCGGGCGCGCTACGATTTCGCGACGTTGGGGAGCAGGAGGCGCCCTGAGGCTCGTGGAGCGTTGGAGCGCTGGGGCTGTTGAAAGAGCCCGCCCGCTCACAGAGCGGGCCTACAAGGGGCTCTCCAGACCGCCGCGAAACGGTCGTTCCTGTAGGCCGACTTTGTAAGTCGGCGGTTCCTGAGCCTTTTTCAACAGCCCCGCGCTCTACGATTTCGCGACGTTGGGGAGCAGGAGGCGCCCTGAGGCTCGTGGGGCGTTGGAGCGCGCTACAAGCTGGTGACGTTCGGGCGGTCGAGGACGCGCTCGACGATGCGATCGAAGTCGTCGAGCGAATAGTACTCGACGATGACGCGGCCGGCGTTCGGCTTGGTGGCGACGATGGAGACCTTCGTGCCGAGTGCGCCGCGTAGCTGCTCTTCGAGGTCCCGGATGTGCGGCTCCTTGTTGTCGTCGGGCCGCCTGCGGGGGCGCCTCGAGCTGACGCCGCCCTTTGCAGCGAGCTTCTCGACCTGGCGGACGGAGAGGTCGTTCTTCTCGGTCTTTCGCCAGACGGTCAGTTGCTCTTCGGCCGTTCGGAGCGAGAGGAGGGCACGTGCGTGGCCCATGCTGATTGTTCCACGTGAAACAGCGTCCTGGATTTCACTTGGGAGTTCGAGGAGGCGCATGACGTTGGCCATCGTGCTGCGGTTTATCCCAAGTCGTTGTGCGGCCAGCTCTTGCGTCAGCTCGAAGGTCTCGATGAGCCGTTTGTAGGCGGTCGCCTTCTCGATGGCGTTCAGGTCCTGCCGCTGGATGTTCTCGATGACTGAGAGTTCGAAGGCCTTGGCGGAATCGACGTTTCGGACCTGCGCGGGCACGGCGCTGAGGCCTGCGGCCTTGGCGGCGCGCCAGCGGCGCTCGCCGGCGATCAGTTCGAATGCATCTCCGGACCGGCGGACGATGACGGGCTGGATGATGCCGTTCTGCCGCACGGACTGAACGAGCTCTTGGAAGGCGTCCTCCTGGAAATCGAGGCGGGGCTGCGACGGGTTGGGCTTGATGTCGGCAACTGGGATATGCAGGATCTCGTCGCTGGTAGCCGGGGGCTGCGGCGGGGTGGGCGTCTTCTTGGCCGGTTTGTGCTTTGCAAGGAGGCTCTCGAGGGACGTTCCGAGTTTGCTAGTTGGCATCGATAATCTCCCTTGCCAGTTGAAGGTACGCGTTGGTTCCGCGTGATCGCGGGTCGTATTCTATGGCCGGCAATCCGTGGCTGGGCGCCTCGCCGAGGATCGGGTCACGGGGCACCCAGGCCCGGTAAGTACTGTTGGCGAAGTGCTTTAGCACGTCGGCCACGATGTCCCGCGCCAGGGGCACATTCGGATCGTACATTGTGAAGAGGAATCCGCCGATCCCGGCCTCGGAGCCGTGTTCGGCCTGCGCCGCCGCGAGGGTGTCGAGCATTTGCGCGAGCCCCTCCATCGCGTAGTACTCGCATTGGACCGGGATGATGACCTCGCGGGCGGCGACGAGCGCGTTCAGGGCGAGGAGGCCGGACGAAGGAGGGCAGTCGATGATGACATAGTCGAACTTTTCCTCGACGGCTGCGAGGGCGCGCTTGAGTTGGCGGCAGCGGTCGACCTCGTGCCGCAGCAGGAGTTCGGCGTCGGCCAGCTTGTCGGTGGCGGCGACGAGCGCCAAGTTCTCGATCCGCGTCTTTTCGATCCAGGTATCCGGGCGTTCGGGTGCAGTGAGCGCGGTGTCGGTCCCGCCTTCTCGGGGTTTTTCGGAGCCGAGGCCGGATGTTGCGTTGCCCTGGGGATCGATGTCGATCAGGAGGCATCGGTTGCGGGCGAGGGCGAGGCTCGCGGCGAGGTTGACGGCCGTCGTAGTCTTGCCCACGCCGCCCTTCTGGTTGGCAATAGCAAAGGTTGTTTTCACGAGCGGCCAAGTCTCCGCGCTGCCGGGAGCGGCCCGGCGCGTTTCACGTGGAACATATTTTAGCAGCAAAATCGGGCCAATCGACCTTTTTTTCGCTTGCCTGCAAAGGCCGGCGTTACCTATAATCGCATTGCACACAGTGGGTGAGTTGATTTTGTCAGGGGTGGTCATGCGAATCTGGACCGTTGCAGCAGCGACTTGGCGTGAGGCCGTGCGGCAGCCGGTCTCGATCATCATCCTGGTAATGATGGCGTTCGTCACGTTCGCCGCTCAGTTTCTCAACTTCTATCATTTCGACGCGGAGACGGGGTACAACGCGATACGGCAGATGTCGGTCGCGTCGACGCTTGTGTGCGGGATCGTGATCGCCGTGTTCACGGCGTCGAGGGTGTTGGCGGACGAAATCGAGAGCCGGGCGATCCTCACGCTTCTTGCGAAGCCAATCCAGCGCTGCGAGATCATCCTCGGCAAGTTCACCGGCATAATGATGGCGATCCTGGCGGCGTTCCTCGTAATGGCCGCCGTCTCAATGTTGACTGCGTGGTGGACGGAGGCCGAGGTGCAAGGGCCGACTCGGATCGACAAGTGGCGAGCCAACCCATGCCTGGCCGTGACGGAACTTCCGGCGCTCGCGACGGGACAGGGGGCGCTTCAGGTCGCCGAGAGCTATGGGGAACTGGTCAGCCGGCGCGAGGGGCAGGGGCTGGACTACTTGCAGTCGGTGGGCGACTTCCTGATGTTGCTGACGGGCCAGTCTTCGCAGTTGGTGGCGCGCGCCCCGCTTGCCGCCGAGCTGAAGGAGACGGGGAAGGCCCGCGGCGGGTACGTCGACACGCGCTACGTGCGCGCAGCCAGCCCGGGCCTGGCGAGCTTCGTGGGCAACGCGCGGACGTTCCTCGCAGAACGGATGGGCGTCTTGCCCGAGGCGTTTGTCTTGGCGTTCGCTCATGTAATGGTCATCGCTGCGGTCGCGGTCGCCGTTTCGACCCGGCTGCCGTTGGTCTTCAACGCGCTGTTCTGCGCGGCGATCTTCGTGCTGGGAAACCTCTCGCGCGAGTTGGGCAGGGCGCTGACGGAGGCCGACATGGGCGGCGGCGTCTCGGGCGCGCTCGGCAGGGCCGCGTCGTGGCCCGTCATCGCCCTGTGCCGCTTGCTGCCGAACTTCGAGAACCTGAACCTGACGGATCCGCTGGCGACCGGGATCACCCGCGTGGGCCCGAGCGTATGGATATATGGCTCTCTATATGGTTTCCTATATGCTGCCGCGGTGCTGGGCGTCGCGGTCCTGTTGTTCCGGCGGCGCGAAGTGGCGTAGGCGCCGCGCGTGTTCCGCTCTCCTTCGGGTAAGCCCCTGATGAGGTACGCCGTTCTCGGAGATATTCACTCGAACTGGGACGCGTTCCGCGCCGTCCTTAAGGACATGGAAGACAAGGAGATAGAGCGCCGGCTCTGTGTCGGCGATGTTGTTGGCTACGGCGCCGAGCCGCGGAAATGCATCCGCGCCGTCCACGAGAACGAGTTCGCCTGTGTGGTCGGCAACCACGACCAGGCCGTCATCGGGCGGCTCGATGTCGCCTATTTCAACGCGCACGCGCGCCAGGCGGTCTTGTGGACGCGCCAGCGGCTGTCCGTGGACAACGCCGAGTTCCTCGGCGCGCTCGACCTTGTCGCCGTCACCGACGACCTCACCCTCGCGCACGGGACCGTCCACAGCCCGGAGCAGTTCGGGTACATCGAGACGGTCTTGGCGGCACAGGTCTCGTTTCACGCGATGACGACGAAGGTCGCGTTCCTGGGCCACTCGCACGTGCCGATCGCGTTCCTCGAGAACGAAGGCCAGGACTCGGTGACGTACACGCAGAGCACGGAGATCGAGCTGCGGCACGCGCCGAAGGCGATCATCAACGTCGGCAGCGTTGGCCAGCCGCGGGACGACGACCCGCGCGCCTGCTACGCCATCTACGATTCCGGCACGCAGACGGTCGAACTGCGGCGCATAGAGTATGACATAGCACACGCGCAGGCCAAGATCCGGAAGGCCGGCCTGCCCGACGTCCTCGCCGCCCGCCTCGCACTCGGCCGGTGAGGGCGCCACACAGACACACGGAGGACCCGCAGATGGCCGTCTCGAAACGAGCGCTGGCCGTAACGCCGTCGCCCACACTCGCCATCAGCTCGCAGGCGAAGGCGATGAAGGCGAAGGGCATCGACGTCGTCGGCTTCGGAGCGGGCGAGCCCGACTTCGACACGCCCGGCCACATCAAGCAGGCGGCCGTCGACGCTCTCAATGCCGGCTTCACCAAGTACCCGCTGCCCGTCGCCGGCATCGTGGAACTCCGCGAGGCCATTGTCGAGAAGCTCCGGCGCGACAACGCCCTCGAGTACTCGCCCGGCGACGTCAGCGTCGCCGTCGGCGGCAAGAACGCGCTCTACACGCTCATGCAGGCGATGATCGACCCGGGCGACGAGGTTCTCATCCCCGCGCCGTACTGGGTGAGTTATCCCGAAATGGCGAAGCTGGCCGGTGGCCGGCCGGCCATCGTCGATGCCGTCGAGGAGAACGACTTCAAGCTCACGCCCGCGCAGCTCGAGGCCGCGATCAACAATAACACCAAACTCGTCGTCATCAACAGCCCGAGCAACCCGACCGGCTCGGTCTACACGCCCGGCGAGCTCGAGGCCATTGCGAACGTCATCGTCGCCCACGGCGTGAACGTCGTGTCCGACGAGATCTACGAGCAGCTCGTCTACGACGGCGTCGAGCAGCGGAGCATCGCGTCGTTCGGCCCCGAGATCAAGAAGCTGACGATCGTCTGCAACGGGCTGTCGAAGGCCTACTCGATGACCGGCTGGCGCGTCGGCTACCTCGCCGGCCCGTCCGACATCATCGGCGCGGTCAACAAGCTTCAGAGCCACGCGACGTCGGGGCCGACGTCGTTCGTGCAGAAGGGCGCCGCCGCCGCGCTGACGGGCAGCCAGGAGACGGTTGCGGCGATGCGGGCCGAGTTCGACCGGCGCCGCGCGGTCATCGTCGAGCGCCTCAACGCGCTGCGCGGCGTTCGCTGCCGCACGCCGAAGGGCGCGTTCTACGCGTTCCCGAACATCGCCGAGCTCATCGGCGAGGAGATCGGCGGCGTGCGGATCGGCGGCTCGCTCGACCTCGCGAACGTATGCCTGAACGAGGCGCACGTCGCCGTCGTGCCCGGGATCGCGTTCGGCAGCGACCACCACATCCGCCTCTCCTACGCCACGTCAATCGACGTGATCGAGGAGGGGATGGACCGGCTCACGAAGCTGCTGGGGTAAGCCAGACCGAACGTGCGTGGGCACCTCCCGCCAGGCGTTCGCTCCGCTCAAGCGCGGTGCGGCGCGAGGACGGCGCGCCAGGTCTTGTGGGCCCGGCGCTTCGCGCCATCAACATGGAGTGTTATGCCGATCACATGCATTCAGGACCCCATTGAGAGTGCTCCGCGATGTACAAGGGGCGCATACTAATCATGTACTCACTGCTGTCCAAGATAGTCGAGTTTCCCGGTCGAGGCCCTCGTAGAACCCCTTGAAACGCCGTTTCGGACAAGTTTCGCCAAGGCCCGGAGGTGAGGTTGTCCTTGTCCAGAATATGCTGTCCAAGACGCCAGGCTCCGTTGAGCGATGCCCAAAAAGGCCACAAAACGGCTCAGGACGCCCTCGGGTGCCTCTTGCCGACATATGGGCCAGCCCAGTTGTCATCAGTATGCTGTCCAAGAGAAAGTTATCTTGGACAAGAGTGTCATGTACTATTTTTCTGACAATGTAACACTTCAGCTAAGTGAAGTGGTCGGCACACCGTCGTAGCACGGCCTTCCAGGCCGTGGAATCACGGGCAGGATGCCCGTGCTACGAAAGCGGCGCAGCGCCGGCCTACCGAAGCGATTCTGCTTCTTCATTTGGCTGAAGTGTTACCTGACAATTAGTATTTGGCCCTGTCCCGTTGGGCGATAAGGAAACGGCATTGCCGGCGTTGCGGGCCGGCGGGCCGGCGCTTATAATAAGGTTTTGGTCCGCGACTTGTGCGTGCCGGAAACGTCCGCCGCCAGAATCGCCACACGGAGGGCCGCAGCGTTGCTGTTCTTCCAACTGAATCGCAGCTTGCTTGTGCCGGCAATCGTTGTCGCGTCCGCGCTCGCCCTGTCCGCGCCGAACGCCGGCGGGGCGGAGCACGATTGGGATTTCGAGGCGAGTACCGGCGGCTGGACGGCGCTGGGCTGCTCGATCCAGCGGGCCGACACGGCGGCGAAGGAGGGCGCCCGGTCGCTCGCGGTCTTGCGCGAGTTCCCCGGCACGGCGACGATCCAGCGGCTGATCTCGCTCGACGTGACCAAGACGCCGAAGCTGAGCTACTACGTGTTCGTTCCGAAGTCGGCCGCCCCGACGCTGAAGACACTGGTCTTCCTGAAGAGCAAGGACGGGCTGTGGTATCAGTGCGTGCGGCATCGGCCGCTGTATCCCGGCCGCTGGAGCCGGGTCGAGTTCGACCTGTCGCCGCAAAGCTCGCAGGTGCAGCCGTTGGGTCATTTCCGGCGCTGGAGCAACGGGGCCGCGGCTGAGATGAAGTCGGTCGGCATCAAGCTCTTCTCCGAGCGGTCGTTCGACGGGCCTGTTCACGTCGACGCGATCAGGATCGAGGCGGGCGAGGTCGAGCATCCGCCGCTGGCGATTACGGACTTCCGGCCGGGCGCGGCCGAGGTGGCGCGGTTCGCGAAGTTCGAGCTGACGTTCGACATCAACCGGTCGTTCGCAAACCCGTTCGATCCCGAGGTCGTCACGGTCGACGCCGAGTTCACCGGCCCGGACGGCCGCAAGTTCACCGTGCCGGGCTTCTACCACCAGGATTTCGTGCGGGTCGACCGCGTGACGAACATGACGATGGTCGAGAAGGGCCGGCAGAAGACGTGGCGGCTGCTCGAGGACCTCGTGCCCGTGGGCGCGGGCGGATGGAAGATCCGCTTCGCACCTGACACACCAGGCAAGTATACCTACATCCTGAAGGTGGCCGACCGGACGGGTGTGCGGCCGGCGACGCTGACGACGAAGCCGCGCTCGTTCGCGTGCATCGCATCGCGAAACAAGGGCTACGTTCGCGTCGCGCGCGACAAGCGTCATTTCGAGTTCTCGACCGGCCAGCCGTTCTATCCCATCGGCCACAACGTCCACTCGTCGAACGACGTGAGCGAGCGGAACTGCAGGCTGCTCGGCATCGAGCCGCAGGACGACCGCGGGACGAAGGCGTATGAGGTGATCTTCCGGCACATGGCCGAGCACGGCGAGAACGTGGCCGAGGTGTGGATGGCGAGCTGGTCGCTCGACATCGAGTGGACCGCGCGGTGGAAGAACTACTTCGGCCTCGGCCGCTACAACCTGCATCACGCGTGGAAGCTCGATTACATCCTCTCGCTCGCCGAGAAGCACGGCATATACGTGCACCTTGTGCTCGAGAACCACGGGAAGATCAGCACGTTCGTCGATCCGGAATGGAAGGATAATCCGTTCAACGAGGACAACGGCGGCTTCCTGGCCGACTGCAAGGACTTCTTCTCGCGGATGGACGCGCGCGAGCAGTTCAAGAAGAAGCTGCGCTACATCGTCGCGCGGTGGGGCTATGCGACGCGGATCATGGGGTTCGAGTTGGTGAGCGAACTCGACCTGGTCGGCCATTCCTTCAACGACCACGACAACCGGCGGTTCCTCCAGGCGAAGGTCGCCTGGCACCGCGACATCGCGCCGCACTTCAAGAAAATCGATCACGGCCGGCACCTGCTGACGACCCACTACTCGACCGACTTCGAGAAGGTCCAGAGCGAGATCGTCGAGATTCCGGAGATCGACTACATCGCGCTCGACGCGTATCGCAGGCGAGACGGAGGCTCGATCGTCCCCCTCCTCTACAACACCTGCCGGGCGCTCCGGCGCTACAACAAGCCCATCTGGATCACGGAGTACGGCGGCACGCCGCTCGCCACGTCGCGGCCGAGACTCGAAGCCGACCTCCACGCCGGCATCTGGTCCGGATACATGCTCGACCACGTCGGCACGCCGCTCTTGTGGTGGTTCACGTACATAGACTCGCACAAGAAATACTCGCACTACAAGGCGCTGGCGAACTTCGCGCGCGGCGAAGACCTGCGGAACCGCGGACTGAAGTCGGGAGCCGGCGAGGTCGTGGGGCCAGACGCGGCGCAGACGCGCGCGGTCGTGCTCAAGAACAACCGGTCGGCGTATCTTTGGGCCTACGACATGAGCGCGGCCGAGGAAATGCCGCCCGCGGGCTGGGAGGCCGTGCGCGCCGGCCTGTCCGTGCAGCTCACGAAAATGCAGCCCGGCTCATACACGGCCGAGTTCTGGAACACATATAAGGGCGAGGTCACGGGCCGGACGTCCATCGTCGCCAAGGATGGCGGGCTGAGCATTCCGCTGCCCGAGTTCAAGAACGACATCGCCGTGAAGGTCCGGCCGGCCGGGGGCCAGCGCTTCACCCCGCCGCCGCCGCCGCCGCCACCGCCGCCACCGCCGCCGCCGCCACCGGCGCCGGCCGGCAAGATTTAGCACGGAGATCAAAATGGCGAAGCTGACATTCGTCGGCGCCGCCGGTGAGGTCACCGGCTCGTGCCACGTGCTCGAGACGCCCGCGGGACGCATGATGATCGACTGCGGGATGTTCCAGGGCCACCGCCGCGAGGCCGCCGAGAAGAACCGCAAGTTCCCGATCGACCCCGGATCGATACACGCGGTCGTCCTGTCACACGCGCACATCGACCACTCCGGCCGCCTGCCGCTCCTGCACAAGGAGGGGTTCAGCGGCAACATCTACGCGACCGACGCAACCCGCGACCTCGCGGCAATCATGCTGCGCGACAGCGCCTACATCCAGCAGATGGACGTGAATTACATCAACAAGAAGCGCAAGCGGAAGGGCGAGGAACCGGTCCCGCCGCTCTACGCGACGAGCGACGCGGTCAAGGTTCTCCGCCACTTCGTCTCGGTCGGTTATCGCCGCCGGTTCTCGCCGCTGCCGGATGTTACCGCGACGTTCTACGACGCCGGCCACATCCTCGGCAGCGGGCTCGTGCGGCTCGATATCAACTGTGACGGCTCGCCCCTCCGCCTCGGCTATGCGTGCGACCTCGGCCGCGCCGAGATGCCGATCCTGCGCGACCCGGAGCCGATCGCGGCCGGCGAGAAACTCGACGCGCTCATCATCGAGAGCACCTACGGCGGCCGACACCACGACCCGCCCGGCGACATGGAGAACGAGCTCGCCGGGCTCGTCAGCCGCGTGGTCGAGCGCGGCGGAAAGCTCATCATCCCGTCGTTCAGCGTCGGCCGCACGCAGAACATCCTCTACTATTTGCACAAGCTCTTCGCCGAGGATCGCATCCCGAGCGTCCCGGTCTTCGTCGACAGCCCCCTCTCCGTCAACGCGACCGATGTCTTCCGGATGCATCCCGAATGCTACGACGAAAAGACAATGAGTTTCCTCGAGGAGGAGGGCTCGGTCTTCACGCACAAGGCGATCAGGTACGTCAGCTCGGTCGCCGAGTCGAAGGCGCTGCACAAGCGCCGCAAGCCGTCGATCATCATCAGCGCATCGGGCATGTGCGAGGCCGGCCGGATCCTGCACCACCTGAAGAACTCGATCACGAAGGAGCGAAACGCCGTGGCCATCGTCGGGTTCCAGGCCGAACACACGCTCGGGCGCCGGCTCGTCGAGCGGCAGCCGCAAGTGAAGATTTTCGGGCGGATGTACCGCGTGCGCTGCGAGATCGCGACGCTCAACGGGTTCAGCGCCCACGCCGACCACGACGGGCTGGTCTCGTACGTCGAGGCGGTCGCGTCGCCCGAGACGCGCATCATGCTCGTGCACGGCGAGGAGAAAGCCATCACGCCCTTCAAGGCCGCGCTCACCGAACGCGGCTACGCCAACATCACCGCCGCCGAGCCGGGGATGACCGTCGAGTTCGGGTGAGCCAAAGTGCGAAGCGTGGATCGAAGATGAGGGGGGTGGTGCAGATTCACTTGCCGCGCACGTCGCGCCGCTGTTCGCCGTCCAGGAACGCGATGATACGCTCAGCGAGCCGATCAAGTCGTTCTGGGCGCGTCTGGCACTGCCATATCACCAAGACCGTCCACCCAAGCTGTCGCAGTTTC
>JBDREM010000290.1:0-5395 GCA_043819695.1 Planctomycetota bacterium
ATGGCCAGGTCGCGGACAATTCGTTTCCTCCTCTCCCGTGTCTGGTCGGGCGCCAGGCTCAGGCTCTCGGCGATCTCGATCGCCCTCAGCGGCCGATCGTTATAGAACTCGGTCAGCAGCTCGAGCACCCGCGCCGCCGCCGAACTCACGATCATGTTTGAGCCTTCAGCCATCAGCTTTCAGCCCTCAGTTATTGCTCGGGGGCGGCGGCCACTTGTCGTCCAGACTGGCCGGCGGCGTCGCCGTCTTCTTGATCGCGTGGCGGATGGCCACGCCCGTCAGTGAGCCGATGGAGATCATCAGCCATTCGGCCCAGCTCGGATCAAACCACTCCATCCAGCCCACGCCGGCGGCGTGCAGCTTGTAGGCGATGCCCACCAGGCCCAGCAGCACGAAGCCGATGTACGTTTTGTACCCGTCAACTTTCATCGCGGACCTCCAGGATCGTTTCCGCTTCCGGCGGTTCTTGTTCGCCGACTTCGAGTATCGTTTCCGGCTCCTGGTGCAGATGCACGTGCACACGCAGCGAGCATCCCGCCAGACAGAGAAGCGCGCCGACGACAATGAGCGTGGCCGCTCCCTCACGGTCGCGGTACTGGTTGTCCCCTCTCCTACTCATCCTTCAGCCCTCCGCCTTCATCCTTCTCTTCCGTTCCCAACGTCGCCTGCCCCGACCCCCACGGCGTCTGCAGGTGCACTGTCGAGCCCTGCACTGTCTGGCCGACTGTGCCGAGCACCTTGTTGACCGCGTCTCCGCCGGCGGCGATCCCCAGGGCGATGTTTTGGCCGATCTGTCGTTGGTATTCGACCTGCACACGTTGCAGTTCGAGGATCTGGGGCAGGCGCGCGGCGTCGGCGTCGATGACCGGTGCGGACCGATTGACGATTCGGATCGTGTCGGCCTTGAGCTCGAATTGCTCGCCGTCTCCGCTGGCCGACAGGCCGGTGATCTCGACGTCGTTCTCGCGGCTGTCGAAGAAGTCGATTGACCTGGTGACGGGGTTGAGCGTCAGTCGCGTTTGGGGTTCGATCCTGCCCGTCCAGTATTCCGCCGAACAGCCGGTTAGTGGCGCCAGGGCCGCAAGCATGACACAGATCGTCACTACCATTTTGCCCTTGTTTTGCAGTGTCATTGGCGTTGCTCCTTTGGTGTTTCTATCCGCAGATTGCGCCGATTGACGCAGATTCTTCTCTGCGAAATCTGTGTAATCTGCGGACCACCTCTTCTTCGCCTCTGTGCTCTCTGGGTTCTCTGCGGTTCAATGTTGCGCCCGGGCGGTGGCGCCTCCCTGCCCCGCCCGGGCGCCTGGTCGCTTCCGTGCGACCGGCTGGCCGGCCGGTGGGCTGAAAACACCGGCCGGCCGTTGCCAGCCTCGCGCCCTGCAACACATATGCTGTGCCCCCCCCTCCTCTTCCCGGGCGCCCTCATCCGTTCCTTTTCATCCTTCATCCTTCAGCCTTCCCCGGCGCGCCGGGATCTGCGCTGCGCTCCGACATCCTTCTCTTCCGCCCCCCCGGGGTCCGGCCGCCGGGGCATGTGAACCACCGGCGACCGGCGTACCAGGGTCTGGAGAGATTCAAAACGGCACCATGCCGTTGATTTCGTTTTGTATTCTGCATTCTCTGACCTTCAACCTTTGACCTTTGACCTTCGGTCAATCGTTCATATTCACCGGCGCCGGGCTGTGCCGCCCCGCCTCCACGTCCTGGTATTGCGTGTTGACGTTGGTGACGTTGACGGTGACGGGGCCTTGTCGTCGGTCACGGTCCGCTTCGTCGATCGCCGCGCCAATCTCGCGTAGTTTCTCGTCGCTGTACCCGTACCTGGGCATCAGTCGCCCGACGCCCCCGATCGCCTCCTCGATTTCCGACGTGTCCACCCCGGCCTTCTTTAATCCAGCCGCGCGACGCTGGAACAGCTCCATCATTCGCCGTTCTTCTGCCACTTCCGGCGTGTACATGTACGACTCTGTCGCCTCGCTTCCCTCGGCTTCCGCGCGCTCAACACCGGCCCGCGCCACCCGCCGCGCCTCGCTGTATGTAAATTGCGCACGGCCAGTCTGAAAGTTTTCGTATTCGATCGACGCGGTGTTCACGCCCGCTCGGAAACTGATCTCCTGGCGACCCTGCTCAACCGTCGCCTCAAAGTCGGCCGCCGTCGCTCCGCGCATCCCCACCCCGATCCCCGCCGTCGCTTCGACGTTCGAGCCTCGGAATCCTTTGAGCAACCGCTGGCCGCGCTCCGCGCTGAGCATTCCCCGGACCCGGTTCTCTTCTTCCTGCGAAGTGACCCCGGCGAAGATTTGGCGAGAGATGGCGATGCGCTGTGCCGTCGTCAATTTCTTGGGATCGAGCCCCTGCTCTTTCGCGACTCGGTCGATTTCCTGCGTGAATTTGTCCTCCGCCCCCGTCGCGACTTGCTCGAGCGAGATCATCGACTGTGCCGCGAGCTCTTCGGACACCTCCACTTCTCGCGCCTGCCCGGCCATCTCCAGTACGTCTTCCAGTCCCATCCCCGGGGCCGCCAAGATCCCCGTCCCGCCGCGCTGGACTTGGCCCACGAACGCTCCGATGCTGCTGGCCTTTGACGCCAGTGCCGCCGCCGAAATCTTCGCTATCGCCTCTTTCGCCTGCTCTGGAGATCCCAGCTTATTGGCCGTTTTCAACAGCCCCAATAGCGACTCGGTTTCTGTCGCGCTCATTCCCATCGTGCCGGCGAACGCCGCGATCTCCTGCGTCGTCTCCAGGTTCTTCCCCGCCATCAGCCCGCCCTGCTCGCCGAACGCGATATCTGCGGCCCTGCCGAGCGAGCTTGCGGCCCCCGCATCCAGCCCACCGGACCGTCGTATTTGCGTCAGTACCTCCGCCCCCTTGTCCTCTCCCACGCGGATCTGCCGGGCAAAGAGCTTCGACTCGCTGGCCAGCTCTACCGCCTCCCCGGCCAGTTTCTGCTGCAGCTCGAGTGCCCGCTCGAGTTGACCTACCAGCTCCCGAACGACCGAGGTGACCGCATGGATACCGAGAAACCCCGTCACCATCGCCTTGGCTTGAGCCCCGACGTTTCCTACGATACCGCCCAGCCCGGAGAACTGGCCGGCCGCCTCTTTGCCCTTCGTTCCCGCCTGGCCGGTCCCTTCGCCCAGGTCCTCGACGGCGCCCCCCATCTCCCGAAGCTTCTGGATCGCCTCGGTAGTACCCTCGACCTGGACGCGCTGTACAAACGGTTTCGGGTCCATCCGTGAACCTCGGTCTCTTCCTGACGGCTGAAAGCTGACAGCTAACAGCCCGCGAAGCGCAAACAAACGCCGGGCCTGAGTGCCCGAAAGTTTCAAGGCATTCAGGCCCGGCGTTGGATTACCGGGTCAAAATCGGCTCTTTTTGACGGGGCGCTATCACCCGCCCCTTGATTGTGCGCCGGAGCCTACGACCGCGCCTCGGGGCCTGTCAAGCGAGAAATGAAAAAAATGTGAGCAGGGGCAAAGGGGCAGAGGGGCAGAGGGGGGCAAAGGGGCAAAGCGGCAGAGGGGCACAGACGCAGAGGGGTCGATGGCGCCGATGCAGAGGATCCCGTGCCGCCGGAAACCTAGCCCGACTTGCGCCTTGCTGGCCTCTTTGTCCGTTTTGCGACGCCATCATCTCTGAGTCCCTTTGACTCCGTCGCCTCCTCATCCGCGGGTGGCGCGGCCGCGAAATCATCAGGGCTCCCTGGGTCTATCGCGTCTGGGAACACACTCCGCAAATGCTCATACCTGCTTACCGCCGCCAGTTGGGCCGCGCACACCGCGTCCCATATCCTTTCCGGCCCCTTCGCCATCACGAAATCGAGCGCCTCGGTTGCCCGCTTTGCTTCAGTCCAGGCCGCCCCAACGATTGAGCCTCTTGCCCTTTCGATATCGTAATTCCTCAATGATCGAAGCCCCTCCATCGCCGCAAACTTGCCAAGCCTGGCAAAATGAAGCATCGCTGCGCGCGCCGCCTCTTGCTCATCCACCTCCACCCCAACTGCGCGCAACCGCGCCGTCATCTCCCGGAATTCCACCAAGACGGCACTCGGCACGCGCATGTTAAATTGTGGATTTTTCGCCATCTAAGTTATTGTTCCCAAAGAAGTTGTGCTTCGTCAAGCCTGGCACAAGGCCACAACTGAATTGACACGGCGCTATCTCTATGTTATATTGCTAGCATGGCTACATCCCCGAAGTATACCGTCGTTCGTGTTCCCGCACCCGTCGCCCGCAAGCTTCGCGCCCTCGCGCGCTTCGATCGCCGCAGTTTGGCGGCGGAAACCGCCTGCCTTATCGAAGAGGAACATCGACGCCGGGCTTGCCCCAACGCCACAACTCCCCCTCCAGCCAAGGAGCAAGCAGCATGATCCTCGTCACCGCGAGTCGCCAGCGAGCCAGTCTTCCTGCGGAAACCTCGCCCCCCCGCGCGACCAGCGCCCGCTCAGCCCCCGCGCGACCGAAAAGGCTCGCCTCGTTTCGCGTTCACGAGAGTGTCCTCCAAGAACTTGCTGCAAAGGCCAAGCGCCTGACGAACGGCCAGGCCCGGTGCACGGTGGCCGGCCTCGTCGACGCCGCCCTGGCACGCATGGCCGCAATTTCCGATGACGACGCGCGCCAGGACTATGCCCGGCATCTGCTGGGCTGGCCTTTCTGCGCCCCGGGTCCGACTCGTGCCTTCCTGAAACCCCTTAATCCACAGAAGGAGCCAACAGTGACCGAACCCGTCCAATTTGAGATTCGCCCGATTTCGGAGGTTCCGGCGGCTCTCCGCAACCATGGTCGAACCTCCAAGTGGCACCCCCTCGTTGACGTCGTACAAAGCGGTGATGCCGTCCGTGTGGCACTCTCTGACAGCGACGAAGCCCAGTCCGCACGATCCTCTGTTTCCTCCGTTGCCCGATCCCGAGGGTTCCGCGTGATTACCCGCTACGACGGCGAGTATCTTTGGGTTGCCCCGAAACCGAACGACGAAACGGAAAGGCAGGCTGACCATGCGACAGGCTGACCGTGTCCATGTCACCATCGACCGCCGCGTGGATGACTACTTGAAGATCAAGTACGCCGACCTGCCCCACGGCAAGCAGGCTTCCGCCCGCGTCAACCGCGCCCTCTGGGCCTTCCTCGTGGAGCACTGCGGCGTCACCACGATCCCGCACGACGCCTTTGCGACCCCCAACCAACGTGCCCGCGCCGTCACCGGCGGCGGCCGACCCCGGACCCGGCGCCGCCGACGCAGATAAATTCCTGGTCCGCCCGTGGCGGATCGCGCTCGACGCGCCCGTGGCCCACCGCTCCACGGCGTGCAGCGAAGGAGACAGACGTGCCTGACTCAGCTCAATCCTTGACTCGCGGCCGTCCCGGCGCCGGGACGGTGTGTAACACCAGAGCAC
>JBDREM010000291.1:0-6927 GCA_043819695.1 Planctomycetota bacterium
GACTTGGTGTTTCCCGAGTACGCCGAGCACTTCTCCGACCTGTTCGGCGCGGCCAGCCGCGAGGTACTGGCCCAGTTTCCCTCCGCCGAGCATCTGGCCAAGGTGGACATTCGGCGCCTCACGCGCATCCTGCAAGAGGCCCGCCGCGGCCAGTTGGGGCGCGACCGCGCCAGGCAACTCAAGGCCGCAGCCAAGACGTCGTTCGCATTCACCAGCAACACCCGAGACCCTCGCGCTGGAGGTCCGCTTTGTCGTCGAACGGATCAACCTTCTCATCGATCAGATCGACCAACTCGACCGGCGGATCAGCACGTTCTTGCCCGACCAACAGGCGTTGCTTCAGACCATCGCCGGGCTTGGGCCGGTGTGGGCCCCCACCATCCTCGCCGAAGTGCTGCCCGTCTTTCATCCCGAGGAAAAACACGGGGCCAAGAAGTTCGTCGCCGCCGCCGGGCCCGAGGTGGTGCCGCAGGGGATTGAGCCGGCTGTCGGGGCCGCTCGTTCATTCGACGGGAAACTCGCGGACGACGTAATTCTTCTCTTGGGGCGCAGAGGATTGCGGCGGATCAGGCGACGTCCTGGCCGTCGATGGTGCCGACGATGACGTTCATCTCTTCGGGGGTCGCGATGCGTTCGATGCTGCCGCTCCGCAGCTCGACGACGATGTCGGATTTGGACAGCATTTTCATGTCGTGCGTGGCGGTGACGATGGTGATGCCGAGGTTCTGCTTCATCTCGTCGAGCAGGTTGATGATCTCCTGGCCGGTGTGGAGGTCGAGGTTGCCGGTGGGCTCGTCGGCAAGAATGATGAGCGGCTCGTTGACGAGTGCGCGGGCGATTGCGATCCGCTGCTGCTGGCCGCCGGAGACCTGCGAGGGGAGGTGGTCGAGGCGGTGGCCGAGGCCGACTCGTTCGAGTATCTCGGCGGCGTTGTCGCGCGCTTGGCGCGGCGACACGCCCGAGAAGATGCGGGCGATGGCAACGTTCTCGAGGGCCGTCATCGTCATGACGAGGTTGAACGACTGGAAGATGAAGCCGATCTTGTGGCACCGGAACCACGCGAGCTGCGAGGAGTTGAGGTCGGCCAGGCGGTATCCTTCGACGAACACCTCGCCCGAGGTGGGCGTGTCGAGCCCGCCGACCATGTTGAAGAAGGTGGTCTTGCCGGAGCCGGACGGGCCGATGATGGAGACGTACTGCCCGTTGACGATGTCGAGCGTGGCGCCGCGAAGGGCGTGGACCTCCTCGGATCCCATCTGGTAGACTCGGCAGACGTTGCGGGCGGATATGAGCGGATCGGCCATTATTCTTCCACCCTCAATGCGTCGATCGGCTGCTTCTTGGCCGCGATGTAGGCGGGCGCGATCGCAGCCAGGATCGATATCAGCGAACCGGCCAGCAGTGAGACCAGCAGGGCCTCGATGACCGGAACGGCGGGGAAGTGAGCGAACACGTGGGTGCCGTAGCTCCTGAGGACGGCGGCAATGGCGACGACACATCCGAGGATCATGCCGAGCGCGGCCCCGCAGACGCCCTGCAGCGACGACTCGATGAAATAGGTTTTCACGATGAAGAGGTCACGGGCGCCGAGGCACTTGAGCGTGCCGATCTCCCTGACCCGCTCGGTGACGGACATCAGCATGGCGTTGACGATGCCGACCATGCAGGTCAGGAGCGAGAGGCCGAGGAGGAGGAGCATCATCCGGTCGGGCCCGGCCCCGGCGAGGATGTCGACGCCGGCCTCCTGGAGCAGGATGTTGAGGTCGTTGTTGTTGACGGCCACGAGCGCGTCGGTGACGCTCTGGACGGTGAGCATGTATGAGAGAAATGCGATGGCGAGGATGACGCCGACCATCGTGATCATCGAGCGGAGGAACCGGCGCTTGAGGCCGGCCCAACTGACGACGAAGGCCGTCGCCCAGGGGATGCGGACCTGTTCCGGAATGACGCCGTAGTCGGCCATGCTCAGTGCTCCGCGTCCATTCCGCCCACGTTGATGTCGAGGTCGCGGCGCTCTTCGAGCCGGTGGATGCGGCCGTCACGGATCCAGAGGATGCGGTCGGAGACGTCCAGCATTTTCATGTCGTGCGTCGCCGAGATCACGGTGATGCCGCGTTCGTCCTTCAACTGGCAGAGGAGGTCGATGATTTCGGCGCCGGTCTTTACGTCGAGGTTGCCGGTCGGTTCGTCGGCGAGGATGATTACGGGGTCGTTGGCGATGGCTCGCGCGACGGCGACGCGCTGCTGCTGGCCGCCGGACAATTCGTACGGGCGGTGGAAGATTCGGTCGCCGAGGCCGACGGTCTTGAGGATTTCGGCGCCCTTCTCCCGTGCCTCGTCGGGCGAGAGGCCGGCGAACGTCATCGGGAGCGTGATATTCTCGAGCGCCGTGAGCACGGGCAGGATATTGTAGGACTGGAAGATGTAGCCGATCTTGTTGCAGCGCATCCAGGCGAGTTCGTAGGAGTCGAGTTGGGCGACGTCGATCTCGTCGATAAAGACCATCCCTTGCGTGGGGGAATCGATGCCGCCGATCATGTTGAAGAGGGTGGTCTTGCCGGAGCCGGAGGGGCCCATGATGGAGAGGTACTCGCCGCGATAGACGTCGATCGTGATGCCGTCGAGGGCCTTCGTGATGTTATCGCCCTCGCCGTAGTGGCGCTTCACGTCGATCGCGCGAATGACGATGTCGCCGCGCGTTCGCTCTTTGACGGCTGCGGCCGTTTCGGAATCCGACATCGCTGATTCCTTGGCAGACACAGGCCCGTCTGGCGGCCGCTGCGCCGCCGGGCCCGGCCCGGTTGTCTTCTTGTGTGTCCGCGGCGCTATGTTCTTGCAACACTGGCGGCGCGCCGTATTATATCTGCGTTGGTCCGTCAAGCAAGAGCAGTGCTTCTGTTGCTCAACTCGAGCGAAAGGGGTATGTGTCGATGGCGTTGCTGAGGAAGCGCGAAAAGAACAGTGTCGACCGGCGGCGCTCGCTCGCCGGCGTGCCTGTTTTCCACGACAACGTGGAGATTATCGGGGGTGATGAAGGGAACATCACGCTGAAGGTGCAGGTCAGGCGGGGCTATGGGTTCCTCGAGCGTTTCCGCCCGCCGGTGACGGAGCGGAAATACGAGCTGGATGAGTTCGGGACGTTCGTCGTGCGGCAGGTGCGAAAGCGGAAGAACGTGCTCGCCATTATCCGCGCCTTCGAGCGCCGGTTCGGGATGAGCCATCGCGAGTCCGAGCTCGGCGTCGTGGCGTTCGTCAAGATGCTGATGAAACGCAACGTTCTGTCCGTGGTCGTGGAATAGGCCGGCAAGGAGTTGCGAGCGCGTGGGTGACGCGAGAACGATGAAGATTCGTCCTGTCCTGAAACACGTGGGCCGGCTGAGTTTCGCCTGCCTGGTGGTGGCGTTTGCGGCAGGTGCGGCGTACGCGCGGGACGACGGGCCGGCGGCCGGCGAGGCCGGTGCGATGTTCGCCGAGATGCGGGAGGTATTCGCCGGGATCAGTTCCCGCGCGCCCGGCATGCCCGGCAACCTGGAGTTGGCGAAGCGGGTCAAGCGCCGGTTCGAGGCCAGCGGGTTCAAGACGGGGGAGGTGCGTTTCCGCACCCCGGTGTTTGTGCCGGGCGAGGCGTCCATCGCCCTGGCCGGCCAGAAGCCCGTTTCGCTCCGGCCGATGCATCCGACCCTGATGCGGCCCGGGAATTTTGCCGAGCCGAAGTTCGCCACAAGGCTTGTCTATCTGGGCCGCGGCAGGTACGGCGACCTTGAGCGGGCGAAGGGCGTCGACCTGAACGGCGCCGTCGCGTTGATGGAGTTCGACTGCGGCGACCGGTGGCTCAATTTGCTCCGCTTTGGCGTCAAGGGTTTCGTCTTCATCGGGCTCGGCGACGGGCGCTATGACTACGCCGAGTCCTACGGGAAGGTGTACAACACAGAAGTGTCCGTGCCGCGCTTTTTTGTTCCTGCGGACGACGGGGCCGGGCTGAGAAGCGCATGTCGGCAGCGCCCGGCGCCGGCCGTGGTGGAGCAGACGGCTCCCTCTCGCTGGAAACTGACGACGCTGAGCGACCTGTGGGTTCTGATCCCGGGGAAGGACGACGATCTGAAGAAGGAGGTCGTTGTCTTCACGGCGCCGCTCGATGCGAACTCGGTCGTGCCGGAGCGCTCGATCGGAGCGCAGTCGGCCGGCAACCTGTTCCTGATTCTTAAGCTTCTTGACGATTTCAAGGCCGAGGCCCCGCCGCGCTCGGTGATGCTCGTCGCCGTCAACGCGCACACGCACAGCTTCCTTGGCGAGCGCATCTTGGCATGGCACCTTCTGGCCGGCGCCGACAAGGTGGAGGACGTCCGCTACACCGTCGCCCGCAGCATGCGGCAGATGCGGCTCTACGCCGAGATGTACCGGCGCCTGCAGCTCAAGCCCATCGACCTCGACGAGGAGAATCTTCACATCTGGATGGAGATCCTCTGGCAGCTCGACGCCCGGCAGGAAGCTCCTCGGCAGGCTGAGCTCGAGAAGAAGGAGAAGGAAGAAGAGGCGCGGGCGGCCGCCGGCGCGGCGCTGGTCGCCGGGCTGCAGTGGGCGGCGATGGCCAATTCGAGTTGGCCGCTGCAGCCGATCGGCCTCCTGGTTGTGGGTTCGCAGTATGCCAACCGGGCCTGGGCCGGTGCCGATGTTCAGGAACTCGACGCGCTGGCCGGGCTCGAGTTCGAGCCCGTGCTCGACCTCACCTCCTTCGCCGAAAAGGACTACCGGGCTGGGATCGACGCCGTCATCAGGAAGCTGGAAGACGAACGGACGGGCTTCCTTTCCAGGCTCACGACGGACGACGAAGCCTTGAAGACCCTCGACGAGGACATCGAGCGGGCGAAGAAACTGAACGAGCTGAGCTTCGCGGAGATGAAGGAGTGGGCGAGCCGGGTCAAGACCGTCTTCGACGACGAGAAGCTCCTCGAAAGCTGGCGGGTCAAGCTCGACGGCAGCACGGGCGTACGCCTCCCGATCAAGGGGAAGCTTCAGGACGAAGCGAAGCGCGGCCTCAACGAACTCAAGATGAGAATGCTGGGGGTCTCCAGGAGCAAGCAGAGGAAGCGCGAGGAACGCGACCGATTGCTCGAGAAGCTTCGCGAGCAGAAGCTCGACAGGACCGAGGAGCACGACCGGCTGCTCGAGAAGCTTCGCAAGGAGATGGAGGAGCACGACCGGTCGCTCGAAGCGCTTCTCGAGAAGAAGGCCGACATGACCAAGGTCCTGGTCCTCTTCAACAAGATCGACATCGGCATCGGCCGCAGCCGCGTCTACTACCGGCAGATCGCGGCCAACGACACGCAGCGGAAGATACTGAAGGAATACCGCGACGTGATCGTGGCTGATTTCTCTCGCCAGCGCGCGGCACTGGAAGAAGCTTTGCGGCTCGACTCGGCGAACGATTCCGTGCGAGACGCGCTCGGCAAGGACCGCGTCGCCCTGGTCCTCAGCCTGGACGTGAACTGGCACGCCGGCCGCTTCGGCCTCTGCTCCGCGAACCCGAGCTCTCCGGTGACGTGGCTGGTCGAGTTCGGCAAAGCGGCCGCGGCCATTGCGGAAAGGGTCCGGGCCGGCGAAGAAGAGGAGAGAAGCCCGTTCGTGGACGCGATGAGCCGCGTGGGCAGCCGTGACGAGGCATACTTCTTCCATTCGACGGCTTCGCCGGCCCCCTGTTTCCACGCCACGGGCGCCACGGCCGTCAGCGTGCGAAGCGCATTCGCAAACCACGGCGCGGCCTTCGGCCCCGGCGACACGTTCGACCGCCTCGACGCCGGCCGCATGCTTCGCCGGCAGAAATGGCTCCGCCGCTATTTCCGGGCGCTGCTGGCCGACGGCGGGATCACGTCGGCAAAAGTGCTGGCCGGACCGACGACGCAGGGGTCGGCCTGGTCGACCGTGCTCCGCACGTACACGCTCGACCAGTTCTCGGGCAAGGTCGTTCCCGACGTGGCCATACCAGGCTGCCTCATCGCGCTCTACTCCACGGCGATGAAGCAGAACGTCCTGCCGTTCCTCGTTGACGGCGACGTGGTCAACTGCTTTCGCGTGATGGGCGACGACACCGGGACGGCCATTCTGTACGGCGTGTGGGACCAGGCCACGCTCGGGCCGGTCGCTTACCAGTTGGACGATGATTTCACGACGGCCCTCTACGACATGGACAAGGGGCGCGTGCAGGAGTCGAAGCAGATCAACAGCAACGTCTACCCGTTCCCGAGCCGCACCCTCCCTATGTTTCCGTGCACCGAGTTGCCGGTGTACGACCGCGTCGATCCCACGCTGATCTCAGACGTGCCGATCACGGTTCAGGAGTTCTGGCCGATGAGCGCCGACATGAGGTCGGCTCCGCAGAAATACGGCACCCACGGCGCCAAGTGCCTGTCCACGGCCGAGTCCCACGCCTCGATGGGCCCGATCTCAGCCAGCATCTGGCGGAAGACCGAGGAGTTCGATCCCGAGCGGCTGCTCCTGCTCACCAACTCGAAGCGGTGCGCCCTCAACGCGACGGCGGAAGAGCCGGAGGGAGTCGGATTCGAGACGGCCGCCGAGCTCGGCCCCGATTTCCTCGCCTGGGTGGCACGGGACATGGACAGGATGAACCGCAAGCGCCGGGCGGAGATGAAGGGGATCTCGAACGAGCTGATGACGGACTTCCTGGCGCGCGGCGGGCAGGCGCTCAGCGACATGGCGAAGACGGTCGAAGCACATGACCACAACGCTTTTGTCCTGGCGAATTACAAGGCCCTCGGCGGCGAGGTCAAAGCGTACGACCAGATCCGCGGGATGAACACCGACATGTTGAAGGCCATCGTGCTCTACATGGCGCTGATGGTCCCCTTCTGCTTCTTCGTGCAGAAACTCCTTTTCGGCTTCACCAAGCTCGAGCTCGACATGCTCGCGTTC
>JBDREM010000292.1:0-10919 GCA_043819695.1 Planctomycetota bacterium
AGCGGCCCAGGCCTCCGCCGAGAGGGCCGCCGGGACCGCAGAGCAGCTTACGAAACAGGCGATACAGGTGGCCGAAGAAGCAAGGAGCATCGCCAACCAGGCGCTCGCAAGAGCCGAGGAGGCCCAGGCAGCGGATACCAACGCGCCCGCGGAACTCACCGGCCGGATGGAAGAGGCGGTCGAGAGCGCAAACGCCGCGCAAAGGGCCGCCGAGGGCGCGCAGACCGCAGCACACGCCGCCGCCGACACGGCCGCAAGAATCGCAAAAGAGGCGCAAAAGGCCGCCCACGATGCGAGGCAGACGGCGCACGAAGCAGCCGAGAAGGCCGAGCGCCGGGAGGCCGCCGACTCGCAGTGGCCGAACGAACTCCGCCAGGCCACTCAAGCTTTCGCCGAGGCCGCCGAGGCCGCCCGCAAGACCGCCGAAGACGCCATGAACGTCGCACTGGCAGCACAGTCCGCGGCCGAGACCGCGCGGGCCGCCGCCGAAGAGGCGGCCGCAAAGACCGAACGGGCCCAGGCGGCGGGATCGCAGCGCTCCGATGAGGCCCTGCAAGAAGCACAGAACGCCCGCGAGGCCGCCGAGAACGCGCAGCTCGCGGCGCGCGAAGCGGCTGAAAGAGCCGAGCACCGGTCCGCCCAGGAACACGAACAGACCACGAAGGCCGTGCAAGAAGCACAGGCCGCAAAGAAAGCCGCAGAGGAAACGCGAGCCGAAGCCTGCAACGCCGCGCGCGCCGCCGCACAAATTGCAGAAGAAGCCCTCGAGACCGCCCGGAGCGCCAACGCGACCGCGCAAGGAACAGCAGAGAAGACCGAACAGTTCGACCTCGCTCGAGTGCAGGGGGCCGCCGAAATCGCAGCGGCGGCCGCCAAGATCGCCCGGGACGCCAAGGAGATCGCGGAGAACGCTCAAAGGGCGGCCGGCGGCGCACAAACGGCCGCGAACGAAGCCGCGAAGAGAACGCAACAACTCGACGCGCCCGGCCTCCACAAGGCCGTCGAAGCCGCCTCGCAAGACGCCGATAAGGCGGCCCGGGCCGCCCAGGAAGCGGAAACTGCAGCGAACGAAGCTCAACAGGCGGCACACGCAGCGCAAGCGCATACGCACGAAGTTGCCGACCGGGTCGACCTGGCGATCGCCGCCGAATCGAAGCGGGTGGCCGAGATCATGCAGACGGTCGATGCGGCGAACCAGACCGCCGAAGCGGCAAGGGACGCCGCGGACAAAGCGATCGAGAAGGCCGAGCTGCTTGAGACCACAGAACTGCAGCACGCAGTCCAGGCCGCGACACACGCTGCAAAGACCGCGATCGACGCAGCCGAGGGCTCCAGGGCCATCCTGCAGGAAACACTCGAGGCCACCCGAAAAACAGACCTAAAAGCCAACGAAACTCTGGAGGCCGCGAGAAGAACCGCAGACGAATCACAGCGCTCCGCCGACGACGCCCGCACGACTGCCCTGCGAGCCGTCGAAAAAGCTGAACAGACGCAGACCCAAGCGCGGGAACAGATCGAGAAGCTGACTCAAGAGCTGCACGCAGCGACAAAGGCAGCGGAAGACGCACAAGAAACTGCCAACGTCGCGGCCGAAGCAGCGGAAAGCGCGGGCGCAAAAGCACACGAAATACACGATGCGGTAAAGGCCGCCCTTAAGACGGCTCAACAGGCCGCCTCCGTCGCAGAAGAGGCGCAAGCCGCCGAATCCCGCTTCGCCGCCGAGACCGAGCAGGAGATCAAGGCCGTCCGCGAGGCGGCCGAACAGGCGAAGGCCGCCTCGGCCGACGCGATTCAGAAGGCCGAGCAAGTGCCAGCCGTCGAACTGCAGGCAAACATTGCGGAAGCGATGGCGGCCGCACGGGCTGCTGCCCAAACGGCCGAGCAGGCCAATCAGGCCGCGGAAGACGCTCGGGCCGCCGCCCGCGCACAGGCCGACGAGGCCGAGCAGAAGCGCACGGCCGACTTGCAGAGCATCGCCAAGGCGTTGCAGGAGGCCCGGGCGGCGCGAAAGGCGGCCGAGAACTCGACGCGCCTCGCCCGTGAAGCGCCCGAGAGGTTCGCGCCGCTCTCGACCGATCAACTGCAGCAGGCGGCCGAGAGCGCGACAAAGGCCGCAAGGGCCGCGGGCAAGGCGGCCGAGAAGGCTGAGAGAATCGCAACGGAAGTGCAAAAGCAGGGCAACGACGCGAAGGCAAGCCTCCGAGAAGCGGCCACGTCGGCCACACGAATCGCTGATGAAGCGCGCCAGATCGCCACAGACGCACAGGCCGCCGCACGCGAGGCCGCCGATACCGTAACGGCAATCAGAGAGGGCGCCCTGCAAGCCAGCAAAGACGCCGCGCAGGCCGCGCAAGCGGCCGCGGAGAAGACAGAGAGACTGGAGGCTGAGGGATTGCGACAGGTCACGAGAGCCGTCGAGGAAGCGCAGATCGCAAGGAAAACGGCCGAAGAAGCCAAGAGCATCAGTGAACAGGCTATGGCCCGCGAGGATCAGGGCCAGGCCGCGGCGGTCGGCAGGTCCGTAGAAGCCGCCGGCGAGGCCGCGAACGCTGCCAGGGATGCTCGGGCCGCGCGGGATGCTGCTCGAGCCGCGGAAGCGGCCGCGCAGGAACTCGCCGGCACCACCAGGCAGGCCGCCGAAGATGCGCAGAAAGTCGCTCGCGATGCCGGAGCGGCGGCGCTCCGCGCGGCCGAGAAAACGGAGCACATCCTCGCGGACGAATGGGAGCAATTTATCGACGCTGCAACGACTATCGCAAAGGCGGCAACCGAAGCGGCACAAGAGGCCGGGAGCATCGCCGAGGACGCTCGCAAGACGGCCTCCGATGCGAAAGCGACCGCCCTTCAGGCGGCCGCGGAAGCCGGGCAGGCCGAAACTGCGGAGCTCAGGAAAGCTGCCGACACGGCGATGAAAACGGCCCAGGCCGCGGGCGAAGTCGCTCAAGGCGCCCACGACACCGCAAGGGAGGCCCGCCAGGCGGCGCAAGATGCGCAGGCCGCCGCCCGCGAGGCGGCCGGCGCCGCGAAGGATGTCGCAGAGCAGGCGCAGCAGGCCGCCGAGAAGGCTCAACAGGCGGACAGCTTCGGCCTGAAACGGATAGCCGAGGCCGCGACCGCGGCGGCAAGGAACGCGGAGAGCGCCGCCCTCGACGCAAGGCAAATCGCGGAGCGGGCCTATAAGGCGGCTCAAGGCGCTCACCAGGCCGCTCGGGACGCGCAGGCCACCGCCCACGACGCCCTCGAAAAGGCAGCGAAAACTCATGCCGCAGAACTGCGCCAGGCGGTCGAGGCCACCAGTCTTGCCGCCGAAGCGGCGAAGAACGCGGCCGAAAGCGCTCGGAGGGTAACACAGGAGGTCCTGGCGCAGGAGACCACCGGGGGACACCGGGTGTCCACTGGTCAAGAACGCGCAGAACCCGCGGCGAAACCGGCAAGAGGGCGTGCCGAACCGCAACGCCGCAAGGCGCGAAAGATGATTCTCTAGCCGGTCAACCTGCAAAGCCCCGACACGTCCCGCCGAACCCGGCTCATTCACCGCCGGTTCAACCAGCAGCGCCGGAATTTGCATTGCAAAGGTTCACGGCCTTTGCTACCATCCTCCCCAGCGTCGGCAGTTGCATCGCACCTTTGTTCCAGTGGAGACTGTCCCCAGCATGAGGCTTCTCGAAATTCTCGACCTCGGCGTCGTCAAGATCGCGATGGAGTCAACCGACAAGGAGGAATCGTTCGAGGAGCTCATCGATCTTCTCGTCCGGGCCGGCCGGCTCAGCGACCGCGAAGCGGCGCTCGACGCGATCAACAGGCGGGAAGAGATGCGGAGCACGGGCATCGGCAAGGGCGTGGCCATCCCGCACGGCAAGGACGAATCGATCAAGCAGATCACAGCCGCCGCCGGCACCTCGGCCAAAGGCATCGAGTTCGACGCCATCGACGGCAAACCCGTGCACCTCGTCTTCCTGGTGCTGGCCGAGGTCAACAACCCCGGGCCGCACCTCCAGACCCTCTCCGAGATCGCCACCTGCCTGAACGAACCGGGCAAATACGACAAGCTTGTCAACGCGAAGACCCCCGAACAATTCCTGAAGCAGCTCGAACTCTCCGGCGACGAGGCCCTGTAGCGCCGTGAAAGAAACCATCGCCGAAATGCTGAAGGTCGAGGCTGAGGCGAAGGAGATCGTTGCCGCGGCGCAGGGCGAAGCGGAGAGGATCGTCCGGCAGGCGCGGCAGGAGGCGGCCGCGATGCAGGGCGCCGCGGAACGCGACGCCCAGGCCGAATCGGTGAAGATCATCGAGGATGGCATTCAGGAGGCGCGCAGGCGCCGCGGCGACATGCTCGCCGAGATCGACAGGAAGGCCGAACAACTGCGTCACGTGCCGCAGGAGAAAGTCGAGGCTGCGAAGGCCCTCATACTCGCCGCCCTGACCGGCCGCTGACAGAACTCGAAACCCCGTATTCTGCTCATGGCAAACCTCGATTTCATCGTCGCAAAAGTTCGCGGGATGCGCGGAAAGATCCACGAAGGCCCGCTGCTTCTCGCCCTCTGCGAACTGCCGAACATCCGTGACCTCGCCGCGGCGCTCGCGCCCGGCCGGCCCATCGGCGATACCATCGGCCTGCAGCGGCACCTCACCGCCGAACACGTCGCCTCGCTCCACACCATCCTGAACCACCTCGACGGCTGGGAGGCCCGCCTCTTCCTCGCCATGCTCCGGCGCTACCAGGCCGAGAACCTGAAGGTCATCCTGCGCTGCTGGGCCGCGAAGTCGAACGAGTCGCTCCTCGCCGCATACACCGTCGACGTGCCGGCGCCGCTCGGCCTTCCCGCGCAGTACCTGATGAAGTCGCCCGACCTCGAGACGCTCATCGGCCGGGTGCCCGTGAACATGCTGCGCGAAGGCGCGATGCTCGGGCTCGGCGAGTTCGAAGAGTCCGGCCGCATGTTCTTCGTCGAGGCCGGCATCGACAAGGCCTGCTTCGCCGAGCTCGGCCGCGCGGCCGATGAAGCCCGGGGCGAAGCGCGCGACGCCGTGCTCGGCCTCGTCCACCTCGAACTCGACATCTGCAACGTGATGCTCGTGCTCCGCGGCCTGTTCAACTACTCGATGAACTTCAACAAGCTGCGCCTGTTCCTGGCGCCGTTCGGCGATCACGCCGGCATGAACGTTCTGGAGGACATCCGCGGCGCGGAGAACCTCGACGCCGCCGCTCTGCGCGTCCCGGCCGCGCTACTGGAGCCGGACGGAGCGGCGCTGACCGGCGACACGGTCGAGACGGCGATGTGGCGAAAGCTGTACCACGCCGCCCATCGACAGTATTATGCGTCGGTGCTCGACTTCGGCGCGGTCGCCGCGTTCCACTACATCAAACGCATCGAGCTGCGGAACCTCATCAGGATCAGCGAACACATTCGTTACGGCGAGCGCGGCGCCGCCATACGCGACAAGCTGATCGGACTGCCGCGCGTCGCGGCGGCGGAGGCGATCTGAAATGTTCGTCTCGGCGCGCATGAAGAAAATCGAAATCCTCACGCTCGCCTCCGACGAGCCGGAGGTCACCGAGACCGTCGGCGAGATGGGCGTGCTGCATCTCACCCGCGCCCCCGCCGAGGGCGGAGCCGTCCCGCTCGAGGGGCCGGAGTCGCAGGAGAGCAAGGCCCGCCTCGAAGCGCTGTGGGCCCGCGCCGACGGCCTCTGCAAGGCCCTCCGCATCGAGACTGCAGGGGTTCCGGAGACGACGCCCCACTCGACCATTATAGAAGCCGAGCGCGGCCTCGAAACGATCGAGGCCGATGTCCGGAAGATTACGGACGAGCGCGACGCGCTGAACGGCTCGCGCAGCCAGGTCGAGAAGCTGCTTCGTGACACGGCCATCCTGCGCGACATCGACGCACCCGTCGAGCAGCTCGCGGAACTGAGCTTCCTGCACTTCGCCATCGGCGGCATGAGCGGCGAGGCCGCGGCCGCAACGGAGGAAGAGCTGGGCGACCGCGCCGTCGTCCTGCCGTACACATCGTCATACGGCGAGAAAAAAGTCGTCGCCATCTCCAGCAAGAAGGGCCGCTGGGCCCTCGAGTCGGCGCTCGAGAAGCATGGCTTCAAGCGCGACAAGCTGCCCGACGACGAGACCGGCGTGCCCGCGAAGATCATCGAGCTCGCCGAGAAGCGGATGGACGACCTGCTCGCGAGGACGAAGAAGCTCAACGAGGCGGCCCGGGCCGCCGCCGAAAAGCACGGGGACCTGCTCCTCGCCGTCCGCCGCAGGATCAGGACCGAGCTCCGGATGGTCGGTGCCCGCGCCAACTTCGCACACACCTGGGCGACGATGCTCATCAGCGGCTGGATACCCGAAGACAGGGTCCACGCGCTCTGCGAGACCGTGCTCGACATCACGCACCAGCGGGCCGTCATCGAGATACGCGACCCGCAGGCGGGCGACGAAGAGCCGCCGACATTGCTGAAGAACCCCTCGATCTTCCGCCCGTTCGAGATGCTCGTCTCGGCCTACAGCACGCCGCACTACAACGAGATCGAGCCGACGCCGTTCATCGCCGTGCTCTTCGTCCTGATGTTCGGCCTGATGTTCGGCGACGTCGGCCACTCCGGCCTGCTCCTCATCGCCGGAATCGCGATGTGGATCAAGGGCAAGAACAAAACCCGCGACGCAGGCATAATCCTCACGTTCTGCGCCGTCTCGGGCGTCGTCTTCGGCGCGGTCTACGGCAGCTACTTCGGCATCGAGAAGGGCGGCCTGCTGCCGCCGCTCGAGAACGCCGAGCGCCTGCTCGCCCTCACCGTGTTCTTCGGCGTCGGCGTGATCAGCCTCGGCATCATTCTGAACATCATCAACCGGTTCCGCCGGCGTGAATACGCGGAGGGCTCGTTCGACAAGTTCGGCATCGTGGGCGGGATCTTCTACTGGGGCTCGGTCACGATCGCCATACGCGGGATCGTGACGGGCGGCGGCGTAAGCTGGGTCGCCATCGTGCTGCTCGTCATCGCGCCGCTCGCGCTGATCTTCGCGTACAAGCCGCTCGTGGCGCTCCGGCGCCGCCGGCCCGGCGGCGAGAGCGAGGGGCTGTTCATCGTGTTCGTCGAGAGCGCCATCGAGGCGTTCGAGGCCGTCCTGCTCTACATGGCCAACACGCTCTCGTTCGCGCGAATTGCCGCGTTCGCGCTGGCCCACGCCGGCCTGTCGTTCGCGGTCTTCGAGATCATGAGAGCCGCCCGCGCGTTCCCAGGCGGGCCGGTCTGGGCCGTGTGCGTCTTCATCGCCGGCACGCTCATCATCCTGCTCCTCGAGGGATTGATCGTCGGCATACAGTCGATGCGGCTCCAGTACTACGAGTTCTTCAACAAGTTCTTCCGCGGCGAGGGCCGCGCGTATAATCCGTTCAGCCTTAAGTCCGAATGAGGCCAATCACTGCGTTCCTGGAGGATGTCTGATGAGCAAGGCGAAGCTGGTCAGGTTTGTTGTGCTGTCGAGCGCCGCGATGCTGATGGTCACGCTCCTGCTGGGCGTTGCGCTCACGGAAGCGTCCGGCGCCGGCGGCAAGACGGAAGAGGCGAAGCAGGCTCACCCGGACGCGGGCTTCATCGCGCTCGCCGCCGCCATCTGCGTCGCGGGCGGCATGCTGGGCGCGGGCTACGCAGTCGGCAAAGTCGGCTCGGCCGCGCTGGGCGCCGCGAGCGAGCGGCCGGAGATAATGGGCCGCGCGCTCCTGTTCGTGGCGCTCGGCGAAGGTATCGGCATCCTCGGCCTCGTCGGCGGCGTCCTGCTCATGGGCTACCTGACGATCGCAAAGTAGGGCTGCGGCGTGGAATACTTCGTGATCGGCGACGAAGACACCGTGCTCGGCTTCCGCTACGCGGGCGTCGAGGGGCAAGCCGTCCACACGCCCGAAGAGGCGCGGGCCGTCCTCGCCGGCCGCGTCGAGCCGGGCCGGGCCGGCATCGTCATCCTGACCGACGAGGTCGCGAACACGATACAGGACGAAGTGAACAAGCTCCGGTTCGAATCGCGCACGCCGCTGATCGTGCAGGTGCCCGGCCCGGACGGTCCGCTGCCCGGGCGGCTCGACCTGCTCGCGGTCATCCGCGAGGCGCTGGGCATCAGGGTCTGAGGAAGAAATCCGCAATGGACGAGAACAACAGGCAGCAGGCGCTGGCCGACGAAATCCTCTCGGACGCGCGCCGCCAGGCCGGCCGCAAGACCGGCCGCGCAAAGCGGACAGCGGAGAGCATTCTCAGGAACGCGCGTTCGCAGGCGGAGGAGATCGAACGAACAGCCACTGAAGCGGCGGAGCGGAAAGCGGAACGCGCCGCCGCCACGGTCATGGCCGACCTGCCATACCAGGAGCAGGCCAGGATCCTCCGCGCCAAAGACGACGTCGTCGGGCGGCTGTTCGCGGACTCACTCGAGGCGCTCGAGGCGCTGCCCCCCGGCGAGATGCTCTCGATCCTCGCCGGGCTGACCGTCGAAGCGATCGGCCTGATGCCGGGCGGCCGGTTCGTGCTCGAGCTGCGCGCCAAGGACGCCGAGCAGTTCGGCGCCGAGCTCGACGGACAGGCCGCCGCCGAGACCAGAAGAACAACGGGCAGAGACATCACGGTCGAGATCGCAACGTCGCCCGAGCTGACGGGCGGCGGCGTGATCGTCAGGTCCGCCGACGGGCCGAAGATGGTCGACAACTCCTTTGCCGCGCGGATCCGGCGCTGCCGGCAGCGCCTGCGCGGCGAGATCGCAGAAATCGTGTTCGGAGACGGCTCAGAGTGAACAGCGGCAACGTACTGCGAGTGAGCGGCCCGATCGTCGACGCCGAGGGCCTGATCGGCGCGTCGATGCACGAAGTCGTCGAGGTCGGCCCAAGCCGCCTCATCGGCGAGGTCATACGGGTCGACGGCGACGTCGGCACCATCCAGGTGTACGAGAACACGAGCGGCCTGCGGCCCGGCGCCGAGGTCCAGTGCACCGGCGGCCCGCTCGCCCTCGTGCTCGGCCCCGGCCTGATCGGAACAATCTACGACGGCATCCAGCGCCCGCTCGACGCACTCCGGGCGGAGTCCGGCGCGTTCATCAGCCGCGGACAAAAGGCCGACGCGCTCGACGCAACGCGCGAGTGGCCCGTCACGATGCTGTGCAAGGAGGGCGACGAACTCCGCCCCGGCCAGATCATCGCAACCACGCCCGAGACCGGCGTCGTCGAGCACCGCGTGATGGTCCCGCCCGGCGCAAGCGGCACGGCAACGGACGTCGCCGAGAGCGGGGCGTACACCATCGAAGACTCGCTCTGCAAGGTGGGCGGGCGAGAGGTCAAGCTCTGCCAGCGATGGCCGGTACGGAAGGCGCGGCCGTTCGCCGATCGCCTCGCCCCGACGCGCCCGCTCATCACCGGCCAACGGATCATCGACACGCTCTTCCCGATCGCCCGCGGCGGCACGGCCGCCATACCCGGCGGGTTCGGCACCGGCAAGACGATAACGCAGCACTCGCTCGCCAAGTGGTCCGACGCCGACATCATCGTCTACGTCGGCTGCGGCGAGCGCGGCAACGAAATGACGCAGGTGCTCCGGGAGTTTCCCGCGTTGACTGATCCGCGCACCGGCCGGCCGCTGATGGAGCGCACGATCCTCGTCGCCAACACGTCGAACATGCCCGTCGCCGCGCGCGAGGTCTCCATCTACACCGGCATCACGCTCGCCGAATACTACCGCGACATGGGGTACCACGTGGCCGTGATGGCCGACTCGACCTCGCGCTGGGCCGAGGCGCTCCGCGAACTCGGCGGACGGCTCGAAGAGCTGCCCGCCGAAGAGGGCTTCCCCGCATACCTGCCGACGCGGCTCGCGCAGTTCTACGAACGCGCCGGCTCCGTCGAGACGCTCGGCGGATCGGAGGCGTCGGTCACAATCATCGGATCGGTCTCGCCGCAGGGCGGCGACTTCACCGAGCCGGTCACGCAGCACACCCGCCGGTTCACCCGCTGCTTCTGGGCGCTCAGCACCGCGCTCGCCAACGCGCGCCACTACCCGTCCATCCACTGGCTTGAAAGCTACAGCGAGTACGACGAGGACGTGTCGGAATGGTGGGGCACCGTCGCCCCGCGCTGGCACGAGCTGCGGCGGGAAGCGGTCGAGGCGCTTCAGCGCGAGGACAAGCTCCAACAGATCGTGAAGCTCGTCGGGCCGGACGTCCTGCCCGACAGCCAGCGCCTCGTGCTCGTCACGGCCGAGATCATCAAGGTCGGCTTCCTCCAGCAAAACGCGTTCGACGAGACCGACATGTACTGCACGCCGAAGAAGCAGGCGGCGATCCTCGACGCGATCCTCGAGTTCTACCGGCGCGGCGCGGCCGTGGTCGCGCGCGGCGCGCCGCTCGTGCGCCTGACCGAGCTCCCCTGCCGGCTCGAGCTGATGCGCGCGAAATCGGAGATCAAGAACGACGACGACGCGGCGCTCGCCGCGCTGAAGCAATGCGTCATCGAAGGGCTCGCCCCGTTGGAGGCGGAGTATCAATAAAAGGATGACTCTTACTCTTGCTCTTACTCTTGCTCTTGCTCTTACTCTTGCTCTTAATCCCTCAGTCGGTATCCGTCCGCTATCTTGGGCCGGGAGTAAGAGCAAGATCAAGAGTAAGAGCAAGGAGTAGGAACTGAATGAGGATTCGAGGACGCGCAACAAAACAATGACCGAGACGAACAGGAACATCGTCGAATACGCAGGCCTGTCGAAGGTTGACGGCCCGCTCATCTTCGTCGAGAACGTCCGCGACGCGGCGTTCGACGAGATGGTCGAGATTCGGGCGCCGTCGGGCGAGCTGCGGCTCGGCCAGGTGCTCGAGACGAGCGCCCGCGTCACGCTCGTGCAGGTCTTCGAGGGGACGCAAGGGCTCTCGAACAAGGGCACGCGCGTCCGCTTCCTCG
>JBDREM010000293.1:0-2664 GCA_043819695.1 Planctomycetota bacterium
TGCAAGCGCGGCGGGGCCGGCGCCGCGTTACCCGCCGCACGCCTTCCTGACCTTAGCGAAGGCGTCCATCGCGCGGTCGAGGTCGTCGGTCGTGTGAGCGGCCGAGATCTGCACGCGGATGCGCGCCTTGCCCTTCGGTACGACGGGATAGCTGAAGCCGATGACGTAGATTCCCTCGCCGAGGAGCATGTCGGCCATCTTCGTCGCCAGGGCGGCGTCGCCGAGCATGATGGGAATGATGGGGTGGTCGCCGGGCGGGATGTCGAACCCGCGGTCGGCCATGCCCTGCCGGAAGCGGCGGGTGTTGTCTTCGAGCCGGTCGCGCAACTCGGTCGAGCCGGAGAGGATATCGAGCGCCTTGATCGAGGTGGCGACGATGGCGGGTGCGAGCGTGTTGGAGAAGAGGTACGGGCGGCTGCGCTGGCGGAGCAGCTCGACGATCTCCTTGCGGCCGGACGTGAAGCCGCCGGTCGCGCCGCCGAGGGCCTTGCCGAACGTGCTGGTCACGATGTCGACGCGGCCGACGACGCCGTGATACTCGTGCGTGCCGCGGCCCGTCTTCCCGACGAAGCCCGTCGCATGCGAGTCGTCGACCATGACGGCCGCGTGTACTTGTCGGCGAGGTCGCAGATGCCGTCGAGCGGCGCGATGATGCCGTCCATCGAGAAGACGCCGTCGGTCGCGATCAGCCGCAGGCCGCTGTCGCCCGCCTCGACGAGCTTGGCCTCGAGGTCGGCCATGTCGGCGTTCTTGTAGCGGAGCCGCCTGGCCTTGCAGAGCCGGATGCCGTCGATGATGCTTGCGTGGTTAAGTTCGTCGCTGATGACGGCGTCGTCCGGGCCGAGCAGCGTCTCGAACAGTCCGCCGTTGGCGTCGAAGCAGGAGCTGTAGAGGATGGTGTCTTCGGTGCCGAGGAACTCGGTCACCTTGGCCTCGAGCTCCTTGTGCAGTTGCTGCGTGCCGCAGATGAACCGGACGGAGCTGAGCCCGTAGCCCCAGCGGCCGTAGCTCTCCTTCGCGGCCGCGACAAGGCGCCGGTCGTTGGCCAGCCCGAGGTAGTTGTTCGCGCAAAAGTTCAGCACGTCCTTGCCGCCGGCGACGCTGATCAGCCGGCCCTGGGGCGTGCTGATGAGCCGCTCCGCCTTGTAGAGGCCGCCCGCGCGAATCTCCTCGAGCTGCCGCGCGATGTGAGCTTTCATCGACTTGAACATTGCTCCCTCCTATCGCTCCGCCCAGTCGAGGATCACCTTCCCCGACTGTCCCGATCTCATCACCTCGAACGCTTCTTCGAACTCGGTATGCTGGAACCGGTGGGTGATGACGGGCGTGATGTCCAGCCCGCTCTGGATCATCGCCGTCATCTTGTACCATGTCTCGTACATCTCGCGGCCGTAGATGCCCTTGATCGTGAGGCCGTTGAAGACGACGGAGCCCCAGTCGATCTCGGCCTTCGGCAGAATGCCGAGCATTGCGATCTTGCCGCCGTGGCACATGTTCGCCAGCATCGAGCGGAACGCGTCGGGGCTGCCGGACATCTCGAGGCCGACGTCGAAGCCCTCTTTCATACGGAGCTGCTTCTGCGCGTCTTCGACGGCTCCCGCCCGCACGTCGAGCGCGAGCGACGCGCCCATCTTCCGCGCGAGGTCCAGCCGGTAGGGATTCAGGTCGGTCACGACGACGTGCCGCGCGCCGCAGTGCCGCGCGATGGCCGTCGTCATGAGCCCGACGGGGCCGGCGCCCGTGATGAGCACGTCCTCGCCGAGTACGTCGAACGACAGCGCGGTGTGCGCGGCGTTGCCCAGCGGATCGAAGCAACTGATCACCTCGAGCGGGACGGCCGGGTCGGCCGGCCAGACGTTCGTCACCGGGATGCACAGGTACTCGGCGTATGCGCCGTCGCGGTCGACGCCGACGCAGCTCGGGCGTGCGCACAGGTGCCGGCGGCCGGCCAGACAGTTGCGGCAGCGCCCGCAGACGAGGTGCCCCTCGCCGCTGACCAGGTCGCCTTCCGCGTAGTCGTGCACGTTGCCGCCGACGCGTTCGATGACGCCGGCGAACTCGTGGCCGACCGTCATCGGGACGCGGATCGCCTTCTGCGCCCACTCGTCCCAGTTCCAGATGTGCACGTCCGTCCCGCAGATGCTCGTCTTGAGAATCTTGATCAGCACGTCGTTCATGCCGGCCTCCGGCCGCGGGACGTCCTCGAGCCACAGCCCCTCTTCCGGCTTCGCCTTGACCAGAGCCTTCATCGTTCTCATTCAGGGTTCCTCAGCGGCAGGCGGCGGGCATCATCAGCAGCGACTCCATGTTGTTCGGGAGAATGAACTCGCGCACGCAGATTCTATGTCAGGCTGCGCTCCCGTGTCAAGGAGCGGGGCTGCCGCCGCGGCCTTTGCGCTTTGCGGCCCGCACGATGCCGTGTATAATCGGTCTGACAGGATGGCTCTGGTGAAGAGGGCGGGCGATGTGTGACGAAGAAAAGCAGGACGAGAAGAGCCAGGAGCGCGCCGAGGTCGAGTCCAGCCGCTACTGCCTCACCTGCAAGAAGGTCACCCCGTTCACGTTCACATACGCCGAAGGCTACCTCATCAAGACCGAATGCAAGGATTGCGGCACGATCGAGCGCGACCGGAAGCTCCTCGCGAAAGTCTTCGCCGAGGACCT
>JBDREM010000294.1:0-6840 GCA_043819695.1 Planctomycetota bacterium
TTGTGGCTCCCCAGTGTGTCGAAGGCGTCTCGCCTTCGTGTCTCGAGGCCGTCCCGGCCTCGAAAACGACCTCATCGCGGCCAAGATGGCCGCGACACGCGAGGGCAGGATGCCCTCGACACGCACATCGCAAATGGCTCATTGTGCGGATTGTCTGGCCTTCATGCGGGCATTTCCTTATCATAACAGGAACGTGAGGCAGAGGGGCTGTTGAAACGGCCCGCCCGCTCACAGAGCGGGCCTACAAGGAGCTCCAGAACGCCGCCAAACGGTCGTTCCTGTAGGCCGACTTTGTAAGTCGGCGGCTTCCTGCACCTTTTTCAACAGCCCCGCAGACAGTGCCCATCCGGAGAAGGTCAATGAAGAGAACGAATGTTTTGCTTGCCCTTTTGCTGCTGGCAGGTTCTGCCGCGTCTTGTGCCGCGGTCGCGGCGCCTGACCCCGCGGCCGAGTTGGCGAAAGAGATCGCGCCGGCGCTCGGCACGTCGTGGTACGGCGTGTATTTCGGCGGCAAGCAGAAATGCGGGTTCGCGAAGATGGTTCTTGCGCGTGAGAAGTGGCTCGGTCAGGAGACGTACGCGGCCAGGGTGATGATGGACGTCGATTTCCGGATGGGTGCGACCAGCCAGAAGCTGGTGGTGAACGAGGCGAGGTACTACAAGCTTACGGGCGAACTCGTTGGCCTCGAGTCGGCGACGCGCGGCATGCTGGGCGAGACGAACACACGTTGCGAGATCAAGGGCGGCAAGCTCGTGATCGCCTCGACGGCCGGCGGCCACACGACCCGTGAGGAACTGCCCGTCCCGGGCGAGTCGCTCGTGTCGGTCATCGCCGGCCGGCGCCTCATCAGGGAGGGCAAGGTCGGCGCGGCGATCAAGTTCAAGGTCTTCGAGACGACGCTGAAGAAGCCGGTCAGCATCGTCAGCAAGCTGCTGCAGGTGCAGGACCGCGTGATCGGCGGCGTGAAGACGCGGATCGGCATCGTCGAGAGCGAGTACGTCGAGTTCGGCATAAAGAGCCGCGAGTACGTCACCGCGGACGGTGAGCTGCTCGAGACCATCGTGGCGAAGATGTTCGCTCTGAGGAAGGAGCCGGAGAAAGTCGCGAAGGACGTCCGCGCCGCGTTCGACGTCATACGGGCCGGCACCATTCGCGTGAAGGAGCGGCTCGGCGACCGGGAGCGGATCGCGTCGCTGAAGCTGCGGCTCTCCGGCATCAGGCGGAAGGAGGCGATGATGGACGACGACCGGCAGCGCTACGAACGCGGCGGCGAGCCGGCGGGCGCACACATCGTGACGCTGACGCCGGCCGAGCCGCCGGCGAAACCGCTGGACCTCCCGCTGAAGCTAGGGCCGGAACATAAAGAGATCGCGGAGTGGCTTAAGGCGTCTGCGTTCGCGCAGAGCGACGCGCCGGAGATTGTGAAGGCCGCGAGAAAGATCGTGGGGGAGGAAACGAACTCGCTCAAGGCGGCCTCGAAGATCCAGGCGTGGGTGTATGAGAACGTCGACAAGAAGTTCCTTGCGGCGATGTCTAACGCGGCTGGCGTGCTCAAGAAGATGGAGGGCGACTGCTCCGAGCATTCGGTCCTGTTCGTGGCCCTGTGCCGCGCGGCCGGCATCCCGGCGCGGCAGGCCGTCGGCATCGGGTACTCGAGCGCGATGAAGGGGTTCGGCTATCACGCCTGGGGTGAGGTCTACGTCGGGAAGTGGGTTGCGATGGACCCGACCTGGGGCCAGGATTTCGCCGACGCGACGCACGTGAAGTTCGGCCTCGGCGACACTGAGTCGCTCGGCACGATCGGCGCGCTGTTCGGCTCGCTCAAGATCGAGGTCCTCGAAGTCAAGCGGAAGTGATCCGTTGTCACAGAGCGAACTCGACGACGATCTCGCCTGTTGCCCCGATTGCGGCGCGGATGTATACCTGCACGCGAGCCGGTGCCCGCGCTGCGGCAACTGCGTCACGCCGACGCTGAACCGGAAGGGGAGCGGGCGGGGGATCATCCTCGCCGTGATCGCGGTCATTACCCTTGCCGTTTTCCTGTTCCTGGTGTTGTTCAACTGAGGGCCGGGCGCGTCAGAGCCACTTCTTTCGCTTGAAATACGCAAACAGGCCCAGCCCGAGCGCCGCCATGACTCCCCCTGTGAGCCACCATGCCAGTGCCGATTTCTGCACCCAGTCCGGGAAGTAGAAGTTCATTCCGAAGACGCCCGTGATCAGCGTGAGCGGCATCATGATTACCGCGATTATCGCCAGGACCTTCATTACTTCGTTCAACTGGTCCGACTTGATCGCGAGGCAGACCTGGACGGTGCTGTTGACCTCTTCGCGGAACATGTCGAGCTGGCTGTTCACCTGCTGGAGGTGCTCGCAGACGGAGCGGAAGTACACCGCGAGGCCGGGCTCGATGATGTCGGTATAGCCGCCGGTGAGGCGGCGGAGCACCTCGAACTGCGGGCCGGTCGCGCGGCGGATCTCGAGGATATCGGCCTTGAGCTTCATCAGGTCGCTGGACGTCTCGCGGGTCGGATTCTTGACCGCCGTCTCCTGGATCGTGTCGATGCGTTTGTCGAGGGCGTTAAGGATCGGCAGGTAGTCGTCCACCATCGCGTCTGACATGAAGTACAGCATGAAGTCACAGCCGCGCGACATGATGCGCGGGTTCGCCCGGACCCGGTCTTCCATGTCCTTCACGCTCGCGATGGGGCCGCTGCGGACGGTCACGATGAAGTTGTTGCCGACGAGGAAATCGATCTCGATGGTGTCCATGCCGCCCTTCTCGAGGCTGGGCGAGGGCGCGTGGAGCACGAGCAGGATGTGGTTCTCGAACGTCTGTATCTCCGGGCGCTCGAGCGGCGAGAGCACCTCTTCGACCGCGATTTGGTGGATCTTCAGGTCGTCGCGGAGGAACGCCACGTCGTCCGGGTTGATGTCCTCGATGTCGATCCAGACCTCGTTCTTCGAGTCCTGGATGATCTCGCGGACTTGCTCGACGGACAGGTCCATCTCGACGGAGCCGTCTTTGAGATACGCGCGCGCTCTGAACACGAGACCCTTCCTGCCGGCCGGCGTCAGGTGTCACTTTCGGCCGCGCTCATTCCTCGTGGTGCACCATTGTCAGCCGTCCGGCGGCCTCGGCCGCCTTGTATTTCTCGGGCAGGTACAGCCTGACCTGCTCGATCATTTCCTGGTCCGAGATCGCCGTCGTGCGCCCGTGCACGTTGTATTGGTCGTCAACCCAGCGCATGATCCTGACCATGGCGATCCGGCGAATACGGTCCTTGCCGTGCAGGTCGAGGAAATTGTTCACCCAGAGCGCGACGCCTTCCGAGCCGGACTTGTCGGTGATGGCGACCTCGGGCGGGCGGTTGAGCAGCGCCTGCGTGTCGAAGATGTTGTAGATCCGCTCGTCTGCGAGGAGCCCGCCCGCGTGGATGCCCGCCCGCGTCTTGTGGAAGTTGTCGCCCACGAGCGGATAGCGGACGGAGATGCGCGTGCCGATGGACCGATAGTACTCGGCGATCTCGGTGATGACGCGCGTGTCGGTCCCGTTCGCCGCGCCCTTGAGCCCGATGTACTCCATGATCGCACCCTCGAGGGGCGGGTTGCCCGTGCGTTCGCCGATGCCGATCAGCGTCGAGTTCAGAGCGTCGCAGCCGTAGAGCCACGCCGTCGTCGCGTTCGTGAAGACCTTGTGAAAGTCGTTGTGCCCATGCCATTCGAGGTTCTCGCCCGGCACGCCGCACTCGTGCTTCATCAGCAGGACGATCTTCGGCACGCTCCTCGGCAGCCCTGCCCCGGGGTACGACAGCCCGAAGCCCATCGTGTCGCACAGGCGGACCTTCGCCGTCTTCTCCGGCGGCAGGTTTTCCGACAGCCGCGTCAGCTCCTGCACGAACGGGATCACGAAGCCGTAGATGTCCGCGCGGGTGACGTCTTCCAGGTGGCAGCGCGGCCGGATGCCATGCTCGATGGCCTCCTTGACCACGCCCAGGTACTTGCCGAGCGCCTTCTTCCGGTCGAGCTTCAGCTTGAGGAAGATGTGGTAGTCTGAGCACGACGTCAGCAGGCCGCTCTCAGGCAGGCCCATCTCCTTGACGAGCTTGAGGTCGGTGAGTTCCGCCCGGATCCAGCCGGTGATCTCGGGGTACCGCAGGCCGAGGTCGCGGCAGCACTCGACCGCCTGCCGGTCCTTCTTGCTGTAGAGGAAGAACTCAGTCTGGCGGACGACGCCGTTGGGGCCGCCGAGCCGCGAGAGAAGCTCGTACAGGTGCGCGATCTGGTCGATCGTGTAGGGCGTCCGCGCCTGCTGCCCGTCGCGGAACGTCGTGTCGGTGATGACGAGGTCGCGGCCCGCCGCATTCGAGAGGTCGGCCTCATACACCTGGCCGCCGATGGTCTCGGAGACGACGCCGTCGAAGCGTATCTGCGGCGGGGCGGTATGTGGAAAGATGCCCTCGAACAGCTTCGGGCTTTGCACTTCCTCCAGCAGCCTGATTTTCGCCATTCGTGTGAGGTCCTCATAAAGCCGTATAGTTGAAGCAAAGCCCGGAACGGCCCGGAAGTGGGCTCATAGCACTCGAGTTGCGACTTTTTAGCAGAAATCCGCGCGCAAGTCAATCAAAAAGGCGGCGCGCCGCCGACGTGGCGCTGCAGATCGCATCGGAGAGCTGGCCGCTGAAGATGTGGCCGCCAAGTGATGGCGCATTGACACGCAGCGGAAACTCAGGTAAAAGAGGCGCGGGCCGCAGCAACGGAAGAGCGAACAGGAGGCAGAATGAGGCAGTTCCGATACGACACCTCGGGCAGGTGGTTCAAGGGTAACACGCACATCCACAGCACGTTCTCCGACGGCGGCAAGACGCCGGACGAACTTGCCGAGATGTACGCCGCCGCCGGATACGATTTCCTGTGCCGCACCGATCACGGCGTCGCCAGCGACGTCGCGGCCGAGGATGGCTCGCCGCCGCTGCTCTGGATCGACGGGATCGAGATCAATGGGGCCGACGGCTCAGGCGGGGACTACCACGTCATCTGCCTGGGCAAGTTCGTAGAGCTGCCGGCCGAGGCGGGCATCGTCGAGCAGATGCGGGCCGCTCGAGAGCAGGACGGCATCATCATCCTTGCCCACCCGCGGTGGTGCGGCAACAGCCAGGCCGACGCGCTCCGCCACGGCTTCGACGGCCTCGAGATCTACAACCACGTGTGCCAGTGGCTGAACGGGAAGGGCGACGGCTTCGTGCACTGGGACATGATGCTGGCGAATGACCCCGGCACGCTGGGCCTCGCGGTCGACGACGCGCACACGCGGCCGGAGCATCCCGGCTGGAACGGCGGGTGGATCGTCGTCAACGCGGCGCAATGTACGCGCGATGCAATCCTCACGGCGATCAGGGCGGGCAACTTCTACGCGAGCACGGGGCCCGAGTTCGCGTCGATCGAAATGAGCGTGTCCGTCGAGACGAACGACGAGGGCGAGGAGATCGAGCGCGTGTCGGTCACCGTCCGTACGTCGCCGGTCGCGTTTATCCGTCTTGTCGGGCCGGGCTCCCGCGGCAACCGCGTCGGGTCGTTCGAGGGGGAGACAGTGACCGAGGCGACGTTCGAGGTGCCGGCGAAGTGGCCCCTGGCGCGGGTCGAGATCGAAGATGCCTCCGGTAAGCGCGCCTGGACGAATCCGCTCTTTGCCGCAGAATAGACGCTGCCGGCCGGCCGTGCCCGTGACAAGCGCCCGGCGGCTGCGGGGCTGTTGAAAAAGACGCAGGAGACCGCCGACTTACAAAGTCGCCCTACGGGAACGACCGTTTCGCGGCGTTCTGGGGTCCCTTGCAGGGCTCCTTGCAGGGCTCCTTGCAGGGCTCCTTGAGGGTTCCTTGCAGGGCTCCTTGAGGGTTCCTTGTAGGCCCGCTCTGTGAGCGGGCGGGCTTTTTCAACGGCCCGGCCGTCATCAATCGCCTGGACAAGCTGCTCGATCTCGACGGCGGCCTTGCCCGCGCGCGGATTTGCATTTGACCGGGGAGGCAAACTGCGTTAATCTTGAGGTAAGGTACATCCGGTCTATTGCGGCAAGGGGGAACTGCGATGTTGCGTATTGCTCATAAAACAACGATGCGGGCGGCGGCGCTGGCGCTCGTGCTGCTCGCCGCCGCGACCAAGAGCGACAGCGGGCCGCGCACGAGGCCGACGTCGCCCGAGTCGTCGAAAGGAGCCGCCGACCGGCTTGTCAGCCGCTTGATGAGCGACGACCCGGCCGTTCGCAAGGCCGCCGAGAGCAGGCTCACGCTCATGCGTGCGCAAGCCGTGCCGCTACTCGTAAAGCACCTTCACGACCGCGATACGCGTCTCGTGAGAAGCATCCAGGACGTGCTCCAGAACATCGAAGGCACCCCTGGCGAGGCGGCCGAAGGCCTCAGGCTCTCGGCCAGCCCGGCCGGCCCGCCGCTCGCAAAGGGCCAGGCAATCGCACTATGGTTGACCGTGCGGAACACGACGAGAAGCGACATCTTTGTTCTTCCGTGGGTGATGGATCTGGCCGCGCGGCCGCCGGGCGACGCGGGCGCCGCCTTCGAGGAGAAAGCGGATCACCCGAAGCTCACGAGGCTCTGGGCGCCGAAGGGCAAGACACCCGGCCGAAAGCTGGAGCCGGGGCAAAGCTTCGGCTTCCTGATGGACGCCGACCCCTCGGACTCGGCCGCCGCCCCGATGAAGATCGCCGCACACCTGAAGATATATCAGTGCAAACCCGCCGACGTCGATGATGATGATGATGATGATGCGGACTTCCCGGACGCCATGCGGCCGTTCGACGTCGAGCCGTTCGAACTTGTCTTGGCGCCCATC
>JBDREM010000295.1:0-11511 GCA_043819695.1 Planctomycetota bacterium
GCACCGCGGGCGCCTGCCCCGCCGCGGGCGCGGGCGCCGCCGCGGGCGCCTGAGTCGCCGGCTGCTCCTTCACCTCCTCGGCCGTGAACTCGATCGCGACGTCGCCCAGCTCGAAGCGGTCGCCCTTGTTCAGCACCGCTTTGCGCAGCGTCTTGCCGCCGAGCACAATGCCGTTCTGGCTGCCGAGGTCGGTCACCGTACACCGGCCGCCGTCCAACTCGGCCCGCACGTGTTGCCGCGAGACCGACTGGTCCGGGATGACAAAGTCGTTCTCCGAGCTGCGCCCGATGGTCACCGCGTGGCCGGGCAGGACGAACTCCTTCCCGCTGAGCCGCGAGTTGATGATCCTGAGTTTGGCTCTTATCATTGCGGGGCAATCCATGTGGCCGGGCGGGGCCCGGGCCGCTACTCGACGATCTTCAGCCGGTCGCCGCGGCTCAGCCCCAGTTTCCTTGCCGCTCCAGAACTTAATTCTATCACGCTCTCGGCGGCCAGACAAGCCGATAATCGCGCCGGCCGCAGCCCCGCCACGATCTTGCACACTTCGAACCGTTCGTCGAGGTACACGAGGTCGATGGCGAACTTCATCCCGAACGTGTGGATGAGCCGGCAGGCCGGGAACCACATCCCCTCGCCCTCGGCCAGCGAGTCGCGGCCCAGCAGCCCGCGCATCCGCTCCCGGCGGCTGCGCGCAACGTGGAGCCGCTCGATGACGGTTCTTTCTTCCTGTTCGAGGACAGCTCGGGCCATCATGGCAGCATGTTGTTGTCCTGAAGCAGCTTCAGCGCGACCGGGCCGAGGATGATGAGGAAGACCGTCGGGAAGATGAAGAGGATCAGCGGCAGCAGTATCTTGACCGGGGCTTCCATCGCTTTCTTCTCGGCCATTTGTTCGCGGCGGATGCGCATTTGTTCGGCCTGGATGCGGAGGATCGGGCCGATGCTCGAGCCGAGTTCGTCCGCCTGGATCAGCGACCCGGTCACGTTCGTCATCGCCTCCATGTCGACGCGGTGGGCGAGCTGCCGGAGCGCGTCCGAACGCGCCTGGCCCATCTGAATCTGCCGCAGCAGTTCCCCGAACTCCTCGGCGAGCGGGGTGTCCGGGATTTTCTTCAGGATGCGGACGAGCGCCGACGTGAAGTCGAGCCCGGCCTCGACCGAGAGCGTGAGCAGATCGAGCGCGAACGGGAGCGCCCGGAAGATCGCCGTCTTGCGCCGGTCCGTCTGCGCCTGCAGCCAGACGATGGGCCACAGGCCGCCGCAGAGCAGACCGCCCGCGATGAGGAGCGTCCAGCCGGTCGACGCCGTGGCCATTCCGCCGACCGCGAAGCCGATGAGCGCGCAGAGGAGAACGAGGCCGAAGTATTCGTCGGCGGTCAGGCCGTGGGGCGACCCGGCCGCGGTCAGGTGCCGCCCGGCCCGGTCGCGCAGCGAAAGCCACGCCCCCTTCCGGCCCATCTCCTCGAACCGGCGCTCGGCTCGGAGCGTGTGGTACCGGAGGAACGCGGCGAACGGGCGGGCGAACGTGATGAGCAGGCGGAAAACGGGCGACGTGATTTTTCCGCGGCGCTCCTCGTCAAGCTGCGTCGCCTCGGCGATCTCCGCCTGCATGCGGGAGATCGCCCAGATGAGCAGGAACATGCTGCCCGCGCCCGCGGCAAGGATCGTGATGACGAGCATTTTCTCGGGGACCACCGGGCGACCCTCACACGTCGATGTCGACGATCTTCATTATCGTGAAGATGCCAAGCAACTGGAGGACGACGATGATGGCGATCATGCCCCAGCCGTAGATTGTGTGGTAGACGGGCTCCATCAGCGCCGGGTTGACCGCGTTGATGGCGATGCCGAGCAGCGGCGGGAGCGAGCAGATCAGCCCCGCCTGCCACTTGCCCTGCGCCGTGAGCGCCCTGATCTTGCCGTGGAGCCGGTGGCGCGACCGGATCGTGTCGGCGATGTTGTCGAACACCTCCGTCAGGTTGCCGCCGACGTCGCGCGAGATCACGATCGCCGTCGCGACGAGGTCCAGGTCCTCGCTCGGCATCCGCCCGTGCAGGTTGTTAAGCGTCTCTTCCATGCTCAGGCCGAAGCGGAGCTGCTGGTTGACGAGCCGGAACTCCTGGCTGATCGGGTTGGGCATCTCGCGTTGGATCATGTCGAACGCCTGGTGGAGGCTGAACCCGGCCCGCAGCGAGTTGCTGACGTTCATCAGGGCGTCGACGAGCTGCGTGCGGAACTTCGCGTCGCGGCGCTTCTTCAGCAGCCGGACGGCGATCGTCGGGAGCACGAACCCGACGACGGCGAGGATCGTGCCCCAGGCGACGCTCCCGAAGATGAAGCCCGAGAAGATGCCGATCACGGCGCTCGAGGCGAACGAGAGGTAGACGAGGTGCTGGAGCGGCATGGTCAGGTACATCGCGTCGAGCGTGCGGCCGGCGCCCTGCACGTACCGCTCTTCGTAGCTCTGCCAGCCGCTGCTGAAGAGCTGGAACCCCACGAGCAGGAACAGCACGACGGCGCCCGCGCCGGACAGCATTATGGGGAGGGTTGTGAGTGCGTCTTTCAGCCCCGGAGGCACCTGCGGCTCCTGTCTGGGTTTCCGTCACGAGGCGGCCGGGGTGAACAGCTTGATGTCCACCTCGTGGCCGCGCCTGCGCAGATCGTGGACGAACTCCGGCACCGCGCCCGTCGGCTTGTGCGCGCCGATGACCTCGCCGGCCCGCCCGATACCCGTCTGCTCGAACTTGAAGACCTCCTGGAGCGTGATGACATCCTGCTCCATGCCGGTGATCTCGGTGAGCGAGACGACGCGGCGCTTGCCGTCGCTCTGCCTCGCGATCTGGATGATCATGCTGATGGCCGACGCGATCTGGTCGCGGATGGCCCGCGACGGCAGCTCCATCCCGGCCATGAGCACGAGCGTCTCGAGCCGCGAGATGCAGTCGCGTGGCGAGTTGGCGTGGATGGTCGTGAGCGAGCCGTCGTGGCCGGTGTTCATCGCCTGGAGCATGTCGAGCGCCTCGGGGCCGCGGACCTCGCCGACGATGATGCGGTCGGGCCGCATGCGCAGGCTGTTGATCACGAGCTGGCGGATGGGGATCGCGCCCTTGTTCTCGATGTTCGGCGGCTTTGCCTCGAGCGAGACGACGTGCTCCTGCGGCAGCTTGAGTTCGGCGGCGTCCTCGATCGTGACGATCCGCTCGTCTCGCGGGATGAAGGTCGAGAGGACGTTGAGGAGCGTCGTCTTGCCCGAGCCGGTCCCGCCCGAGATGATGATGTTCCGCCGGTGCTCGATGCAGAGCTCGAGGTAGCCGGCCATCTTGGCGGGGAGCGTGCCGAAGCCGATGAGGTCGTCCATCGTGAACGGCTCGGCCGCGAATTTCCGGATCGTGAGCGTGGGGCCGGTGAGCGAGAGCGGCGCGATGATGGCGTTGACGCGCGAGCCGTCGGCGAGGCGCGCGTCGACCATCGGGCTGACCTCGTCGATCCGGCGGCCGATGGGCGCCAGGATGCGGCGGATGACCTCGATCACCTGCCGGTCGTCGGTGAAGCGCTTGTCCGTCAGCTCGATCTTGCCGCGCTTCTCGACGTAGATCTGGCTCCATCCGTTGACCATGATCTCGTCGATTTCGGTGTCGTCGAGCAGGTCTTCGATGGGGCCGAGGCCGAGGGCTTCGTCGGCGATTTCCTTGACGAGCTCCCGGTTCGAGAGCCAGACGGGGACCTCGTCGGAGATGCGGTTGATGATGTTCTCGATGACCTTCTCCGTGCGGCGGCGGACCTCCTCGGGCGGGGAGTTGGTCAGGTCGACGTGGCGCAGGTCGAGGTCCTGGATCAGGCGGTCGTGGATCTTCCGCTTGAGTTCCGGCGGCGTGTATCGCTTTTTCGGTTTCGGGCGCGCGGCAGCTGCGTCGGCCTTCTGCGGCTGTGCCCGGGCCGGCTGCTGGGGCGGCGCTTTTGCGCCCGCGGGCCTGCCGGCTTCGGCCTCCGACCGGAACAGGAGCGTGAAGTCGCCGAGCTGGATGACGGAGCCGTCGGGGAGCGGGACCTCGCCTTCGACCTTCGTGCCGTTGACGTACGTGCCGTTGCGGCTCTTGAGGTCGCGGATGACGTGCCCGGCGCTCGACGCGGTCAGCTCGCAGTGCTCGCGCGAGATGTTCACCCGGTCGAGCACGAGATGGCACGACGCCTTCTTTCCGATGACGAACCTCGATGCCTCGACGGCGGTGCGGCGCTGGCTGCCGTCCTTGCGGTCGGTTATGACTAGGTACGCCAAGTTGTCACCTCCCCGGCTGGCCCGGGCTCGAGGGCGCGACGGTCTCCGGTTTTTCGCCCGCCGCCTTCCGGATCAGCGTGTCGAGGTCGTCGAGCGTGATCTTGTCGATCTTCGTCGGGTCGGCACCGGTCCCGTCGTCGGGGCCGCGAATGACGAGGTGCATCTTGCCCTGGTCCGCGAGGAAGGCGAGGAGGTTGGCCTGGAGGGGGAGTGCGCGGAGCGTGACGGTCGAGTACGTGGCATAGTCGCGGCGTTCCCGCTCCGAGAGGAAGTCGTAGACCTCGCGGGAGTGGAGATCGGTCGCGACGACGCGCATTCCGGTGAGCACCATCTGCGTGACGGGCTCGACTGGGCTGTTGGCGTCGCGGCGGACGCGGAGCGTCACGAGCACGTCGACGATCGTGCCCGGGAGCAGGCGGCCCGCGCAGCCCGTCACCTTGTCGACGGGGATCGCGATCTGCCGGTATCCCTCGGCCATGCCCTTCGCCGGGTCCATTCGCCTGGACTTCGACAGGAAGTGCGACCACATGAGGTGCTCGTTGGCCTTGATGTCCTTGACGATTTTCTCCGTCGTTATCTTCCTGAGCTCCGAGGCGAAGATGGCGCCGGCTCCGCTGATCTGCCGCTGCTCGACCTCGACCTCACGGACCATGTCGCTGTACACCGCCTCACCCTTCTTGATGTCCCTGGCCGCGGCCAGGACCGTCACCATCTTCTGCTTCCGGCCGACCTCACCGGTCTTCTGCGTGATGTAGGCCCTCAGGCCGACGGCGGTGAGGATGGCGAGGGCGACGGCTACGGCCAGAGCGATCTTCGATTTCACGGTACTCCTCCGAAAAAGGGGGTGGCAAGCGCGGGCGGGGCGGCCGAGACTAGAGGGCCGCGCCCTCGGGCAACCAGGGCCGCTCTGCCCAGAATACCACGACTACTATCTTACCGGTTTTGGGCTCCTGGTCAATCGCGACTATGCATTGTTCGCGGCCGCGCGAGAAAGAGAGGAGGGCGTGGCCGGAGTAGTTTTCGGTCAGGATCGCGCTTGATTCTGACCGCTCCTTCCATCGCTCGCCGGCCATGCCGCCGCGGATGTCCTCGATGACCCCGCTCGGCCGGCCCCACGCGTCGTAGAACGCGAGCACCGACGGCAGCCCGGCGAGGTTCTCGACGCACAGCGTGCGGGTCGAGCGGGGCGGCTTCGGCACCCCCGGTGGCTCACGCCCGGGGCAGTCGCCCGCCGTCTGCTGCTGCGGCGCATCGAGCGGCATCGACCCGGCGAAATATTCCGAGCCGCCCGACTCCGGGTTGTCGAACGCGACGATCCCGACCACCGTCCCGTCCTTCGTGCTGTACGACAGGACCGAGCAGCCCGAGCCCATCGACGAGAGCATCGGCGCCGCCGACCTGGCTCCGCCGCGCTCCGTCCTGTATTGCTTGATGAGCTCGTCCGCCGGCAGACGGGAGCGGTACTGGGAGAACTGCGCCTCGATGCCGTTGAACGTGACGGGATACGAGCGGACGAACAGCGATCCGGCGGCCGGCTCGACGGCGGGCTCGCCGGACCGGACGTGGTAGGCCGCGTTGTCGCTGCGCCGGATGATGGCCTTGCCCTGGACGACTGCGACGGCGACGATGGCCGCCGACAGCGCCGCGATAAGGCAGATGCGTCTGGCCGCGCTCGATTGAATGGTGCTCATTTTTGGTCTCCTCGCCGTCAGTTGGGCCGCCAGAAAGGCTCGTCGCCGCTGAACTCGGGATAGTGCGGCAGCTCGCCCGAGCCCCGCATCTGCGCGTCGCCGGTGACGGCGTCGATCCGATGGCTGCTCCCGCCGGGCGGATCGGTCACCTCGCGTTTCTTGTTCGCCCGGACCATCGACTGAAATTCGGTCGAAAGCTCGACCTCGTCCAGCGGCCACCGCCCGACGTCGATGTAGTCGGGGCGGTACGCGTGCTGCATCTCGACGCGGTTCCGTTCGGCCCAGTCCTGAAGCTGTCCGGTCGTGAGCTCCGGGATATGGTCGTCGAGCAGACGGTGGCTCTGGACGTACTGGCCGTCGGACGAGAGCGTCTCGCTCGTGTGCGTCGTGACGACGAACTGGAGTTGGCCGCCGGCGAAGACGTACTGGCCGATTGCGACGGTCGAGTGGACGATTTGGCACATCTCGTCGAACATCTCGCGGACCTCGCCGGTCTCGGGGATTTCGGCGGGGTCCGCGAGGTTCTCGGTCACGGTCAGCTCGCCTTCGGCGCTTGGATAGAACTGGTTGGTAACGTCTCCGCGGACGGCGCCGGGCTCGCTTTGGTCGCCCTTGGCGTCCATCGCGTATTCGCCGCCGAAGTGCATCCGCTCCTTGTGGAGAGAGAGCCGCCCCAAGTACATCATCGCGAAGATGATGAGCAGTATCACGGGCAGCAGGATGACGAGTTCGACGGCCGCGTTGCCTCGTAAGCGCCCGGCTTTGGACTTCGTCGCACGCATCGCCGTTTGCTCCTCTCAATCACCGCGGCACGGGCATTCCTTCGGCTTCGCTCGGGACGGGCTTGCCCGTGGCCGGCCACGTCCTTAGTGATCTATCGCGTCGGGCAGGTCGGGCGACGTGTGGTCGAACGCCGTGCCCTGCCGGTTGCGCATGTCCCTGAACTTCCCGGCCACGTCGTCGCGCACCTTCCTGACCTCGTGGATGCCACCGGGCGGGTCCGGATCGTGCCAGGTCGCCCCGCCGCGCGTGTGCCCGAGCCACGTGTACTGCCCGCCCGCGAGGCCGCGCCACATGAAGTTCGTACCGGTGTCGGGCGGGATCGCGTCGATGTGCTCGCTCTTGATCGCCTCGCGCGTCGAGACGAGCATCGCCGTCCACACGGGCTCGTAGAGGTTCTGATAGCTGCGCTCGATCCAGGCCGTGATCTCGCTGTTGGTGTCGAACGTCGTGCGCCATTCGTACGCGCCGCCGCTCCTGTCGAGGAACGCGCATCGCGCGCTCGCGATGGCGAAGTAGCCCCACGACGGATTCTCGAACACGTTGAACCTCAGCACGCCCTTCTCGCCGCCCTCGAGCATCGCCGCGTCCTTGTCGCGCCAGACGGCGACGTTGATGCCGAACCTGAGGAAGTCGTTCGTCAGGCGCATCGGCCGCGGCATCGCGTTGAGGTCGATGGTCACGTACTTCTTGTTGTTGCGGTCGAACATGTCGCTCGCGTATTTCCGCACGAACTCGTTGTCGTCCTCGTCCGTGTAGTTCGTCAGGGCGGGGTCCCACGACTCCCGCGTCTGGTGATAAGCGTCCTTCGAGATGAGATTGCCCGTCACCGGGTTGAACCACTCCATCCACGCCGGCTGCGCGGCGCCGTTGGCCTGCATGAACGGATCGTTGTCATGGATCGCGTGGTGCGCCAGCCGCTGAATGTTGTCGGGGAACAGGTACGACGCGTTCGACACGTACTCGTAGATCCAGAAGTTGTCGTCGCGGTACGGCCATTGCAGCCGGTGGCGCGTGCCGCGCTCGCTCAGGACGCGCCAAGTGCCGTCGGCGTCCGCCGTCGTCAGCCCGTTCACCTCCAGGTACGGCTGCGCGCCCATGTCGTCGATCACGAACGTCGCCGGGCCGATGCGCGCCGTGATCCGCACGCTGTCGCGCCGGAGCTGAATGCTCGTGTTCCCGATCTGCACGCAGTCGGGGATGTGATACGTGATCGGGCCGACGTGGATCGTGTTGGGGAGGTCGAGCGACGCGTTGCCGGGCAGGGCGATCGTGCTCGACTGCTGCACCGGGATCGTGACGCCGCCGACGGTGATCTCCTCCTGGTGTCCGGGCACAGGGACCCACTCCAGCCCGTTCCACATCTCGAGAAATCCGTCGGCGCCGCGGCGCACCCCGACCGACCCGCCCGGGATGACCGTTACCATGAAGCCGCCGTCGCGGAACGGCTCGTACTGCACCTGCACGTCGTCCGAGACCGCGTGCACCGCCCACCCGATGCCCTGGAGATAAGAGCAGTCGATGTGCACCTCGTCCTTCCCGGTCACGTGGACGATCACGTGCGTGTCCGAGGGCCGCTCGATCTCGAGCGCGTGGTTGCCGCTCGTGAGGATGTAGTGGTTCACCCCGACGCGCTCCACCTGGATCTGCCCACCGTCGGAGCTCGTTATCAGCCACTCATGGTCGCCGACGCGGCGAATCTCGATCATGTAGCCCGTGCTCGACGTGATGTGCCAGCCGTTGTTCGGGTCGATCTGGTCGATGTCGAGCCGGAGGTAGCCGCCGAGGTGCGGCAGCATCGAGAAGTCGGGGAAGAGGGCCATCGCCTCGACGCCCTTCCGAGCGCCGTCGACGTCGTGGAGGACGTTGGCGACCGCCGTCCGCCGCATCTCGCGCTTCACGAGCTTGTCGCCGCTGAGCGCGATCGCCCGCGACATCCGGTCGATCACCCCCAGCCACGTGTGGCACCGCGGCACCCACGTGTCCGCCTCCTGGTACGCCTGGTTGTACCGCCCGACGGGATCGTCCACGCCGACGAGCTGATCGGAAGGGAAGGGCGGCCCCGTCTCCTTCAGCTCCGCGAGCACGCCGAACACCGTCACGTTCGTCGCGTAGCGGATCATGTTGTAGTAGATGTACGCCATTCCGTCGTTGAGGAAGGCGACGGTCGAGACCATGTTCGCCTCGGCGAGCGCGCCGCTCCGGGCCGCCGCGTCCGCCGCGTTCTGTACCTCGACCCGGTGCGACACGACCTGCCCGACGTTGAACACCATCGCCGTGAAGCTGACGAGGATGAAGAGCGAGATGGCGCCGAACACCATCGTCTGGCCCGATTGGCTGCGAGCAGGCGGAGCAGAACAATGACGAATGTCGAAATCAGAATGACGAATCAATGACGAATGAGCGGACGAGCGACCGCCGGACCTCGGTGCATCGAGTCCATTTCGTAATCCTAATCCTAATCCTAATCTTAATCGTAATCCTAATCGCCGTTTCGCACACCGATTACGATTAGGATTAGGATTACGATCAGGAGAAGAGCCCAGACGTGGACCCTGCCCCGCGTCAACCCCGCGGCGCGGGGCCGCATTCGTCATTCGGACTTCGTTATTGTTTCGGCGTTCGTCATTCATCATTCGACATTCCTCGGCTGGCGCGTCACAGGTCCGGAATCACCGGATGCCCCGTCACGCCGCGCAGCTCGTCGTCCCAGGGCACCGGCCGCGTGTATGTGCTCCGCAGAACGATGTGCGGCGCGTCGTTTATCGTCACGAAAATCCCGTCGGGCACGTCGCCCGGCTCGACCGGCCTCGAGATCGGCTTGAAGAGCATACTGACGACGGGGATCACCAGCTCGTAGATGTGCGTCACCTCGACGGTGATCTCGCCGGTCCCGTTGCCAACGCCGTCGATCACGTTCACGCTCGTCTTGATCGACGACGACTCCGACCGCGGCAGCACGCCCCACCCGGGCACCGTGATCGTCCGGCCGGAACCCTTGTCGTACGACGGGCCGGAGATCGCGCTGCACACGAACTCGGCCGCGCGCTCGGCGTCTTCATTCACCAGCTCGGCGCGGGCCGCCGCGTAGGCCGCATACTCGACAACGCCCTTCGCCAGGTACATCATCGAGAATTGGATGACGCCGAGCACCAGCAGCAGCAGCACGGGGAACACGATTGCGAACTCCACAATCGCCTGCCCGCTCTCGGAACGACGAGTCAATGACGAATGAGCGGACGAGCGACTGCCGGACATCGGTGCATCGAGTCCGTTTCGTAATCCTAATCCTAATCTTAATCCTAATCCTAATCGCCGTTTCGCATACCGATTACGATTAGGATTATGATTATGATTAGGAAAAGAGGCCAGACGTGGCCCTTGCCCCGCATCAACCCCGCGGCGCGGGGCCGCGTTCGTCATTCGGATGTCGTCATTGATTCGACATTCATCATTCATCATCATTCGACATTCTTCGCTATGCGAGAATCCACGCCGTCAACGTGCCGATCGCGATCGCCCACACGTACGGGATCGTCATCGCCTCCGCCGCCCGGGCCGACGCGTCGTCCTCCTTCTTCCTCGACCAGAAGCAAAACACCAGCAGGCTGCGTTTCAGCCCTTGCCACAGGCGGCCGCGCCAGATCAGCACGGCGGCCGCGATGACGGCGCCGGCGCACGCCGTGAACACCGCCGCGTCGAAGAAGAAGCTCAAACCCTTGAGCGCGCCGATCGCGCACATGAGCTTGACGTCGCCGCCTCCGAGCATGTGCAAAAGATACGCAACGCCGAATATGCCCACGGCGAGCGCGAGCCCCAGCAGGGCATCTATCAGCGGCCCGCCCAGGTAACCTGCGAGCGCGTTCCCCTGCGCGTGCTCAAATGCGCCCGCAACATAATTGATCAGCAGCCCCAGCCCGATCGCCGTGAACGTGCACCAGTCATAAACCTTCCGGCGCGTCAGGTCGGTGTACAGCGCCACGGCCAACGTCGCCAGCAAGACGCCATCGCGGGCAAGGGCGACAACGGCCGCGTGGCTCATGGGGCCAAGCCCTCTCAGCCTTCGAAGCGATCCGAACCGAACGGGCTAGAAACTATCCAGGCCGCGTTCGGTTTCCTCCGCATCGCCCTTGCCGCTGTAGTCGGTCTGCTGAGCGTCCTCGTGGCCCGCGATCTGCTTCGTCATCGCGTTGTAAAGCGCCCGAAGCTGCTGGCCGAACAGGCTCAGGATCCCGATGCTCGCGATCGCGACCAGCGCCACGATCAGCGCGTACTCGGCCACCGTCTGCCCCAGCGTCTTCTTCTTGCGCCAGAAAAGCTTTCCGAACGTTCCCAACATCTCAGTCTCCTCCTAAACGGAGCCTTGTCAGGCCGCCGCGCCCAGCCGCGTCTACGGCAGCGGCAGACAAATCAATCGCACGACGTCCGCATAGAAATCGGCGGTCGTGTCCAGCACGGCGACAGTCGCTCCGACGAGCACCAGCACGCAAAGCGTGGCCAGCAGCGCATACTCGAGCGTCGTCTGGGCCTTGTCATCCATTTTGCGCACCACCCTCCTGCCCATGTCCGTCGGTCTATGACAATTATACACCAAGTCCGGCATGTTAATTGTTTGAAAATGTAAAAAATGCCTCGTGTCCTTAGATTGTCACAGGCGGACAAGCTTGGTAACAAACGAACTGTTCAACGGGCCAAATGTGGTCAGTTATTCCGCTGGCCATCGCAGGGGTTCTGTGTGTGAGCCGCGAGCGGGAGCCCGCCCGAG
>JBDREM010000296.1:0-4292 GCA_043819695.1 Planctomycetota bacterium
GATGCTGAAGAACCCCGAGTCGTGGATCAACAAGGCGTCGGTCCTGTCGCACCGGGCCCGTTCGGAGGACGGCTTCACGGCATCGTCGAACGAGTACGCCGATCTGGTGGGCAAGCGCGGCGTGGCCGTCACGCCCCTCAAGCCGTCCGGCAAGGCGTCGTTCGGCGGGAAGCGGATTACCGTTCTGGCGGACGGCGAGTACGTCGACGCCGGCTCGCCGGTCGAAGTCGTCGAGGCCCGGGGCGCGAAGGTCGTCGTGGCGACCGTGCGTGAAGATGAAGACGACACTTCGGGGCCGCGATGATACTAACCTGAACTTGCGGGGAGACCGCCGATCAAGGGCCGACAATGCCGAACACCTGCCCCAAGTGCGGAACGGACTACCCCTCGGCGACTGTCATCTGCATCCACTGCGGCGTTGATCTCCGGACCGGATCCGAACTCGAGACCGAGGCCGACCCCGTCCGAGGCCCGTCAGCCGGCATGCGGGCGCTGCAGTTCGTCGGCGATCTCATGCCCGGGCTCTTCCGGCCCGTGTTGCTCATCGTCGCGCTGCTCGTCGCCATCGCCGGCTTCGCCATCATGTCGCTCGGGCTGGCGATCTTCTTCATGGGCGCCGTATTCGGAGCCGTCGCCATAATGGCCGCCGGCCTCATCGTCTATGCCCAGGCAATCGGCTGGGTCCTCACCGGAAGCTTCTCGCTGCTGAGCGAATGCCTCGCCGAGCTCGATGGCAATCAGTGGACGCTGTTCTTTGTCGTCCTTTTCGCGCCCATCGTGCTTTTACTCATTGCATTCAATCTCGCCGCAGGGCAGATGCCCGCCGAATGAAATGACAAAGGAGCCGTCCAGCAGAGCGATCGAGGAATTCCTGAGCGGGCTTCCCGAATGCAAGTCGCGCGGTGAGAGAGCCGCCGCCGCTCACTTCATCGAGACACACAGCGACGCGCTTCGCGACTACGTCGCACACAAAGAGAGGGAGGGGCGGACCGAGCTTGCCGAGCACTACGAACGCGTCATCGAGGAACACCGAACGCCGCCGCAGGGAGTCTGCTACAGCGAGAGCCTGTACTCCATCCGGAGCTTCCGGCCCTCGCCCAGCGTCTCCCACTCGCTCACGTTCGCGACCGAGCACAAGACGGCGCGGATCGTCGGCTGGCTCCTTGCCGCACTGCTCGCCGGCATCGTCCTCTACACCGGCTGCAAAGCGGCCGAATACGCCACAGAAATCTTCGGCGGCGTGACCGAGGCCAGAAAGCAAGCCATCGAAGATGTGAGGCAAAGGTAGCCGCGACTGCCACGTGCGGAGAAGCGTCAACCGGACACGAGGGGGCAAATTCACATGACCGTTGCGTTCTGCTGCCAGGCGATGATCCTCGCGGCCCGGCGCAAACGTCCTCCGCCGCTGCCACGACTTCGGCAAGGCGTAAGCGTCAAGCTCGGCAAGCCGTGAGCCGACGCACGATTCTCTTATCACGAAGAGAACGGCGCCTCTCGCAGAGCGCGCAGAGACCGCAAAGAAGGCATCCGCAGATTGCGCAGATTGGCGCAGAGCACGCAAAGAAGGCATCCGCAGATTGCGCAGATGGCCCCGATCGTCCTCGTCGTCGTCCTCGTTGGCGTCTTCGTGGGCGGATTCCCGCCTTGCGGAATCCGCCGGAACGCCTGGCCGTTCTCTGCGTCCTCTGCGATCGACCGCCGCTGCCGGTGGGCAGCGAACAGCGGTCGACCTCTGCGAGAGGCCCCTTGTGTGTGCGCCGTTTTCTACTTGACACCCGCCGGCGACGACCGTATCATCAGCCCAACGGAGTGCCAACGAGTTCCGCAACATGATCCACAGCGCAGTGTCAGGCCGCTCTCGGACCGTCACCGCAGTTGAGAACGAGGGCCGACCAACATGGAAATCGGAGCATGGATTCCGCAGATCTTTTACGACATCATAGGCCGTGTGGTTCCTGGCGCGGTTCTGACGAGTGTAGCAGTATGGCTGTTCTACGATGATCGCCAGCTCGAATCAATAGCCACGTTCCTATTCAAGAACTCGGGAATACCGCTGTCACTGCTAGTGCTCGGTGGCCTCGTGCTTTTCTACACGGTGGGCATCCTCTTGGGCTCTATCGGATTCCTTGTCCGGTTCAAGGAATGGCAGAAGTGGCGAGCCACCGAACTTCCCTGGATCCCGGCTGAACTGCCCGATGAGAGAAAGCCCAGGACCGGCATATCCTTCATGTACGATGCCGTTCAGTTTCACTGCCCAGCGGCCGGAGCCAGGTGCGCGAAACTGCGTGCGGAGGCGCACATGGCTTGGGTGTTCGTTGTCGGGCTCGTCATAATCGTCGTGCTGTATGTACCCTCTCACCTGTACCTCGTTGGCACGTTGCGCTACTGGTTGACCATCGCGGCTCTGCTGTTTGGGTGTGGCGCGTCATACGCTCTCGACAGGCACCTCAGCATCAGATGTCGGCATCTGCTGGTGAACCACTGGCGCCTTCTCGACATGGACGGGAAACTAAAAAGCAACGCCCACCAAGCGGCCCCATGACGTGAGGGGCCTCCGGAGCACAATACCTATCCATACGTAGTTCCGGCTATTGGGCGGAAAGCGGCGGCCGAGAGGGCAGCGGGCCGCGTTTTCGGCGCTGCGCGGCGGCGAGCCGCTTCGAGAACGGCGCGGTTGATTTTTCGCGTCTCACGGCTCATAATACCATGTAGTGGGGGTTGCAGCAGGAGAAGCGGGCGATGAAGTACAAGGTCGTGCTTATCAAGTCGGACGAGGGGTATGCGGTCAGTTGCCCCGCGCTTCGGGGTTGTCATTCCCAGGGCGAGACGAAGGAAGAGGCCATCGAGAACATTCGGGACGCTATCCGCGAATGGCACGACGCAGAGAAGAACGAAATGCCATGAAATACGACGATGAGACTGTTCCCGACCCGTCGCTCTGCGGCGGCGAGTTTACCGCGGAAGCGAAAGCTCGGTGGGACGAACTGCCGCGCCGCGTGCGCGAGGAGGTGCTCGATAATGTGTGGTGCAGCAATTGCTCCACGACGACCATAACCCGATTCCAAGCCACCCTCGAACGCGGTGACGTGGTTCTTCGTGGTTACTGCGCCAAGTGCGGCAAGCGCGTGGCGCGGGTTATCGAGCCGTATGATCCCTGACAGGCGCTTTCGCCGACCTTGACTTAGAATCCCCGCATTGCTAGAATCCCGCCGATGCACGGGCCGGACGGCCCGCTGTGTTTCAGGTTGAATGTCTAATGTTCAATGTTGTTTGCGGCGGGCAATCTGCGGAATCTGCGAAATCTGTGGATGGGAGAGGCGAGTAAGAGCAAGAGTAAGAGTAAGAGCAAGAGCACAGACTGGCATCCGTGTTGATCCGTGTCTATCCGTGGTGAATTCTTATGTTTGAGCAGGTACCGACGCAACCGAATCTGATCGCCTCCGAACACGAAATGCTCGCGTTCTGGAAGGATAACGATACGTTCAACAAGCTCCGCGCACAGAACGCGGACGGCCCGGCCTGGTCGTTCCTCGATGGCCCCATCACGGCGAACAATCCGATGGGGGTGCATCACGCGTGGGGCCGGACGCTCAAGGATCTGTTCCAGCGATACCACGCGATGCTCGGCCACCACCAGCGATACCAGAACGGGTTCGATTGCCAGGGCCTCTGGGTCGAGGTCGAGGTCGAAAAGCAGCTCGGCTTCAAGATGAAGAAGGACATCGAGTCGTACGGGATCGCGGAGTTCGTCGAGAAGTGCAAGGAGCGCGTCCGCAAATACTCGGCCATCCAGACGGAGCAGTCGGTGCGGCTGGGCTACTGGATGGACTGGGGCAATTCGTACTTCACGATGTCGGACGAGAACAACTACACGATCTGGCGGTTCCTGAAGAAGTGCCACGACCGCGGGCTGATCTACAAGGGAGCCGACGTGATGCCGTGGTGCCCGCGATGCGGGACGGGCATCAGCCAGCACGAGATGCACGAGGGATACCGCGAGGTCAGCGATCCGTCGGTCATTCTGAAGATGCCCATCCGTCGTAGCACGGGCGTCTCGCCCGTGGAAGATCACGGCCAAGATGGCCGTGCCACGGAAGATCACGGCCAAGATGGCCGTGCCACGGAAGATCACGGCCAAGATGGCCGTGCCACGGATGGCCGTGCTGCGGAAGGCCGTGCTGCGAGAGGAGCCTGCTGGTCTGGACGACGACGCCGTGGACGCTCGCGGCGAACGTCGCCTGCGCGGTCCATCCCGACCTGCTCTATTCGAAGGTCGAGCAGGACGGCGAGAT
>JBDREM010000297.1:0-4162 GCA_043819695.1 Planctomycetota bacterium
AGCTCGCGGTTGAACTGCTTTAAGTCAAGACCATCACCATTAACACTGTCCAAGGTAAGCATACCCTGAGAAACATCACCGTTCACAATATATTTCAGTAGCTCTTTGGTACGCCAGTCCTCGGTGATGCCCAGAACAGACTGGACATCACTGTATTTAATGCTGCTGCCATAGTAAGTAAAGAGTTGCTCCAGAATGTTCTCCGCATCACGAAGGCTGCCCTGAGCACTCCGCGCCAGGAGCCGCAGTCCTTCCGTCTCTATCTCAACGCCCTCGCCCTGACAGATTTCGGTTAGCTTGGAGACGACATCCTTTTGAGGGATACGGTGAAAGTCAAAGCGCTGACAGCGAGACACGATGGTAGGCGGGAGTTTATGTGCCTCGGTGGTAGCCAGTATAAAGATGACATGGGGCGGCGGCTCTTCAAGCGTCTTGAGCAGGGCGTTCCATGCCTCCTTGGTGAGCATGTGGACTTCGTCGATGACGTAGATCTTGTGGGTCGAGCGCGCGGGCGCGTAGCGGACGTTTTCCCGCAGCGAGCGAATCTGGTCGATGCCGCGGTTTGACGCGCCGTCAATCTCGATGACGTCCACGTCCTCGCCGGTGTCGATCCTCTTGCAGATCTTGCACTTGTTGCACGGGCTGGGCGTCGGCCCCTTCTCGCAGTTGAGCGCCTTCGCGAGGATGCGGGCCATCGACGTCTTGCCGACGCCGCGCGGGCCGGTGAACAAATAGGCATGTGCGACGCGGCCCGACGTGATCGCGTTTTTCAGCGTCGCCGCCGTGCTCTCCTGCCCGATGACCTCATCGAAGGTGTTCGGGCGATACTTCCGTGCCAGGACCAGGTAAGACATGAAAGGACTGCTTCAAATGCGGAATGTAGATTGCGGAACTCACGACCGAGGCCGCACGGCGGAAAGGAATTCCGCATTCCGAAATCAAAAAGATGGCCGTGCAGTCCGCCTTCGACACTGCCCGCGACCGCCTCGACGTGTAGTTAGCTCCGGCCGGGCGAACCCACGGCACACGGGACTAAATGCTTATGGCTGCTGCATTCCTGCCCTGACCAGGTTCACACCGCCCCGTTGCATGGGACCCGGCTTTCAACACCACTTGCTCGCCAAGAACCGCCGTGTGCGAAGAGCCTCGGGAAGACATTCGCCCTGCTGTGGCGGATTGCAGGTCGTCCACCGAAATGGAGTCAGGGAGCCGCCAACGCCCCGCTAAGCACGGCCTTTCTTGCTATGGCCGGGAGCAACGACGCCCCGGCGCCCAGAATGTACCATGTGACGGGCCGACAGTCAAGCGGCGCAGCCCGAAATGTCTCCGCGACATCGGAACCGCGCCGCTTTGTGCGTCACGGGCAGCGCGTCACTTCACCACGTTGCCCGATACCTGAACAGATTTGTACATAATGATGAACGGCGGAATAATCGGGAAGCTGGTGCGGTTGGACTGGAGGTCGTAGAGACCGCCCCCGCCCAACTCCTTGGCCTTTTTCGTGGCCATGTCAACGACGGCCTCGACGTTACACGTATCGCTGAGGACCGCCATCCCGCCGGCTGTCGAGCTAGTATCGCCGGTGAGCAGCGGGAACATGGGCAGGAAGTAGATACCCCATGATTCCGCGTTCACGTGGGCGACATCCGTGCCGCTCGTCGCCAAGTCCATACCGTTCAGCTTCGTGCCCATGTCGACCGAGGCGCATCCGGCGGCGGCCGCCACCAGGAGCACAACTGCTAGCGCCAGCACATGAGACTTCATAACCTGTCCCTCCTACGAAAGTACACCCACGCCACCGGGCAACACGCCCACGCTGAAGCCGCCACTTGTCCTTAGTCTTTGTCACCGCCGCCGAACAGGCCCTTGATCTTGTCGACGGCGTCCTTGCCGGCCTCCTTGCCGGTCTCGAGCGCCTTGCCGCCGGCCTCCTTGCCGGCCTCGAGCGCTTTGCCGCCGGCCTCTGTGCCGGCCTTGAGCGCCTTGCCGCCCAGCTCCTTGAACTGGTTGATCGCGGCCGTGGCGACCTCGGTCACTTGACTGCCGACGGACGTGAAAATCTCTTTCGATACCTCGGCGACGGACTTGCCCTCACCCTCGCCGCCGATGTTGTGCTTCTCGACGGTCGGAAGCGGGACGGTCAGGGCCTGGCCCTGAAGGATCTTCGCCGAAACAGAGACCTTGCCGTTCTCGAGCAGGAAGTGCTTGATCAGGATTTTCTTCCCGGGGCCGGCTTCTTCCTCTGCCTTCTCCTCGGGTTTTTCGCCTTCCGCGGCGGGGCCGCTGAATTCCTCGACGTTCTTCTGGATTTGTCCGATGTTGCTCGGCATGCCCATCTCGTAAGTGATCTTGGGCGCGTCGATGTAGATCTCCTCGATCACGATCGTGTCGGAGAGCAGCGACATCAGATCAATGTCGATGCGGACCTTCCCCAACTCGAACGAACTGGCAGTCTTGAACCCTTCCGGGTTGCCGATGATGAAGCCCTTGATCGAGCCCTTGCCCGAGAAGATGGACAGGCTGAAGCTCTCGAGCTTGACGGGTGTCTTCGTGATCTTCGGCAAGACGGTCTCGACGGCCGTCGACGCGATCGTGCTCAGCATCAAGGAAAACACGATCCACAGGACAATCAGCACAACGGGCACGGCAATCAGGATGATCTTCGTCCGCTTCTTCATTGTCAGACTCCGAACTCCCCGGTCTGAGTTTCCGGCCGCCAAGAGCATTGTATCATGCCGAGCCAGCGGGAACAACGGATCTTCTGCCGTCTTTTGCCGTGTGACGCCGCGTGACCGTTCCAACATTCGTGCCGGGCTACGTTCAGTCGCCGCAAAGCAGCTCCCGTGCCGTTGCCCCGGCCACTTGTGAAACGCTCTCGACCTCGCCACACAGCCCCTGGAACGGTCGCTCTGCCGCGGCCCGCAGGGCGAAACACTTGAAAAGACGCCCCTGATGGCATACTATCATGGCGGCAACGCGACGGTCACGGCGGCTCGACCCGGAAGCCCTGAGGGGGTCTCCTATGAAGAGAATCGCAAACAGAATCGTCCGCTTCACCACAAGAGACATCTGGCGAATCCGCGCGAGCGATCTCTCGAAGTGGCGGTTCGCGCTACTGCAATACCTTCGCATCTTCATCCTGGCAGTCCGGGGGTTTGCCTCGGACAGTTGCAGCCTGCGGGCCTCGGCGCTCACGTTCTATACCATCCTTTCGATCGTGCCTGTCGTCGCGATGGGATTCGGCATCGCCAAGGGATTCGGCATGGAAAAGGTTCTCCGAGAGCAGATCACCGGCAGCCTGAAGGGACACGAGGAGGTCGCGAACAACATTATCAAATTCTCCGAGAGGTTGCTGCAAAACGCACGGGGCGGGCTCGTGGCCGGGGTAGGCATCGCCGTTCTGCTGTGGACGGTCATCAAGGTTCTCGGCAACATCGAGAAGTCGTTCAACCACATCTGGGGCGTCGAGCGTCCGCGGGGGATCATCCGAAGATTCACCGACTACCTCTCGATCATGCTGGTCTGTCCGATCCTGCTGGTGATGTCGAGCGGGATCACCGTGATGCTCCGAACGCACGTGGCCACTATCGTGGAGAAGTTCGACCAGCTCGGCCTTGGCGCCCTCACCCTTATCCTCTTCGTGCTCCTGAACCTGGTCCCGCTGATCCTCGGGTGGGCGGTCTTCGCGCTGGTCTACATCTTTATTCCGAACACAAAGGTGAACGTGAAGTCGGGGATCGTGGCGGGGATCGCCGCGGGCACGCTCTTCCAGATCGTCCAGATGCTCTACGTCGGCTTCCAGGTGGGCGTGACGAATTACAGCGCGGTCTATGGCAGTTTCGCCGCGCTGCCGCTGTTCCTCATCTGGCTGCAGTTAAGCTGGCTGGTCGTCCTGTTCGGCGCCGAGCTGTCGTTCGCGCACCAGAACGTCGAGACTTACGAGTTCGAGCCCGACTGCATGGCGGCGAGCAATCATTTCAAGCGGCTGATCTCGCTCCGGACCGCGCAGCATCTCATTCGGAACTTCGCCGACGGGGGAAAGCCGAGGACGGCGTCGGAGATCTCGCACGCGTTCGGCGCGCCCATCCGGCTCGTCAACGAGATTCTGAACAAGCTCGTGAGCGGCGGCGTGTTGTCGGAGGCGCGGATGGGCGAGTCGCGG
>JBDREM010000298.1:0-2240 GCA_043819695.1 Planctomycetota bacterium
GGAGCGAGGCGTTCGAGAAAAGGTTGGCGGAGCCCGTCTCGTTCGACTTTATTGACACGCCGATCGACGACGTCGTTGCGTTCCTCATCAACCTCGGGGGGGTCAGCGTCGTGGTGGACAAGGAGGCTGTTGAGGGACGCGGGGCCCTCGACGTGACGCTCCGGCTCGACAAGGTGCCCTATGACCAGGCGCTCGCCTGGGTCTGTGGGCTGCTGGATATGGGCTACACCGTGACCGACGGCGCGATCTACGTGGCGTCGAGGGAGAGACTCGCGGCCTGGGAGAAGGCGCCGACGGCCGCATATGACGCCAAGGAATGGAAGCCGGTCGAGGCCGCGATGAACAAGCCGATCTCGTTCGACTTCAAGGGTGTCTCGTTCGACGACTTCATCGCCTTCCTGCGCGCCCGGGCGAAGCTCAAGATCAGCCGGGCCGCGGCCGCCCGGCCCAGTAAGATCGACCGCATCGCGCTGGAGGTCAAAGATATGAAGGTCAAGTTCGCGCTCGCCTGGGCCTGCCACCAGCTCGATCTCGCGTACACCGTGAAGGACGGGGCGGTCTTCATCTCGACGCCGGACCGAATCGCGGCGATGATGAAGCCGAGCGAGAAATAGACGCGCGTCGACGTGACAAACTTTTTACAACTTTTTCGCGAACGTTTCACCATTGGAGGCGTCTATCTATTGTAGGGTATAGTGCGCGGTTGTTGTATAATCCGACAGTCGTTGTCCGGCGAAGGGGGACATTTATTGGGGAAGGTTACACTCTTATCCGTTGCCGCCCTGATCCTGACGTTATGGTGCGCTTGCGCCGCGGGAACGGCTGCCGCCTCTGACCACCGGCACGAGGTGGCGGCCGAACTCCTGCGCCTCTGGCCCGACCTGCCGCGGACGCGGGTCGAGGTGCCGATCAGCGTCGTAAGGGAGTTCGTGAAGTCGGGGCTCGCCGGCCCCGAGCGTGCCCGGCCGCCCGTCGCACACATCATCGAGAACCAGACGCACAACCTGACAATCAACGGGGACGCCGCACAGCTCGACGTGACGCTCCGGCTGACGGTCCTCGACATCGTCCCGCCGGGCCGGATCGCCCTGCTCCCGCGCGACGTGGCCTTCCGTGAGATGCGGATCGACGGCGAGCCGCACAAGCCGACGCCGCTCGGCCGGTGGCTGTGGTGGGAGCCGCCGAAGCCGGGCACGTACACGATCACGGCGCGGGCGGCGCTCGAGCCCGAGCGCGACGGGCCAGCGCGGGCCGTGTCGTACAGCCGCAGCCCGTCGGCGCGGGCCGAGGTCGCCGCGGCGTCAGGAGAGGCGTGGGTGGTGGCGTCGCCCGACGCGGCCGGGCGGATCACGGGCGCCGCGGGCGGCACGAAGGGCAGCCTGGCGCTGCGGCCCGGACCGAACGTGAGCGTCTCGTGGCGCAGGCCGCTCGAGACGGCCGAGCACGAGCCGATCCTGAGCAGCACGTGCGAGGCCGCGTGCGACTTCGCGCCGGCGGCCGTCGCCGTCAACGCCCGGCTCGAGGTGCTGGTCCGCCGCGGCACGGCCGAGCGCCTCGTGCTCGATCTGCCCGAGGGCGCCGACCGCGTCTCGGTGACGGGGGCGGACGTGCGGCGCGTCGACGGCCGCGGCAACACCCGCACGATTCACCTGCGCGGCGCGATCCAGGGCCGCACGCGGCTCGCCGTGGGCTTCGAGCTGCCGCGTCGCAGTGCGAGCGGCAAGGCCGGGCTCGACTGCTTCGGCATCCGGGGCGCGCTCTTGACCGGCGGGCACCTGATCGTGAGCAACTCGACCGGCGGCGAGCTTCTCGAAGACGAGGCCGTCCGCCTCGAGGAGGAGGCGTTGTTCAACCTTCCCGACGAGGTGCTCGCGCTTTCAAGCGAGCGGCCGGCGCTCGCCTACGCGATCCAGCGCGGGCGCTGGCGGCTGGGCTGCGACATCGTGCTCGCGTCGGAAGTCAGGATGCCTCCGACGATCGTCGACCGCGCCGCGCACACGATCGTCCGCCGCGCCGACGGCAACATCATCGGCCGCGCGAGCCTCGAGGTGCGGAACCGCGACCGGCAATTCATCCGCGTGCGCATGCCCAGGGGCGCGAAGGTGCTGGCCGCGCTCGTCGACGACAAGAGCGTCGCGATCACGAAGGGCGCCGCGGGCGAGTTCATCCTGCCGCTGAAGAAGTCGATCCCGACCGTCGGCGGGCTCGTCAGTTTCCCGGTCGAGATCATCTACACTCAG
>JBDREM010000299.1:0-6820 GCA_043819695.1 Planctomycetota bacterium
GAAGCGCACCGGGGAACGCTATCGCGTAAAACGATTCGTGTTCCCGAAGGAGCGATGTGCGACGTGTCCGCTGCGTGCGAAGTGCGTCAGCGGCGCCGGCCCCCGCACGATCACGCTCCATCCGCAGGAAGCGATGATGCAACGAGCGCGGCGGTACCAGCAGACCGAAGGATTCCGCGACGCGAACCGTCGCCGTCAGACGGTCGAACATCGGATTGCGCGACTGCGCCAGCTCGGCGTGCGCCAGGCGCGGTACGTGGGCCGCGCGAAGACGCTCTTCCAACTTCTGATGGCCGCGACCGTCGCCAACCTCACCTTGGTTGCGCGGGCGGCGGGCCAGATCGCGTCTTTTTGTGCACGCATTTTGCGCCGGGGGTTCGGCGACATGGCACGACGCGGCGTGTGGGACAAATTCGGAGCGCTGATCCGATCATTAGTCCATCGTTGGCGACCCGTGGAACTCATCCCTCGGTCGGTGTTCCCTTCACCAATGGCGAATGACAAAGCCCCTTTTCGGCCGGACTTCTAGGAATGCTGCCGCTTCTTCGAGCGTCAGCAGCTCAACATCGCCGGCAGCTGCTTTTTGCGCGTGGTCAGCGACCAGAGACGGCGAGGCCACGGTCTTCTTTCATCGCTCGACGTGCCGGTCTTCGATAATTTGCCCCTGTTCATACCGAAAACTCCACCCAGGGGCGAACAAGAACTGAAAGGTCTCGGAAGCTCCAATGCCCGGCACAGCAAATCGTCTCGCTTCTCAGGATCGTCACTTTTCCCTCCGGACCAGGGGCATCGGTGATATAATCATGTGCAGTGCTGCAACGCGGGCGGAGTTTGAGGGAGGGGCAGGTCCGGCGGATGCTAAGCGGACCGTGTAGACGCCAGCGCCTTGCGCAACGAGCCCCCGCATTCCTCAAGACGCTCCTGCGCGGCGGACGCCGACAGGCCCAACTGATTCATCACGATAGCTGTCTTCACGCGGCCGCCGGCCGACTGAATGAAGCACCACGCCTCTTCGTCGTCCGCACTTCCGGTTACAGCCTTGAAGATGCGGATCGCTCGGTCGCGAAGCTTGTCGCTTCGCGCGCTCAGGTCGACCATCAGGTTCCCATGCACCTTTCCCAGGCGAATCATCGAACCCGTGGTGATCATGTTGAGGACCATCTTCGTCGCCGTGCCGGCCTTCATTCGCGTCGAACCGGTGACGACCTCGGGCCCCACGACCGGCGCGATCATGACGTCGAAGGGCGCGGCCTCGTTGCGGGGGCCGTCGTTGCAGGTGACCAGCGCGGTGGCAGCGCCGAGCGCCCGGGCGCGGTTCAGCGCCCCATGCACGTAAGGCGTCAGACCGCAGGCCGCGATGCCGACGACCGTGTCGCGGCTGCACACGCCGCGCGTGTCGATCGCGGCTGCGCCGTCCCCGGCGACGTCCTCCTTGCCCTCAGACGACCGCACCAGCGCAGACGGCCCGCCGGCGATGATGCCCTGCACCATCTCGGGGTCCGTGCCGAATGTCGGCGGGCATTCCGACGCGTCCAGCACGCCGAGCCGGCCGCTCGTGCCCGCGCCGACGTAGAACAAACGGCCGCCGCTCCGGAACCGTTCGACGGCCAGGTCGATCAGCGTGGCGATTGCGCCGAGCTGCGTGCGCACCGCCGCGGCCACGCCGGCGTCTTCAGTGTTGATCACATCGAGAATCTCGCGCGAACTCATCTCGTCAATCCGGACCGAGGACGGGTTGATCCGCTCCGTCGGCAGGTCCTCGCGGCCGGCGCACTGGCGGGTCATACACAACTCCGTTCAAAGTGGAAAGCGCCTCGTTGAAGAAGGGCTCTTCCCTGGCACGATCTTTCCGAGCACGACCCTCTCATCCGCGCCGGTCGCACCCGGCACGTTGCCGGGCCGCCCGTGCAGCGTCAGGCAGGCCAGCACGGCGAATGCGAGGGCCTCCTTCGCGTCGGCGGGGATGCCGCGTTCATCGCTGGCCACGACGTGCGAGTGCGGCATCGCCTCGCGCAGCATCCGCATCATCGTCGCGTTGTGCACGCCGCCGCCCGAGGCGATCACTTCGAGCAACGCCGCTTCGCCCCGTCCCTTCCGCCGTCGCGTCTTCGCTTTGAACTCGCGATGAATCGCGTCGGCGATCGTGCGCGCGGTCAACGCGGCAGCCGTGGCGAAGACGTCCTCGTCCTTGTGCTCGCCCGGAGGACAGAGGGCAAGCAGTTCCTCGACGAAGTGCCGACCGTATTTCTCTCGTCCGGTCGATTTTGGCGGGCGCTTCGTGTAGTAGCGGTCACGGAGAAGCGCAGCGAGCACGGGTCCGATCACGCGGCCGCGTGCGGCCGTTTTCCCGCCTCGGTCAATCCTTTTCCGGCCGCCGGTCAGCCGTTCCATCAGACCGTCGATCACCATGTTGCCCGGGCCGGTGTCGAAGGCGACGACGCCGTCGGCCGCGCACCCCGCGGGCAGGAGGGTGACGTTGGCGATGCCGCCGACGTTGAGCGCCACACGGTTCACGGTCTTGTGGGCGAGCAGCAGGGAATCGACGACAGGAACGAGCGGCGCGCCGCATCCCCCGGCGGCGATGTCCCGCCCGCGAAAGTCGGCGACCGTCGTGATCCCGGTTCGTTGCGCGATCACGCAAGGCTCCGCGATCTGAAGCGTCGAGCGCCGCGGCTCCTCCCCCACGTGCCACACGGTCTGGCCGTGGGAGCCGATCGCGTCGACGTCCGACGGCTTGACCCCGGCCTTGTCACACACCGCCAGGGCCGCTTTGGCGAACAGCTCGCCCAACTCGAAATTGAGCCGGCAGACCTCGCCGACCGAGCCGACCCCCAGCACCCGCCGCCGCACTGCTCGCGTGTAGGGAACAGAGACGAACGCCTCCACGCGCGCCGAGAGCCGCCCGCTGCGCTCTGTGATGCTCGCGAGACAGGCGTCGATCCCGTCCGCCGAAGTACCGGACATCAGGCCGATGATTCTCATTCCGCCCACGCCGTAACAAGGGACACGTGCGGTCGACCGAGCGGGGTCATTGTAGCACGGCCGGCCCGGCGCGCGGAAGTTCCGAAACAGATGAAGCTCGGCACAGCGCCTCAACCCTTGAGGCCCGTCATGGTCACGCCGCGGACAAAGAGGCGCTGGGCGAAGAAGAACAGGGCCACGACGGGGAGCGTGACGAGGGTTGCCGCGGCCATCATCAGCGGCCACGGGGTTCCGCCGCCATGCGTGCTCTGAAACTGATGGAGCCCGAGGGCGAGGGTGAAGTCCTCGGGGTGAGTCAGGAACACGAGCGGCGCGAAGAAGTCGTTCCACACGTACAGGAAATGGAAGAGCGCAACGGCCGCGAGGGCCGGTTTCGCCAGCGGCAGGACAATCCGCCAATAGATGCCGAACTCGCTGCAGCCGTCGATGCGGGCGGCGTCGGTCAGGTCGCGCGGGACGCCCTTGAAGAACTGACGCAGCAGGAAGATGCTGAAGCCGGTACCGAAGAACGCCGGCGCCCACAGCGGCTTCAGCGTGCCGATCCACCCGAGCGAGCGGAACAGCCCGTACATCGGGACAAGCTTCACGGCGAATGGGACCATCATCGTCGTGACGGTGAGCAGGAAGAACAAATCGCGCCCCGGCCACCGGAGCCGCGCGAACGCGTACGCCGCCAGCGAACTCGACAGCAGCACGCCAACGACACCCAAGACGCCGACGATCAGCGTGTTGACGAGCTGACTGAAGAACGGCGTCCTCAAGAAGAACGCAATCGCCGACTCTCCTCCGCGCGGCGGGCCCGTCTTGCCGTGTTCGAACGCGACGGCGTCGCTGTAGTTCCGAAGCCGGACCTCCTTCGGCAGAATACTCTTCCTTTTCTCGCGTTCCGACTTGAGGGAGGTCGTCACCATCAGTAGCGCAGGCAGCAGGAAGGCGAGCGCCAGCAGGCAAAGCGCCAGGTACCGGAGGGCTGCGTGCGTTCGCTTGTCGTCCATCATTCGCCCTGGTAATGCACCACGCGCGTCGACATCCTGAGCACAAGGGCCGTCAGAACGACGACGGCCACGAGCAGCACCCACGACAGAGCGCTGGCGTATCCCATCCGCAGGTGCTGCATGGCCTGCTGGTTGATCTCGGTCGCAATGAAGTTGGCGGCGTCCCCGAACTCCTGCTGCGTGTTGCCCGAGGCAATGAAGTATGGGACGGTGAACTGCCCGAGCGCGGCGATGATGCCCATCACAAGATTGAACAGGATGACGGGCGAGATCATCGGAATGCTGATGTGCCAGACGCGGCGGAGGTAGCCGGCGCCGTCGAGCTGCGCGGACTCGTACAACTCGGCGGGCACTTCGTGCAGGCCGGCCATGAAGATGACGACCGAGTGGCCGACCGTCCACAGGCCCATGAGGAGCAGCGTGACCAGGATCATCCCGCGGCTCAGCCACGGGACGGCGTCGAGCCCGACCCCGGCCAGCGCACGGTTGACGACCCCGTCGGTCGCGAACATCCACAGGAGCAGCGCGGCGACGGCGACCTGCGGCACGAGCGCGGGCACGAAAAAGATCGTCCGGAAGACGCTGATGCCCAGCGACCGCTTCTCGAGAAGAAGAGCAATCGCGAGTGACGCCAGCATGGACAGCGGCAGCGCGACCACGGAGAAGGCGAACGTCCGTATCACGGCCCGCCACGCCGGCGCGGTCCGGAAGATCTCCCCGTAGTTGTACAGTCCCACCCACTTCGGCGGCGAGAGCACGGAGTAGTCGCAGAAGCTGAAGTACAGCGACGCCAGAATGGGATACGCAACGAAGGCGAGGAATCCGATAATCCACGGTGAAGCGAAGAGCAGCGCGTTCTTCGTCTCGATCTTCTCGCGTATCGTCATCGGGCTAATCGTCCTCGCCGGTCTCGATCCCGAGGGCCTTGGCGCGCGAGACCTCGTGTTCGAAACGCCGCTGCATGTCGCTCTGGAGTTCGCCGAGCGCCGCCTCCGGCGTCTTCCGCCCGGTCCACACGTCGTCGAACGCGCGGCCGAACGCGCGGTTGTATTCCAGCCAGATGCCGATTGGCGGGGTCCGCCGGCAGTTCGGGCTGCGGGCCAGGTCCGTGAACAGCGTGATGTACGGGTTGGGGTGGTCTCGCTGCCAGCCGGGCGACGTTCGGGTGAGCGGCGAGTTCTTCACCTGGCCGCGGCAAAGGATTTCCATTCCTTCGGGCGTGGCCATGAACTTGATGAACTCGAACGCCTCCTTTGGATGTTTCGCGCCGCGCGGGATTCCGATAACGTCCGCCTCGGCGATGGAAACGTTCTCGAGCCCGGGGACGGCGGCCGGGAACGGGGCGGCGCCCCACTCGAAATCCTCCGGCGCGTAACGGGCGATGAAGTTCGCCATCCAGACCCCCTGGATCTCCATCGCGATCCTGCCGGTGAAAAAGGCGTTGTCGGGCGAACTGAACGCGCCGAACGTCTTCTTGAAACGGTCAAGCTCCGTGTAGCCGAACCTGTCGACGTAGCCCTTGACCCACTTCAGCGCGGCCAGGTGTTCCGGGCTGTCCGCCGTGATGCGATCCTTGCCGTTCCACAGCTTGCCGCCGAACCAGAGCCCCCAGGAATACTTCCACCAGCCGGGCTCCGCGGGCATAAAGCCGAGCTGAGTGAAATGTCCGTCCTCGTCCCGCTTCGTGAGCTTCGCGGCGTATTCGTCCAGTTCCTGAAGCGTGCGCGGCCGCCGATCAGGGTCGAGCCCGGCCTCGCGAAAGAGCTTCTTGTTCCAGTGGAGGGCCAGGGTGGACGGCGCGGTCGGCAGGGCCCACACCTTGTCGCGATAGACGCAGAGGCGCCAGTATGCGGGGACATAAGTGTCCGGGCCGATACCGCACGATTTGATCATCTCATCGAGGGGGATGAGCGCGTTCTGTGACGCAAAGACCGGCACGTCGAACGAGTACAACCCGGCGAGGTCGGGCGGATCACCCCCCGCCGTCGCGATCCGGACCTTCTGTGAGATGTCGCCCTGCGTGATGAGTTCTACGCAGATCCTGTCCTGCTTCCGGTTGAAGTGATCGACGGCGCCCTTGATGGCCTCGCCCTCGAAGCCCGACCATTTCTCCCAGTAGGTGACCCGGACGCGTTCCTGCGTGATCTCCTTGCCCGTCGTCTCGTCGAACGCTCGTTCGCCGACGACGCCCCTCCGGGGATCGTAGAGCACGACGTCCGATCGCGTGAACGGATTCCAGATCAGGAGAGCGATGAAGGCGCCGAGCGCACCGAGCGGAAGAACCAGCCCCTTGCCGACCCGCTCCACCGGAGACGCAAGCATCCAACGGACGAGGCTGTTGGATCGGTTCTTGGCGGCGGGCATGGCGATGTGTTTCCTCGGTGTGCGCAGCGTCAGAGCCTTGAGATGCCGGAACGGCCGCCGGCTCGGCCCGTTCCGGTCGAGGCGCACCGATAAGCTATCCCTCTTTGAGGCCGACGTCAAGGAAGTGCGCTGTTGAGCGCACGCGGTTGCGGCGCGATCGTGACCTGAGATTCAGAGGGAAGGGCGTCGGTGCGTCGCCGTTCGTCAGTTCCCCGGCCGGCGTTTTCACGTCCGCGGTCGCCACGCTGTCCCTCCCGAAAAACCCGTCCGGCCGTGAAACGAGGGCCGGAATGTGTCCGACCAAGACCAGGATATGCGGTCGGGGAGAGAACCTCGATCGAGCACAAAGGATTGTCAGCAAGAGTGAGCAGATTGGCGGCGTGAGGTGGAACACCGACGGATTTCACGGCGAGAAGGCGCTCTTTGGGGGTGTCGGGCATCAAGATGCTGATGTTCGACTATCGTTCATGCCGCTCGTG
>JBDREM010000300.1:0-4873 GCA_043819695.1 Planctomycetota bacterium
GTGCAACTATCTCTATTCGGCGGCTCAGACTGGTGCCGAGGCCGGGCTTGGGAGCGACGCTGTCAACTGGCAAATCTGCGCGGCCAACTTCGGCATCCGCACCGCAACGGTCACTGTCAACGCCGACACGGACGTATTCACGTCTGCGGCACATGGCCTGACTACTGGCCAGCCGCTTCAGATTTCGACCAGCAGCGCACTCCCCGCCGGGCTGACGGCCTCCACCACCTATTATGTCCGAAAGGCCGGGGCGGATACCTTTACGCTGCACGGCACGAACGCCGGGGCCGTCGCCAACAGTGGCAAGGTGACCGTGACTGACACGGGCACGGGCACGCAGACGCTCCAGATCGGCAACAAGCTGAGCGTAGCCGGCCTGTTCAAGTCACGTCAGTTCCAAAGCCCGCTCAAGGAAAAGCTGCAAATGAAGTTCACGCTCAAGGTCACGGGCGCCGTGACCCTGGCATAGTTCGGAAAACGAAAGGAGAAAGGCATGGCAACATCAGCACGCGCAGCGAAAGGGACTCTCTGGTACATGGGTGGAAGCAACACCCCGAAGACGGGAGGCACGCTTGTGGAAGAAGTCGTGGAACTTTCTTGTCCTGAGGAGGGCTACGTCGAGCTCGACGCCACGAGCCACGACTCGACCGCCGAGGAGTTCATCAACGGCATCGAGCAGGGCGGTGCGTTTGAGGCAACGTGCAACTACACCGGCGCGACGGGGCAGGACTTGGTTGACGCCGCGCTCGGCGGGGACGCCACGCAGATGTATATCAACCTGCCGGCCGCCGACGATCCGCAGCTTGACTTCATGGGCGTCGTCAGCAAGCGTCAGTACCTGACTCCGCTCAAGGAAAAGCTCCAGGTCAAGTACACGGTTCGCGTGAGCAACGGCATGACGGTCACGGCGCAGTCGTAACGAGAACAGGAGGCATGAATGAACAAGGAAGTAATCCTGGCGGCGAATGACCTGGGGACAGTGAAGGTGCCGACGCCGGAATGGGGCGATACTGGCCACGTCTTCGTCCGCGTCATGACGGCTGCGGAACGCGACGCATACGAGGACGGCATGTTCGTCCGAGACGGCGACAAGCGGGTGTTGAATCTCAAGAACATCCGGGCTCGGCTCTGCTCGATTGTGATATGCGACGAGTCCGGGAAGCGCATGTTCACGAACGACGAGGCCGGCGCGCTTGGCGGCAAGTCATCGGTTGTCCTTGACCGGATATACGAGGCGGCACGGCGCGTGAATGCGCTGGACGAGAACGCCCCGAAGGAGATGGCAAAAAACTGACGGAGCGGCCTATGCGCCGCTTCCTATTCCGGCTCGCGTTGGCGCTCGGCAAGACAGTTGACCAGCTTGGCCGCGAGATGACGAGCCGGGAGTTGGTCGAGTGGATGGCGTTTGACAGCATCGAGCCGTTCGGCGCGTGGCGCGACGATTTCCGAATCGCGCATGCGCTCACGAGCGTCTACGGCGGTAGACCTATCGACTACATGCCGCTGAAAGAGGACAGGGAACAGACGCTTGAGGAGCAGGAGCAGGTGATGCAGGTGATTGCAAAGACGGTCAAGCCGGAGGGCGCGTGATATGGCGAACGTTGGCGCCCTCTACATGACCGCAGGGATCAAGACTGAGCAGATGGACAAAGACCTAAAAAAGGTCGAGCAGAAGCTCACGTACTGGCAGCGGAAGCAGCAAGAGATTCAGGGGAGGCAGCAGGGCGGCGGGCCGCTTGGATCGCTCGCCTCATTGCAGATGGCGGCTGGCGCGGCTGGATTCATGATTGCGGCTGCGGCTGCGCGAAAGTTCGGACAGGAACTAGATAGGTCGTTTGAGATTCTGTCGCGCAAGGGCGCGACTGCCCGCGACGTTGTTCGAGAAATCGGATCAAGCCTGGGAACATCGCTCCCAATCGTCGGCGGCTTTTTCGACTTGGGCGAAAGTATCGGCAAGTGGCTTTGGGGAATGCGGCAGGCGGAACTTGAGACGAAAAGACTGACCGAGGATAACAAGCGACTGGACGAAGCAAACAAGAAAGTTCTTGCTACGGCGCGTGAGTTGCTAAAGATCAGGCAGGCAGAGGCCGCAGTCGCTGCAAAAATGCGAGCGAGCATGTCGGGCTACCTGCTGCGCGCTGCGGGAGCCAGTGGCTCGGCTTCGGCCATTGACGCCAGGATTGCATATGAGGAGAAGTTGTCAGAAATAGCAACTAAGCGAGCGGCTGAGGAAGAGCGGCTCGGCCCGCGCTTAGGCCAGGGCGTGGACGCGAAAACGCTTGCCGTCGTGCGCGCAAATGCGACAAGGACAGCAAAGGCCGAAGACGATGCGCTGGCAGAAGTCCGCCGTAACACAACGGACGTACATGGGCATAAAATTGTGGGCGCTTCCGCCGCAGCCGCACTAGAGCGCGCGCGATCGGCAAACCAGGCTGCTGCCGTCAGGCTTCGTGAAGTTGAGGCGGCTGCCGCGCAAGCCGGACAGCGGCGCGAATTGAGCAACATGGAAAAGCTGCTTGACGAAGAGGAGGCCATGCTCAAGCGTCGAAGATCAATCGACCTTGCAGAAGCCGGCGCGCTCGCGGAAAAACAACGACGCGAAGAAAAGGCCGCCGACATGCCCGCCGCTCGCGCATATGAATCGGCATTGATGAGCGGCGCCACCATCCAGCAGGTGGATAACGCAACTCGCCAGTTGGAAGGCCGAATGGCGGCATACGAGGATAAACGACGCACGCTTGCGGAAAAGAGATTGCTGCTAGGCGCGCAAATGACTCAGAACATGGGTCTGGGCGAAATGGTCATGCTTGGCCGCGAATACCTTTCGGCGAAAGGCCAGGAGGCCGACGCGGATAAGGCGCTGGCCGAGACGAAAAAGAAACTCGCCGAAATGGATGCAATACGCCAGCGGCTCGAAGGTCTACAGAAAGAGGCAGACTTGGCACAGCAAAAGCACGACCGGCGGAAGCAGGAGCTCATGTCCCGCGCCACCGAGGGCGCTCGGCTGCAAGAGGAAGCCCTGACCGACCCGGAGCGATTCCGCAAGACACTTGAGGAGCGGGCGAAGATGGTGGAGCAGGGCTCACTCTCGATGGACGCCTTCAAGACGTTGGCCGAGCGGATGATCCCGGCGGCAGAGCGCGGCGGGGCCGGGGCATTCGGGCTTATCACGTCAGCTAGAATGTCGCTCAGCGGCATGGGGCGCGGTGCGGACGCTGGCGAGGCGGCGAAAAAGACGGCTGACAATACGAAGGCCATGAAATCCATTCTTGAGCAGATGCTCGGAAAGTTGGGGCTGGCGGCATGACGGCGACGGCGGCATTGGACAAGCTCGATGGCTCGACGGGCACGTATGACGCGCTCGGATGGGTGTCCATGACGCGGACGGCGCTGGTGACGGGGCTGACCGGCACGGGCCAGGCCGAACTCGCCGAGACCCTTACGGCGACGAACATGCCCGCCATCGGGAGCGTGCATCCTCAGATCGCGACGCTTTACCTGGACTCGTATGCGCCTATGGCGCTCGGCGGCGGCAAGGCCAAAGTCACGCTGACGTACAAGCGGAAGGACGACCAGAGCGACGACGCGGCGGTGCTGACCGTCGGCACGACGCTTGAACAGAAGGAGACGAATACCGACTACCTCGGCGCGGTTATGGAGATTGACGTTGCCGATGATTACTTGGTTGCCCACCCCGACGCGGCGCTGACGCAGACCGGCACGGCAACCGTTGGCATCCCGAAGACTACGTTACATTTCACGCGCCGCGAGACGACATGCCCAGCCACGAAGAGCGCGGCATACGTCGGTTCGACGAACTCGGGCGGATGGACTGGGGTTGACTCGAAGGCCCCGGCCCGAATCTGGCTCTGTACGGCGATCACCGGCACGAGCAATGACGGCGGGGTAACCTATCAGGTGGACTACGATTTCGTACATGCTGAGCGGATTATCGATGGGGATGGCGAGGTCACGCAGTGCACCTGGGACGCCTTTGTGTTCTGGCAAGACCCGGCTACTGGCAAGCCTGATCCGTCGAGTGATGACATCGACTATGCGGCTGCTTCCGGTGACGGCTGGGCGAGATTCCAGATGTACCCAACAATGGACTTCAACGACCTGAGCCTGTTCGGATAGGAGCATCGCATGGCGACGACACTGAGCGGAACGGTGAAGCTGATAATCGACCTCGTGGAGGCGACGACCGCCGACATCGGAACAATCCAATACGACTGCTACCACAAGAGCACGCGGACGTATGCCGACGGGGTGGGGGCGGACCAGGCGAATGCTTTGTTTTCCGACACGCGAAGCCTGGCCGACAACGCCTACGACGATCTCGACCTGACCAGCCTAACAGATGCGCGGGGCGTCGCGCTGGCCTTCGCCCGCGTCAAGGCCCTGTGGGTTCGGAACAACGGCACGGCGTCAACGCTGCAACTGGGCGGCGACGCGAACTCTGTTCCGCTGTTCGGAGCGGCTGCTGACTACCTGATTCTGCCGCCTGGCGGGGAAGTGCTTATGATTTGCACTACGGCAGACGGATGGGTTGTGACGGGAGCAACGGGCGACATTATCCAGTTACATCACGGCCACGAGGACGCGGCGGCCTTGACGTATGACATTGTGATTCTCGGCGGCAAGACGTGAAAGGAGCGAGTATGAGGACGGCAATGTTGGCGTGTGCAATCCTGCTGTGCGGATGCCGGACGACCCCGGTGATGACGACGCTGCCGAGCGTGCCGACATCCGAGCAGGTGGCGACGGCGACTACGGGTGTGACGGCGGCGCGTCAGGAAATCCAGGCGGCGGGGGTGGAAATCAAGGTCACGGCGAAAGCGGCTGACCCTCTGAAGGCCGCCCCCGCACTGGC
>JBDREM010000301.1:0-2794 GCA_043819695.1 Planctomycetota bacterium
CACGAGCGCGACGCTCGACCCCTCGCACGTGCTGATCGCGATGGGCCGGCCGCACGAGGTCGCACACGGCTCGCTCAGATTGACGCTCGGCCGAAGCACGACGGACGCCGACGTCGACAAGGTGCTCGACGTCCTGCCGAAGACGATCGGGCAACTGCGGGCGATCTCGCCGCTATACACGCCGGGCGAATGCGACTGCGAGGGCGGTTGCTCGTCCGCCGAAGACAATTGACGCTGGCCCCTGGAGCACGACAATGAGCGAAGAGTACACCGAAGCGGTAATGAAGCATTTTCTCGAGCCGCACAACGTCGGCCAGTTCGAGCACCCCGACGGCGTCGGCAAGGTCGGCAATCCCGTCTGCGGCGACATAATGGAGATTCAAATCAAGGTCGAGGACGGCAAGATCGCCGATGCAAAGTTCCGCACGTTCGGCTGCGGGGCCGCCATCGCAACATCGAGCGTCCTCACCGACATCGTCAAGGGCAAGACGCTGCTCGAGGCCCTCAAGATCACGAACGAAGACGTGACGCAGGCACTCGGCGGCCTGCCGGCCCGCAAGCGGCATTGCTCCGTACTCGCCGAGGACGGGCTTCACGCCGCGATCAAGGACTACAAGGATCGCCTTCAGGGAAAAATCAAGAACGGGGAAGAGCCCGTGAGCCGATGCTGCCTCGATGAGTCCTGCGAGCTCTGCAAACTGCTTGCCAGGCGCGGCGAGGAGATCGCGAAGAAACACGGGACGGAAGGCGCCTGAGCATGGACGCCGACAGCACGCTCCTCGGCCTGTGGCGCTCGGCCTCGAGCGACCGCGCGGCCGAGACCTTCGCAATCCACAACGAACGCGAGCACACGTACGGCGAGATTGACGCCGCCTCGACCGCGCTCGCCGGCGCGTTGCAGGAACGCGTCGGCCTCGAGCCCGGCGAACGGATCGCGTTCGTCGTCCCCAACTGCATCGAGTTCGTCACCGCCTACGTCGCCGCGATGAAGGCCGGCCTCGTCGCGCTGCCCGTCAACGTCCGCCTCGCCGCCGACGAAATGAAGTTCATCCTCACCGACGCCAACGCCGCCGCCGTCTTCGTCCACGCCGACACACGCTCGCCGGTCGAGTCCATCCTCGACGAGTTGCGCGGCGTCCGGCGCCGCATCGCCATTGGCTTCAGGTCGGACCTGTATGACCCATACGACCTATTGGTCCAGTCGCCCCCCATCGCCCATCCGGCCGAGCCCAAGCCCGACGACGTCGCCGCCGTCATCTACACGTCGGGGACGACCGGACGGCCGAAGGGCGCGATGATCACGCACGCGAACGTCGTCTTCAACGCGAAGTCCGCCGAACTCGGCCTCGGCTTCAGGCCCGACGACCGCCACATGCTCGCCGTCCCCCTCTTCCACGTGACCGGGCTCAACTCGATCCTGCCCGCCGTCATCCTGCACCGCAGCGTCGCCGTCATCACCGCGAGCCCGAGCCCGCTCGACCAGCTCCGCCTCGTCGAGCGGCACGGCATCACCACGCTCCTCGGCGTCCCGACCCTCTACATCATGATGGCCGCCATCAAGGGCATCGAGCAGATGAAGCTCGACTCGCTCCGCCTCATCGGCTACAGCGGCGCGCCGATGCCCATCGAGGCAATCGAGAAACTGAACGAACGCTTCCCGCACGCCGCACTCCACAACTTCTACGGGCTGACCGAGACGACCTCGATCGCGAGCGTGCTGCCCGCCGAGAACGCCCTCTCGCACGCGGCCTCCATCGGCCTGCCCGTCGAGCGGGTCGAGTTCATGATCGCAGGCGACGACGGCCGCGAGCTGGGCGCCGGCGAGATCGGCGAGCTCTGCATCCGAGGCGGCAACATCTTCAAAGGCTACCTCGACCGGCCCGAGGCGACCGGCGAGGCGTTCTTCCCGCACGGCTGGTTCCGCAGCGGCGACACCGCGCTGATCGACGGCGGCGGCTTCGTCTTCCTCCAGGGCCGCAAGAACGAAATGATCATCGTCGGCGCCGAGAACGTCTATCCCGTCGAGGTCGAGAACGTCATCTGCTCGCATCCCGCCGTCCGCGAGGCCGCCGTCGTCGGAATGCCGAGCGCCGTCTTCGGCGAGCTCGTCCGCGCCGTCGTCGTGCTCAAGGACGGCGCGAGCGCGGCCGAGCCCGAGATTCGGAAGCACTGCGCCGCGCGGCTCGCGACGTTCAAGGTCCCGCACAAAGTTGACTTCATCGACGCCCTCCCCCGCAACCCGTCCGGCAAAGTCGTCAAGCGCCGGATTCAGTGATGACGCGCCCCGCCCGCCCACGCATTTTGCGCCCGGAACCGACATCGATGCAGGCCCTCCCACGGCCTGATGCGGAATCTGGCGACGCATATGCGTCGATAAATTCCGCGCATCTTGTCCCCCATGCGGAATCTGGCGACGCATATGCGTCGCCAGATTGCGCAGATCCTGTCCCCCGACTCAACATGGATGTGGCCCCTCCCAGAGTCATGGAACGGCTTCTGAGTCCCTCTCCACGCTCGGCTCGACGAGGACGGGGTGCCGGCGTCAGCCGGGTGCTCCGGCCCCGGCGTCTGCGGCGGCCCGTCGCCCCGCCGCTGCAACTGAGCAGCGGCGGGCTTTTGCTTGCCATGCAATCGCCGAGGGGATAAACTGTCGGCCGAGATCCTACGGAAGCAACACACAATGGCGCACGGCAAGTTCATCGTATTCGAAGGCATCGACGGCTCGGGCACGACGACGCAGGCCAGGGCCGCGGCGGAGTGGCTGCGCACAAAGGGCGCAGATGTTGTCGAGACA
>JBDREM010000302.1:0-5353 GCA_043819695.1 Planctomycetota bacterium
GGGGGCGCGGCGTGCCGTGCCGGCCACCGGGAAGGAGGCCGCGCGTCAGTGGTCCGACCGGCCCACGGGGTTCGCCTCGGTGGATGCGATGGGGCAGAACGGCACGACCGGCGGCGCCGGCGGCAAGGTCGTCACGGTCACTAACCAGGCGGATCTCGAGAAGTATGCGCTGATGAAAGAGCCGTACATCATCCGCGTGAAGGGCACAATCAAGATCACGGAGAAGAAAAACCCCAAGACCCGCTACGAAAAGCTAACGACGAAGGAGATTCACATCGGCTCTGACAAGACGATCATCGGCGTCGGCAAGACCGCTGAGATCGTCAACGGCGGCTTCTTCATCGGCCCCGGCACGCACAACGTGATCCTCCGCAACCTGACCAGCCGCGGCACCTATGTGAAGGGCGACTGGATGGGGCAGACGAACGACTACGACGGCCTGCAGATAGACAATGCCCACCATGTGTGGGTGGACCACTGTCACTTCTCGAGCCACGGGGACGCGTGTCTGGACAGCCGGGCCGGCACCACGTATCTCACGATCTCGTGGTGCGTCTTCAGCGATCATAACAAGACTATGGGCGTCGGCTGGGACAACAAGGTCACCGCTCAGATCACGCTCCATCACAGTTGGTTCCGCAACGTGGGCATGCGGTCTCCATCGGCCGGCCAGGTGCTCCGCGCGCACTACTACAACAATTTCTTGCAGAACATCGGCTCCTGCTCGCACCGCATTCTCGACGGCACGAACATCGTTATCCAGAACAGCTTCTTCGACAACGTGAACGGGCCAATCGCCGCGTCGGACCGGACGATCACGATAGCGGCTTCCGGGAATGTCTACCACAACTCCCGGGGCCCCTGGCTCACGTGCGGGAGGGCGTTCTTCGACCCCGGCCGGTTCTATGCGTATCCGCTGGACAAGACCGAGGATATTCCCAAGCTCGTTGCGAAGTACGCTGGCCCGCAGGAGAACATCGGCGAGTAGCGCGCCGCGGGCGGCGGGGGCGCCGACGCCCGGCACGCGGAAGCAGAGGACCATGAAAGCAATAGCCACGGCCGCGTTGCTCCTCGCGACCGCCTCGGCAGCGATGGCGGCCGGGCCGTCGGTCCTCTTCGAAAACAGCGATTTCGAGAAGGGAGACCTCACGAACTGGACGGCCGAGGGGGACGCCTTCGAGGTCCAACCCACGAAAGGAGACAACCCCGGGGCGCGGAACCGCGAGCCCAGCAGGCATCAGGGAACCTTCTGGGTCGGGACCTTCGAGAGGTACAACGGCAGGATCGGCAAGCCCGGCGACGTCCAGACCGACGTTCCCAGGGGCAAGCTCACCTCCGTGACGTTCCAGGTGACCCGGGGCTACATCAACTTCCTCGTCGGCGGGGGCAGCCATATGGGCACCTGCGTCGAGCTCCTCTGCGAGGGGAGGGCGTACTGCGTCTCGAGCGGGCTCGACTCCGAGACCATGCGCCCGGTGTCGGCCGATGTCCGGTCGTTCAAGGGGAAGACGGCCCGGATTCGCATCCTGGACGACGAGAGCGGGGGGTGGGGGCATATCAACGCCGACGACTTCACCGCGTCTGACGAGCCGCTGGGCGATCTGCGAGCGCTCATGATCTGCGCTTCGGAGGACCTGGCGAAGGAGGCCACGCTGGGGGAATGGCACCGGATCGGGCCGTTCCGGGACCAAGGGCCGCTGCTGAACTGGATGGACAACGTCGCGAGCAGCTTCGCGTACGCGTTTGCGGTCGAGAAGGACGCCTTCGAGCGAGGCGGCGAGGCGGCGCTCCAAAAGTCATACCCCGCCCCCAATTTCCCCGCCGCGCCCGGGGCGATGCGGCGCTGGACCGCCCATCGCGAATGGATCGACGGCTACTACCAGCAGCTCCCGCGCGGGCCGGCGCCGTCCGCCGGCGAAAGCCAGTACGTCTACCGGACGATCACTGTCAAGAGACCCGTGCCAATCGAGCTGGACTTCATTCTCCGCGCTCCGGAAAGCGATCGGCGGCTTGACCTGCGGGGAATGGAGCATTGGCGGCGTACCGGCTGCTACTGGTGGGCGCTGAACGGGAAGAAGGTGGCGACCTGGAACGGGCGCGGCGACATGCCGCGGCCCGTGACGGTCACGCTCAGGAGCGGCGTGAACCATTTCCTGGCCAAGGTTACGAACAACCGCCACGCGTACGGATTCGCCTTCTCCATCAGGGGGCTGCACCCGCTGCTGCGTCATGAAAAGGGCTTCGAGCGGATGTGGCGCGGGCACATCGTCGATCTGCCGTCGGAATGGCCGTATCACGCCGAGGGCGGCAGACCGGCGCCGAAGCTGAACCCGGACCACCGGTACCGCGAGGCCCTGCACCGGCTGCGAGACCTGAAGTTCCGCCCCGAGCCGATGCCGGGGGTGGAGACCGCCGCGCGCGACAGCGGGGGGCGGATCGTGCCGGCGATGGAGGCGCGGCTCGAGCGGTTCCCGACGTCGCCCGCGGGCGACCGGCACACGGCGCGCCTGGCCGAGCTCGAGAAGCGCGTGCCCCCCCTGTTGAGACGAATCGAGGAGACCGGTCAGCCGATGCGGGACGAGGTCCTGGCGGCCGCGAAGGCGCTCGACGCAATGTGGGCGGCCACCATCCGGGAGATGCCGACGCTGGTCTATCTCGAACGGCCCACGTACGTCTACGACTCGATGATGTACGAGGGAGCCGGCGCCGCCGACGCCGTCATCAAGGCGTTCGACCCGCGGACGAAGACGGTCCGGACGATCCTGGATCTGCGGTCGGTCGGGGGCCACGCGAACGAGATCAGCGTGTCGTGGGATGGGAAGACGATCCTGATCGGCGGCGGCCGCGCGGTCGCGGCGGTCGAGGGCGACGGAAAGAACTACCGGCGGATCACGACCGGCCAGTCGCCGGCGGAGATGCCGGACGGGCGCATCGTCTTCTTCGATATCGACGTGGGCTGCGCGCCGTGCAAGGGCGGGAGCCCGAGGCGCCTCCTCTTCATCTGCGACCCGGACGGCGGGAACCGTCGGCTCGTCTCGGCCAATACCTGCATCGATACCGCGCCGAGCGTGATGAACGACGGCCGCGTCATCTTCGCACGCTGGGACTACGGCGTGAACAAGAACGTGTTCAACCGGCACGCGTTGTGGACGCAGAATCCCGACGGGACGGGGATGGACCTCTACTTCGGGAACACGGTGATCGATCCGCGCTCGTTCAGCCGGCCTCACCAAGTGCCGGGCCGGCCGGAGGTGTTGGCGGTGTTCGGGCCGCACCATGCCAATCTGACGGGCCTCCTGGGATTGGTCTGGAACGGCGACGGGCGCGAGGCGCCGGACGGGCTGGGCTTCCGGCGGCTGACGCACGACACGGCGTCGGCCGGCGATGCGCCGCAGCCCTGGTCCTACCAGGATCCCTGTCCGCTCAACGAGCAGTTGTTCCTGGTGAGCTTTGGCGGGCGGCCGGGCCACAAGGTGGCGCTCTACGTCTACGACCGGTCGGGGAACCGGAAGTGCATCCTCGAGGCGGCGAGCGGAAGGGGGATTCATTCCGCCAGGCCGCTCGCGGCGCGCCAGCGGCCGGCGAAAATCGCGGACCGGAGTGCGCCCACGCGGTGGAAACCGGGCGTCGATCTGCACGAGCGCCTGCTGACCGATCCCGACTGGAGCCGGAAGGCAACGCTGACGTTGCAGGACGTCTATCTCGGCATCGAGCCGGAGGTCAGGCGCGGGCGCGTGAAGTACCTCGCGGTGATGGAGCAGCCGGCGGAGTCCCACGGGCGCGGCGGCGCGATTGGGGTAGGCACGATCTGGTACGCGAACCGGTTCCTCGGTTTGGTGCCGGTGGAGGAGGATGGGTCGGCGCACTTCGAGGCGCCGGCCTTGCGCAGCATCTACTTCCATGCGCTCGACAAGCACGGGCGGATGCTGATGACGCAGGGCTCGGATTTTCACGCGATGCCGGGCGAGCGCCGGAGTTGCGTGGGTTGTCACGAACAGCGCAAGGGGATCACGGCGGCGCCGGTGCGGGCCGGGACGCCGCTGGCGATGCGCAAGCCGCCCGTGCGGCCCAAGCTGCCCGGCTGGGGGACGCGCGGGATCATCGAGTACGAGGCCGTCGTCCAGCCGGTCTTCGACAAGTATTGCGTCAGGTGCCACAGCGGGCCGCATCCCAAGGGCCGCCTGAACCTGGCCGGGGACAAGGCCACAGCGTATAACATGTCGTATATGCAACTCACGGACGGGGGCTACGTGCACTTCACCCCCGGCACCGGCAACACGCACGCGCAGCCGACGAACGACTGCGACGAACAAGCGCCGCTCAGCCGCGGGTCGCTCCTCAGCAAGCTGACGCAGTACATCATGGACCCGAACCACTGCCGGAAGGAAATCCCCTTCGACGACCGCCTGAAGGTGTTCCTGTGGATCGACTCCAACGTGCCGTTCTTCAGCCATTACCGGCAGGTGCCGCCGGCCGGACTGAGCAAGCATGCGCGGGGGGTGCTGGCGGGCGTGCACCGGCTCCGTTGCGCGAGTTGTCACAACCCGGGCCGGTTCATGCCGGACGAGAAGTCGGGGCTGAACGAGCATCACATTGGCCGTCACGTGGGCGGTCCTGCGGGCCAATGGGGTGTGGCCCATAGCGGCATGCGGGTGCGGCACTTGAACTTGAGTAACCCGTCGCACAGCGCGGCGCTGCAGGCGCCATTGGCGAAGACGGCCGGGGGCTGGGGGCTGTGCAAGGGCAAGGATGGTGCACCGGTCTTCAGCGACAAGAACGACCCCGACTACAAGAAGGCGTTGCAGGCGCTTGAGACCGGGGTGGAGCAGCGGACCGGGCTGGCGGCCAAGGGCGTGCGGCAGTTGCTGCTCGAGCGGCAGCCGCGGCCGGCCGCCGCAGCACCGCCCGACTGAGGTCGGGCCCGCTTGCGCGTCGGGCGCGCTTGCGAACGGAAAGGAGTGTCGGGCCGCGACTCCCCGACACGCGAAAGGAGGAGAGGACTGTGAGAAGGGCCGTTGGCGTTGCAGGGTGCGTCTTGTTCGTCATCGCGCTGCTGAGCTTGTCGAGCGGGGCGGTTGCCGCGGAGCGTGTCGTTCATGTCAAGGTTCGTGCGGACAGCGAGCAGCCGGGGGACGAGGCCTTCCGGGCGATGGACGGCAATGCCGGTTCGATCTGGCATTCCGGCTGGAAGGCGCCCGCCGCCGTGACCGATCTGCCGCACGAGATCGTGGTCGACCTGGGCGAGCCGCGTGAGATCACCGGGTTCACTTACCTGCCAAGGGCCCACGCGGCCGGCAAGAGCGCCATCAAGGACTACGAGGTCTACCTGAGCGACCGACCCGAGGCGAAGAAG
>JBDREM010000303.1:0-30231 GCA_043819695.1 Planctomycetota bacterium
CCCCCTAACAACGGCGCGGCGCGGTGTGCGGGCTGGCGATGTGGCGGCTACGGAGGGAGCCCGGAGGGCGACCGGAGTGGCCGCCACATCGCTCGCGCCTGCCGGGGGGTACCCCGCTGGCCGGTCGTGAAGCTGGTGTCCTTCGGGCAACGAAGCCGGCGCGAGCTGAAAGCGTGCGTGAAAGAACTGGTGCCGCCGCCCCGCCGCAGCGGCCGTCGCCCGAAGATGAAGGCCGGCGCCGGCGCTTTGCAGGGAGTCACGCCGGAACGGGCTTACTCCGGCGGCAGGATGTCGCGGATGGCGAGCGGGTTGTTCGGCATCTCGCGGTTGGCCTGCTCGAGCTTCTCGCGGCTCGAGACGACGGCGACGGGCGTCTTGTCCATGTTCGCGTCGAACACGTCGAGCAGTGCGCGGCGCACCTCGGCGGTCGTCGCCGCCAGGAGCATCGCGTAGCGCTCCTCGCGGAACGCGGACGTCTCGCCGGTGAGATGGCGCGCGAGCGCGATGTGCGTCGCGCCCTCGGGGCGGACGGGCCGGACGGCGCCCTTCGCCGTGCTGATGATGGCGCGGTGCAGCTCGGCGTCGCTCCATTTCGCCCGCCGCACGTAGTCGGGCAGGCCGGCGAACACGCCGAGCGTGCGCGTCACGTGGGGGTCGGCGTAGGTCGAAAGGATGATTGCCGGCCCCGAATAGGAACAGGACGCGCCGTAGGCGTTGCCCTTGAAGCGCAGCTCGCTGATCATGTAGTCGACGCGCAGAAGCTGCATCGCGAGGAGGAGCAGGGGCGCGTCGGGATGCGACGGATGCGGCGCGGGGATGATCTGCGTGCAGTGCGCGACCTGCATCGGCGCGGCCAGCCCGTCGCGCGGCACGGCGTCGAGCGGAGCGAACCCGGTCGGCTCGTCTTCAATCGGCGCCGCCGGCATCTGTGCGAGCCAGCCGGCGAGCGTCCTCTCGACAGTCTCGGCCGGGGCGTCGGAGCCGGTGAAGCTCGCGGTGACGCGGGTGCCGTTCCGGATGAACCGGGCGATCGCTCCGATCTTGTCCATCATGTCGCCGGCGCGCTCGCCGAAGCGGCCGTTCAGCGATTTCAGAAGCTCGAACTGCGGGATGCCGTTGACGAGTTCGTCGAGGTGGCCCCCGGGCGTCAGGCCGCGGGCGGCGTGGCGCCGGCCGGTGCCGGGGCCGTCGTTGACGAGGCCGGTCCGCATGCCGGCGAGCCGCTGCACGAGGACGTCGCGGAAGCGGTCGTTGTCGCGCGGGTCCGGCTCGAAGACGAGGTCGCGGAGCACGCTGAGCGCCGGCTCGAGTTGCTCGTCGAGCGCCTTGAGCGAGAACCGGATGGCCCAGGCCGTCTTGGCGGGGTCGGCCATGTGGACGCCGAAGTTGGGGCTGCATCCGATGCCGCCGGTGTTGGCGGATTGGCGCCGGGCCATTTGCTCGTAGTTCATTCCGGCCGCGCCGAGTTGGCGGATCGTCTCGACGTATCTCGGCAGCCACGGCCAGAGGCCGGCCGGGAGGCCGCGAAGATCAAAATTGAGAGCGAGGTAGTTGACGCCGTTGGCGAAGACGTCGTTGTACAGGAGTTCGGCGCCGCCGGGCAGCTCGTCGACCGACGTCGGTATGTGGACGGGCTTGCGCGGGAGGTCGCCGAGCGCCAGTTGCGGCAGGGTCGCGAGCGCCTCGGGCGGGTTCGGCGTGCCGGACGTCTTCTGAAGCTCGTCGGCGTCGGCCGCGATCTGCCGCGCGTCGTCGTCGGAGAGCCCGGCGCGCACGGCCTTCATGCGCTCGGCGAACGCCGCGTCTGCCCGCGCCTGCCACTCCTTGTCGGGCTTCATCACGAGGTCGAGCCGGTGGGCGTTCTCGATCAGCCGCTCGCGGATCATCCGGTTGAAGACGGCGGAATCGGCGGCGCAGCGCTTGCGGCAGGCCTCGAGCGTTTCGTTCTCATACAGGAACGTCAGCGGGTCGCGGCCGTAGGCCCACGAGTCGAGCACTTGCTGCATCATGTGGAGCGGGCGCATCTCGCTGATCTCGCGGCAGTGGTATGCGAGCCGCTTGAACGCGGAATCGACGAGCTCGGGATCGATGGGCGCGTCGGCGATGCTCGTAAGCGTGTCGAGGAGGAGATCGCGGAAGGCGCCGGCGCGGTCCGCTTCGCTGCCCCGAATGCCGGCGGCGAAGGTCGTCTCGAGGCCGACGCTCCCGGTCCCCGCGAACAGGACGTCGTGGCCGAGCTTCGAGTCGATTATCGCCTTCTTGAGCGGCGCGGCATCGTCGCCGACCAGGACCGTGCTGAGGATGTGCATCATCACGCGGTCGTCGGGATCGAGCGCGTCGCCGGCGAGCCAGTTCGTGACGATGAACGTCTTCTCGTCCGTGCTCTCGCCGGTGCCGATGGCATAGGTGTCGGTGATGGCGCGGGGCTCGGCCCACCGCGGCTGCCGCTCGATTGTGGGCTGCACGTCGGCCTGCGAGAACGGCTCGAGCCGCCCCTCGAGGAAGGCGAGGTAGTCGCGCGTCGGGATGTCGCCGTAGAGGATGAAGAGCGCGTTGCTGGGGTGGTACCAGGACTCGTGAAATCCCTTGAGTTCCTCGTATGTGAGGTCGGATATGTGGTCGGGATCGCCGCCCGACTCGTGGCCGTAGGTGGTGTCGGGGAAGAGCCCGCGCGTGAGGAGGCGGGCGACGCGGCCCTCGGGCCGGGAGAAGTACGCCTTCATCTCGTTGTATACGATGCCGTTCACCGTCAGGCCGCCGGCCGGCTCGTCCGCATTTGCCGGGGCGAGGTGGTGGGCCTCGCGCCTGAATATCTCATCGGTCAGCAGCGGATGAAAGACGGCGTCGAAGTAGACCTCGGCGAGGTTGAAGAGGTCCTGCCTGACGTTGCTGGCGACGGGGTAGTAGGTGCGGTCGAATCCCGTCATCGCGTTGATGAACGTCGCCATGCTCATCTTGATCATTTCGAAGAACGGGTCGCGAACGGGGAAGAGCTTCGAGCCGCCGAGGACGGCGTGTTCGAGGACGTGGGGCACGCCGGTGTCGTCGGGCGGCGGCGTGGGGAAGCTGACGGAGAAGAGGTTCTCGGCGTCGTCGCAGTGCAAATGCAGCAGGCGGGCGCCGCTCTTCGTGTGTTCGAGTTCATACGCGACGAGGCGCAGCTTCTCGACGGCGGTGGCCGCCTTGACCTCGAAGCCGTGGAGTGTTTCACCCGGGGTGAGGGTGATCTCGGGAGTTCCAGTCATGCAAGCCGTCTCCAATTGGTGGCGTATTGAAAGCGCGCCGCGTTGCGGACGAGACAGACAGTATCACGCGCAGAGGCAAAGTCAAGCGCCGGGTGTCGGCGTTCCGGCCGACGATTGCGAGACGCGCTGCGCTCGGGCGGCGTTACAACTTATGACACCGATTCTCATTGCCCCGCCCGCTTCCCTTGGCTAGGGGCGGTTGAACGCCCCCCGCAGCACGACACAAACCCAGCATCAACCGCCCGATCATCCGGCCAAGACCTTCTGCAATTGGAGAAGTAGAATGCATGCACTTGCGAAGGCGCACTGGTGGCCGGCTGGATTCCTGCTTGTTGTCGTCGTGTCGCAGACGTCAATAGCGCTCGCCCGGATCAAGACCGACGCGTGCGTGCCTCCGCTCAAGTGAACGCTCGATCACGGCGGCGTCGAAACGACCATCGCCGCGGCGGACGCGCTCAACCGTGTCCTGCCTGCCAAGAAGATGGCGAAGCTGATGCGCGAGAAGCTGCAAGGTGACGCCGCACCCGCCCGCGCGGCCGCAACAGCAATGCTCGGGACGGCCGATGTCACGAAAGCCGCTCCCGAGATCCCACGCGGCGCAAGCGACAACAGTCCAGCCGTTCGACAGGCCGCGGCTCGGGTTGCGTTCCGGCTTTGCACGCGGAGCACGATCCTCCACGTGCAAGACGCCGCCGCCAGAGCCCTCAAGACGCTGGGCGAGAGATAGCCCGTCTGGCTTCCGGTGACGCAGGAACTGGCCTTTGATGGGTGGCCCGGAGTTCGTCCGGGCGGCCCCAGCGGCGCCGCAAGACGGCAGTCCGGCAATGGCGCCGCAAGGCGGAATGACCATAATCCGCTGTCGCACCCAACGCCCATGTGGGGGTGGATCGAAGTTGAGGGCAAGCTTGCGAACACATTACACTCAGACATCGCAGGTAACTCTCAGATACCATATGGTATGAAAAAGTGACGTTCGCAGAAGGGGCGTTGTGATTCCGCTGATCGGGAACAGTATAAGTACTGTGACCGCAACGGGATATGGGCCCGCCGCCTCCGAGTCGTAAATACAGCGGGTTACTTTTAGATACCATATGGTATCCAGAAGTTACGGGATAGAAGGTCAGTGGGGGGCCCGGTTCAGAGCGAGAACGGCGGCAGGTTGAAGACGTCGCGGCAGGTGTTGATGACGGCGACGTAGTTCCCGAGCGGGACGCTCTCGGTCATCGCGTTGCTCGCGTTGACGGTCCACAGCCCGGCCTCGTGCGCCCGCCGCGAGACCTTTCGCACTTTCGGCATGATGAACTCGCGGTACGCGGCCGGCGAGATCAGCGGCCGGTTGCCGGCGAAGTCGCCGCCCACCCCGGCCTGGTCGATGCCGAGCTCGATGAACTTCTCGACGAGCGCCGGGCTCGACCGCGTGCAGAGCTCGAAATGCCGGTGCGCGACCTCGGGCGTGAGCGACATCGTGATCATCAGGTCGGTGTCGGTCCAGACGTCGTGCGCGTACGCCGGCGCAAGGATCGGCAGATCGATTCCGCGCAGCGCCATTTCGCTCTTCAGCGCGCGATAAATGAGGAACGACTCGCCGGGCGGCGCGAGCGGCTGGGCCGCCCTCTGCTCGTTTCGCGCGGCGACGGCCGCGACGGGATCGTGCGAGAGCGCGTCATCCCCGGCGGGCGGCGACGGCCGCGACGGGATCGTGCGAGAGCGCGTCATCCCCGGCGGGCGAGCTCCGCTGGTTTTCGACCCTGAGGCTCAGACCCGAAGGGTGCCACTCACCGTTCTTGCCGGCGCCATTTGCCCTTTCAGGGCTCCCCAACACTTGCCGCTCGATGCCCGGCGATGTCTTCCTGCCCGACGACGTGGTCGACGGCCGACGGCCGGTGACGCGCAAGGAGGAGAAGTTCAATGCCGCCACTTTCCTGTGTTTCTCGAAGCTGTTGCGTCATCGACGGCGAGGGCGCAGAATGATCGTCGCGGTCGACAACGCCCGTTGGCGTGCAGCCCGGCTGCTTCAGCCTTGGCTGCACCAACAACGAGGCCGGTTCCGGCTCGACCATCTGCCCCCGTACAGTGTGGAGTTGGATTCCATCGGACGCGTCTGTGGCTCCGGTGAAGAAGAGGCCGGCGACGGCGCCGGTCATGAGGCAGGCGAGTGTCGCGGCGAGGAGCGCACGCGGGCCGACGGCGGCTAGGTCCTTGCGGCGCTCAGGCACGAGCGCGGCAATCCCTCCCACGAAGATGGCGAGCGACGCGACGTGCGCGAACCCGCAGAGCGCGTAGGCGGCGATGACCGGGCTGCGCGCGTGCTCGAAATGCCCGCTGCCGAGCCAGCCCTTCAGTTGGAGATAAGCCGGGATCTCGGTCGCGATGAGGCGTTCGCCGAGAAGCTCGCCCACGCTCAGCGCGTCGGTCCACGGCACGCCCATCACGAGCGCGAACTCGGCCATCACGGCGCCGAGCAGCCGGCCAAGCGACCAGCATCCGCACCAGCCGAGAATCAGGTTGACGAGCGCGATCAGCCCGAGGAACGCGATGAGCAGCGCGCATATGCCGACGACGAGTTTGACGCCGGCCATCGCTCCGTTGATGACCGCCTCGATCGCGCCCGAGGCCGGGTCGACGGACAGCCGGACGTGTTTGCCCATCGTCAGCGGCGTGCCGTCCTCCGGCAGGAGAATCTTCGACATCACGATGGCGGCCGGGGCCGACAGTATCGACGCTGCGATCAGATGTCCCGCGATGGTCGGGAACGCGCCGCCGAGGAACTTCACGTAGACGGCGAGCGTGCTCGATGCGACCGTCGCCATGCCGGCCGTCAGGATCGTGCAAAGCTCCGAACGGGTCATCCCCGGGAGATACGGCCGGACGGTGGTGGCGGACTCGATGCCGACGAAGATGTTGCTGGCCGCGCACAGGCTTTCGGCTCCGCTGATCCGCATGAGGCGCGTGAACAGCCAGGCAAAGCCGCGGATGACGAGCGGCATGATGCGCCAGTGGTAGAGGAGCGCCATAAGCGCCGCGAAGAAGATGATGACCGGGAGCGCCTGGGCCGCGAGAATAAACCCGTGTGCTTTCTCGTCGGCGAGGGAGCCGAAGAGGAACCTCTGCCCTTCGGTCGCCGCGCCGAGCACGTCCAGGACCCGGTCGTTCAGCCAAAGGAACGCCCTCGCGCTGCCGGGCAGTCGAAAGACGAGCAGGCCGATGAAGAGCTGAAAGCCCACGCCCCACCCGATCGCGCGCCAGTTGAGCCGGCGGCGGTTGACGGACATCACCCAAGCAAACGCCATCAAGCCAAGTATGCCGGCGAGGCTGACGAGGTTGTACCGATACTTGCTGACCAACTCCGCCACGTTCACGCTCAAATGCTAGCAGGCGGCAAATCCCCTGTCAATTGAAAACAGCACCCGGCAGAGCGCCGGCGCCTTACCACTGGTGGCTATTTCCGAACTTGTATTTTCAACTCGTTGGGATCGTGTCCAAGTAGGCGAAGCGCCTTGCAGCAGAGCTTGCCAATATGGACGGCGCCAAGATGTGTCTCAACGAAGAAACCTGTGTCGCCTAACGGCACGGGCGTGTCCACCCTTGCGCGATCCTTTGATACGTACTCCGCTTTGTAGCCCTTCAACTGGCAGAGCCGATCGGGATCTCCCGGGTGGATTTGCACCAACACCTCCACTACTTTCACCCACGCCTCTTTCCAAGAACTAACATTTTGCGATTCGCCCGCAAACGAAAAACGCAACGGTTTCATCCCGCCTCGAATCCTATCTGCAGATATCCAATCACCATCACCACCGTCAGGACGACCTCCTCCTCCTCGTCGTTCTTCGTCACTTGGTCTTTTGCCTCCGCCGCCGCCACCTCCGTCCCCAGGAGCCCTTGGCCGCTGTCCCTTGATGAATTCTGCGACAGCGGTAGTATCTGGTCTCGAACCGCACAGCTTTTCGACAGTTTCTATAACGAGAGCGACCAGCTCCCCGTCCGGCTGGCTAATGAGCTGGTTCCACGCTTTTGGTAGTGTCCCCTTGATGAGCTTTTCTATCTCTTGGCGTCGCACAAGTTTCTTGGCAGCTTCGAGCGCCGCACCACTGACAAGGGCCTCCTTCGCCAAGATTTGCTCCAAAAACTCGGCAGCTTGGAGCGCCTCCCTTTCTTCAAGACTGACAAGCAAAAATCTTTTCTCCTCCCAACTCCCCTTTTCGTGTGGGAGATAAAACCACCACTTCATACCATTGGTCAGAACTGCAATGTCAGCTCTTGACTCGAAAACATACTTGAGCAGTTGTTCTTCGCTCTTTCGCAGGTCTTGTCCCGCGTTCTTCGCCTCTACAAAGCATTGTTCTCGCCCTTTGTGCTTCAAACAATAATCTACCCTGCCCTCTCGGACATTGTACTCGGGGATAACCTCCCCAAATGCTTTGCAGTCCCAGCCGAGGCATGCGAGGACCGGCAGGATCGCCCACTGTTTTGTTGCTTCTTCATTCTCAAAGGCTTGAGGGTTCTCTTTGATCCTCTTCAAACATGCGACCAATTCGTCGTTCACCCCAATCACCCTCCTCCGCATGAATGGACAATTACCTTTCTACGGCGGTGTTCCCTTGAGCCAATCGGCAAGCTTGTGTCTCATCCGCTGGAGACGCTCGTCGTCGATTTCGCCGATTGCGCCAAGCAGGACGCTTTTCTCGACAACCGCGAGCCTGCTCGCTCTGATAACGCTTGCGTTCTTCAGGCCCGAGCGTTCGAAATCCGAATCTTGTTCCGCGACAAGCTCGTCGAAATCCGCGATTGCTTGCCGCAGTTGTGAAGATATCATGCAGATCAGCCAGTCGTTGTGCGGGCCTGGCAATTGGCGTAGTACAAGAGCCGGCCGCAGCTTGCCAGAACCTTGGTCTGTTTGAGGGAATCTGAAAAGAACAACCTGGCCTTCCTGAATCACGAGAAGGCCTCGCGCAGATCATCCGGTGAATAAGACGACGGCTCATCCTCCAGCCCCCGCATTGCGCTCGCCAGGGAGAACGTAGTCCAGTCTTTTCTGCTGTGGGCCTCTTGGCCAGCACTTGCCTTTGCCTCAAGATACTCAATGAAGTCGAGCACTTTCACTTGCAGCAACTCCGGCATCTTCTCGAGATGACCGACGATCTCTTTCGCAACCGTCATGGAAAACTCTCCACTAAACTCACGTGAAGTATACCATGCGCTGGAGCAGAATGCCACCACATATAATGACCGCGCGTCCGAAATCCCACGCAGGTTCAGCGCACTCCTGACCCGCGCCTACACCATGTATGCGCCGGAACGGAGCGCCTGAATCCCGGGGAAAAAGCCTGAACACAGGCCCAGCGACGCTCAAAACCGGAACTCGAGCACCTCCTCGGGCTGGCGGAACCGGAGGCGGACGATGGTGAGGCCGCGCTCTTCGTCGTAGTGCCAGGCGCGTCGCGCGTCGGCCACGTCGTCGATCTCGTCGAGCGGCTGCTCGCCGAACTGCACCTGCGACGGCTTGTCGCACTCGGCGAGGGTGAGGTAGCATGTCTCCTTCGCGTGATATCCGAGCCGGACGATGAGCTGACGCGGCGATGAGCGGATCGCGAGCATCTGCGCGACGGTCGCGACGCGGACGCGCTTCTCCTGCCACGGGACGACCTCGCATCGCGGCTCGATGTCTTCGCCGAGCAGGTGCAGCACGTTGCGGGTGATGAGCTGCGGGTTCAGGCCCAGCGGGTAGTAGTCGCGGCCGTCGACGAGGTTGTATGCGTCGGAGTAGAAGCCCTTCTGGTTGCCCTCGTCCTTCTGGAGCTGCATCGCGCAGAGGGTGATGGCGCGGGCGACGCGGTGCCATCGCATCGAGCGGTCGTGCCTTGCGACGTGAAAGAGCTCTCGTGCGTACGAAAGGCCGTTCCATTGCGCGGCGACGCCGAACCACGGCTTCTTGTCCATCCGGGTGACGGCGAAGAAGGGGACGGTCGCGTACCGCATGATGTCACGGTCGTGGGCGTGCCAGAGGAAGACGAACGGGAGCCCGGCCCAGGCCCAGTAGATGGCGCGTTCGAGCCGCGCGGGGTTGCCGGTCAGCAGGTGTTCGTCGAGGCAGGCGGCGATGAGGTGCGCGACGGCGAGGAGGTCGGGCGCGTTCTCGTGCACGTCCCAGACGCGCAATCCGCAGGGCCGGTCGACGCCGTCGAGGAACCGGATGGCCCTGATGCCGGCGTCGAGGTGGCCGCGGTCGCCGGTGAGGAGCGCCGACCTGAGGAGCTTGGCGGCGTGCTGCGCGGTCAGGCCGGCGAGCGACTTCTCGCGCTTCCGGCCGGCCGGGTCCTTTTCGGCCGCCCAGCCGCCGTCGGCCTGCTGGACCCGCTCGAGCTTGTCGAGCTGGCCCTTTGCGAGCTCGAGCTCGGTATCGAAGCCGCCGCGGAAGTAGGCGAGCGGCAGGCCGCCGACGCCGCCGTGCGCGTTGATGGCGCTCTCGACGCACTCGCGCATCCTCGTCTTGAGCTTCGCGTCCTTCGCGAACAATGACGCGCGCCAAAGGGCGAGCGCGACGAACTCGCTGTAGAACGTCCATTTCTCTTCCGAGCTGCTGCTGTGCGCCCAGCCCGCTTGCTTCGCGCTCCACGCGCGGTTCAGGTAGGTCTCGAGGTCGAGCTCCAGGCTCTCCTTGTAGTCGCGGGGTTTCGGGGGCGGCGGGATCAGGCCTGACAGGTTCAGGTGCTCGCGAACGGCGTCGACCACGTCGGACGAGTCGTGCACGAAGAGATTGCATTCGAGCGAGATCTCGCGGCCCGGCGTCATCTGGTACGGCCTGGCCGCGGCGAGCGAACCCTCGTCGACGAACTTGGGGACCGACGGCAGGAACAGGCCCATGAGGTGCGAGGGGGTGCCCTCGGTGAAGTTGGGCGACTCGAACACGGCGGTGGGGTAGCGGTGTGCGGCGGACGCGACGCGTTCGCCGTCCCACACCTGAAGCGGGTCCCAGGTGATCCCGGTGACGAGGCCGTCCTGCGCGACGGCCATCGCCGGGACGGTAATCTTGTAGGGATGCGGCACGTGGCGCCGGTGAAACGGCGACGGCGCGGTCTCGGCCGACGAAGATTGCTCGTCACCAACGACCCAGTCGAGTCCGGGAAAGATGGCCGCTTTGCGCTTCGACCGCTTGGGGTCGTCGTCGATCCTCAGAAACGGGCAGCGGAAGGCGACGAGGTGACGAGGCCGGTTCGCGGAGAGCCTTCCGGTGACGGTCACCCGCGGCCCCTGGTCGGGCACGTAGAATTCGGCGGAGAACGACCAGCGCACGCCGTCGGTGTCGTGGAACTCCGACTCGAGCCGCAGGATGCAGTCCGAGCCGCGGCGGTCCATCTCGTAGCTTGCCGCGGTGATTCTCTCGGTCAGCGTCGAGCCGTCACCGGTCCGATAGCTGATCTCCGCGACCGGGTCGGCCGTGGCCGCCAGTTGAAAGCGGTCACCTTTCCGCCCGTGCAGCAGGCAGTGGCCGATGAGGCCTTCGGCTAGCGGGAACGTCAGGCGGAGCGAGTCGTTCTCGACCGCGATTCCGTCCGTGAGCTTCAGTATGGTAGCCAAGGCCGGGGCCTCCAGCAGGGTGAAGAGAAGAGCTCTTCCGATTAACTTGTACCACACTGGCGGGGGCGAACGCAAGTGGTGACGCCGCTGACTTATCCCTGCTCTGTCGAAAACCGTATCGCCCGCTCACAGAGCGGGCCTACAAAGGCCACGATTGTCGTCCGAGGCGGCTATTCTTGCAGGCCGGCTTTGTAAGCCGGCGTGGTTTTCAACAAGGCAACTCAGCCACGTTTTGCGCAGCCGTCGAGGCCCGTTCACGGGTTTCGGCGAGTCCGCAGAAGGCGGACGAGAACAGGCCCAGCCTTTTAGCATTCCAGGGACATCATACTTAATTGTCCCTCCGCTCCACGGGTCACGCGGCCGATCTTGCACGTGCCCGAGCCACTGAATTCTATCACGCCCACAGTTCCCGGCAGAGCAGTCTCGCCACGGTCGCGATCAACGGCAGACCCGCCCGGTTGACGCAACGGTTTGGACCCTTTCGCATGTATTCTTGTGCGAAACCAGTTGTGCTCGAAGAGGCGGGAGGGTAACATAAGCACCTGCGAGAGGTAAGGCGGTGCGCCGGTGAACCGTCGTGCAATGCGCCCGGCGGTCTTGTTCGCGCCGGCGTTCGGAAACGGCGCCTCTGCAAATGGGTCGAACTGAAGTGGGGTACGATCTCGTTCTCACGCCCGCCGGCCGCCTTCTCTTGCGAGAAGGCGAAGCGAACGGCGCGGAAGCTTCCGATGCCTGGACGAAGCGGGCCGCCGCCGCGTTCGCGTCCTGCGGGGCCGCCGGTCTTTTCTCGCTCGCGGCGACAAGGCCGGATGCGCCTCCGCCACCCTCATTCTCATTCTGGCGGGACCTCGCCTGCCGGTATCTGACCGAGCTTTGCCGCACGCCGGAATCCGCAGGGGATCGGCTCGATCCGATCAAGCCGCCTCCCGAATCTGAGCTGGTGCCAATGGTTCTCTCGGCGCCGCCCATGCCGGGCGGCGAGTATCTGAGCAGCGAGGTGCTCCGAAACCTCTGGGCTGATTTGGACGCTTGGGTGCAGAACGAGGTCGCCAAGTCGAGGGCGGGCCCGGCGGGTTGGCTGAAGAAACACGCCGCGATGTGGCACCAGGTGGGGCGGGTGTGTTTTCACCTCGCGGAGAACAAGCGCGACCCCGAGCTGCCGTTCGCGTTTCTGGCCACGTACGCCCCTCGCCTTTCCAAGGGGGGGCGGGTGCAGTACCAGCCCCTGGGCAAGGCCCTGCAGGAATACGCGGGCGAACGAAACAAGAAGGCGCTGGTCGCTCTGCTCTCGCCGGTGCATCGGGCGTCAGAGAAGAGCGATTTCGTCAAGAAGCTGGTCGACTCCCGCGACATTTTTCATCCGCTGGCGTGGACGCCGGGCGAGGCCTACCGCCTCCTGAAGGATGTTCCGGTTCTCGAAGAGAGCGGCCTGCTGGTGAGGCTTCCGGACTGGTGGCGCAAGCGCTCCGGGCCGCGTGTGTCCGTGACGATCGGAGAGCGGAAGCAGAGCCGCTTCGGGGCGGACGCGATGCTGGACTTCAAGGTCGGGCTCGCCCTGGGCGACCAGAGCTTGACCGAAGAGGAATGGCGTCGGCTCATGGCGTCGGACGACGGCCTTGTTTACGTTAAGGGGCAGTGGGTCGAGGTCGACCGGAAGAAACTGTCCGAGGCCCTCGAACACTGGAAACGGGTCGAGGTCAGCGCCGCCGGCGAGGGGCTATCGTTCATCGAAGGGATGCGGCTCCTGGCGGGGGCCCCGGCGGATTTGGGCGGGGACGGCGCGTCTGGGAGCGGCGACCAGGAGTGGTCCTTCGTCAACGCCGGCACATGGCTTTCCGACGTGCTGTCGGGCCTGCGCGATCCGGAGGCGCTGGCGGCGGGCGGGCAGAGCAGGGATTTTCGCGGAACGTTGCGTCCTTATCAGGAGACGGGGCACAACTGGCTTTGGTTCCTGTCACAACTCGGGCTTGGCGCGTGTCTGGCCGACGACATGGGGCTGGGCAAGACCATTCAGGTGCTCTCGCTGCTGCTCGCTCTCAAGGAGAACAAGGAGTCGTCCGGAAGGCCGTCGCTCCTGGTCCTTCCGGCGTCACTTCTGGGGAACTGGAAGGCCGAAATCGAGCGCTTCGCTCCCACGCTCGCGGCGCGCTTTGTTCACCCGTCGGAGTGCAGCCCGGCGGACCTGGCTCCGACGGCCGAGGACTTTGGCGCGGCGCTGCCGGGAACCGACATCGTCCTAACGACCTACGGAATGCTGCTCAGGCAGAAGTGGCTGCTCGACGTGACGTGGCGCTTGGTCATCCTGGACGAAGCGCAAGCGATCAAGAACCCGTCCGCGCGCCAGACGAGAGCGGTCAAGCAGCTAAAGGCGGACGCCAGGATCGCGCTCACGGGCACGCCGGTTGAGAACCGGCTTTCCGACCTGTGGTCTCTGTTCGATTTTCTCTGCCCGGGGCTGCTCGGCTCGGCCGCGAGGTTCAAGAGGTTCGTCAAGTCGCTGGAGCAGCTCGAGCGAGACCAGTATGCGCCATTGCGGAAGCTGGTCCGGCCTTATATCCTGCGGCGGCTCAAGACCGACCGGAACATTATCGCCGACCTTCCCGACAAGACCGAAGTGAAGGCGTTCTGCGGCCTCGCGAAGCAACAGGCCGCGCTGTACGCCAAGTCGGTGGACGAACTCGCGCGGGCACTGGAAGAGCAGGAAGGGCTGGACGGGATAAAACGCAGGGGGCTGGTACTGGCATACTTGATGAGGTTCAAGCAGATCTGCAACCACCCCAGCCAGTTCCTCGGAGATGGGGAGTACGATCCGGCCACCAGCGGCAAGTTCGACCGGCTCAGGGCGATCTGCGACGAGATCGCGTCGCGGCAGGAGAAGGTCCTCGTGTTTACCCAGTTCCGCGAGATGACCGAACCGATCGCGGCTTTTCTCGGAGATGTGTTCGGCCGCGAGGGCCTTGTCCTGCACGGCGGAACGGCCGTCAAGAAACGCAGGGCGCTGATCGACGCGTTCCAGCGCGAGGACGGGCCGCCGTTCTTCGTGCTTTCCCTCAAGGCGGGAGGCACGGGACTGAACCTGACCGCCGCGTCGCACGTCGTGCACTTCGATCGCTGGTGGAACCCCGCCGTGGAAAACCAGGCCACCGACCGCGCCTTCCGCATCGGCCAACATCGAAACGTGGTGGTGCACAAGTTCATCTGCCGGGGGACGGTCGAGGAGAAGATCGACGCGCTGATCGCGGAGAAAACGAACCTCGCCGATGACATCCTGAAAGCCGGGGCCGAATCCATGCTGACGGAGATGAGCGATAAACAACTGCTCGACATCGTGGCCCTCGATATCGACCGGGCAGGCCTGTAGGAGACGAATGATGAGCTGGTACAGTTGGAGACCCTACGTTTCTGTGGCCGTGCGCCGCGCTCGCGCACTGAAGAAGATGGAAAAGCTCAGAAAGAAGGGGCTCGACATTCAGCCCGTGGAAATCGAGGGCCGGAAGATCGCGCGAACGTTCTGGGGCGAGGCGTGGTGCGACCATCTCGAATCGTTCAGCGACTACGAGAACCGCTTGCCGCGCGGGCGCACCTACGTCCGCAACGGCTCGGTGTGCCACCTCGAAATCGCCAAGGGCGCGGTCAACGCCATGGTCAGCGGGTCCGAACTCTACAAGGTGGACGTGACGGTCGGAAAGCTGCCGCGGAACAAGTGGGCCGACATCAAGGGCCGCTGCGCCGGGCAGATCGGTTCGCTGCTGGAACTGCTTCAGGGCCGGCTCTCCGAGAACGTGATGACAGTCGTGACTGACCGCAAGAACGGGCTGTTTCCCTTGTCCAAAGAGATCAGCTTCAACTGCAGTTGCCCCGACTGGGCCGTCATGTGCAAGCACGTGGCCGCCGTGCTCTACGGGGTGGGGGCGAGACTCGATGAGAAGCCCGAGTTGCTCTTCCTCCTGCGCGGAGTGGACCAGGAAGATCTGATCAGCGCCCAGGCCGGCGCGGTCGCCGCAGTGACAACAGGGGCGCAAGGCGGCCGCCGGCGCATCGCAGACGACGCCATCTCCGATGTGTTCGGCATCGAGATATCGGAAGCTGAGGCGCCGGACGGCGGCACGTCCACGCGACGCGGCAAACGGGCCGGTTCGGCCAGGCGCAAGACCGCCGCCGGCAAGAAGCTCCGAAGGAGTAAGGTGATGGCCAAGCTTCCGAAGAAGGAGAAAGCAAAGGCCAAGAAGGAAACGACTCGACGAAAGCGGGCCTCCGCCTCCGGTCGAGCGAGCGCGAATAAAACTTCGCATGCGGCCCCGGGTGAGCAGTCATTCACCGGCGCCGACGTGGCGAAGCTGCGAGCCAAGTTCGGCATGTCGCCGAGCCAGTTCGCAAAGGCTCTGGGAGTCAGCACCCTGTCTGTCAGCAACTGGGAGAAGCACGGCGGAACGCTCAATCTTCAGGCCCGGTCGCTTGGGGCACTGCGCGCCGCGAAAAGGCTGACCAAGCGGCAAGCTTGGCGGAAGCTGAGTGGTGCGTGAGTGCCGCTCTACCACTGACGATGTGCTCAGAGCGTGTGAAAAAATCGTTTTCGCCGCGAAAAAAGCTCCGTAAGTCCAGTGTTTGCGTGAGAAAAACGCCTCGTTTGCGGCCTTGCGGCGATTAATTCACACGCTCTCATTCCTCAACGTTGATGTCAACCACGTCATTTTCAGAGTCATTTGCCTTGTCGGATCTGCCGGGGCGAGGAGGCAGACGTGTGGGCCGCGCCTGCGGCGGGAGCGATGCTCACAAGCCGATGTGAGGCGGCCTTGACTGAGCCGGAAATCGGTTGACACCTCATCGGCGGCGTCGGATAATGCAAGCCGCGGCTTCGAATGCCGGAAGTGTGGATGCAGGCACCTGCGCTTTCTCTATACGCGTCGTGCATTCGGGGGCAGGCTTATCCGCAGAAGGGAGCTTGTCCGCCGAGGCCCCAGCGAAGGCGGGTGACGGAATCGCGGCGGAAAAAGCGTGCGGAGCCCGGTCGATGCGCTGTAGAGTTGGTGGAGGTTACAGATCCGTTGCAGAAAAAGCGGAACAGAAAGCCGTCTGACGTGCGTCCATAATACGGGTAGGATCCTCTGTGGAGGAGCGGAAGAGCCATGCGTGTTATGCAGAAACTATAAGACGCGCGCCGCCCCGCCCAGAGAGGGACAAGTAATTGTTCCACAAGGCTTTAAGTGTGAATTTGGGCATGCGTTTTAGGCCGACCAGACAGCTACCCAAAGGTGTTATGCGGAAACCATATAAGACGTAGTTCGGAGTGAGATGATGGAATGGAGTATGACAGGATTTTCACCTCGTCGAGTCGCGTGGACGACGGCAGCCCTGTCACTGCTTCTCGTTCCTGCTCATTTCTACGTCTCCTGCGACATGTCCGGACGAATTGCCATATCGGGATTTGTCCTTTTGGGAATTACCGGACTCCTAAGTCTGGCGGACAGAACCGGAAAGAGAGCAATTCCATTCGTGGTGGCAATCGTCGGAATCTTGGCGCACACGTTGTGCACACACTGATAGAGAAGAAGACAACTCGGAACCAAGGCATCCAGCGTACGCGGTAAACCGCGCGCCTGACTCCCAGCGTTCGACCGCGGCATTGAAAGGAGGCCACACCGAGAGATGACAACGAATGACGGCCGTGTTGCTGAGTTGCGCGGTGCTTACCGCATTCTCCGTTCCCTGCTCGCCGGCAGAAGGGCGCGACGCTGCAAAGCCAGTTGTGAATAAGATGAACCCGAGTCTCAATGAACTGATTCTAAATGCGCGCAGCCTTCGGGAGCTGCTGTGGAAGGATCCGCACCGTCCACGATATCATCTTATGCCGCCGGAGGGTTTCTTTAACGATGCCAATGGTGCGCTCTTCTGGAAGGGACGCTATCACCTTTTCTACCTGGCCCGAACGCCGATTACCGGTCTGAACAAGCGTGGCGGAGGCAAGTGGGCGGCCGTTTGGGACCATGTTTCCTCCAGCGACCTTGTGCACTGGATCTATCATCCGCCAGGCGTCCGGCCAAAGACCGACGGCTCCACGCCCTCGGGCATCTTCAGCGGGGGTGCCATCAAGAATGCGCCCAGGCCCACGTTGATCTATTACGTGCCGGGTCAGGGCACCTGCATTTCCGTTGCAGAGGATGATGAACTGATCCAGTGGAAGGAATTGCCGCAGAACCCGGTTATTCGCATGCACAAGCGAGGGGATGAATTCGTGGTTTTCGATCCGTGCGGCTGGTATGAGAAAGGGAAATACTACGCGCTGATCGGCAACAGGAACAGCCGGCCCGGGTACGAAGGCGATTGCACCAGCCTGTTCACATCAGCCGACCTTGTCGACTGGAAATACCAGGGGCCGTTCTACAAATCCGATCGCAAATGGACAGACGAAAGGGAAGACGCGGCCTGCCCTGATTTCTACCGGATGGGAAACAGCGATACCTGGATGCTGTTGATGCACTGTCATCAGCCTTACCACAACACGACACATTACTACCTTGGAACGCTCAAGAACGAGCGTTTCCTTCCTGAGCAGCATGGCCGCATGAGCTGGCTGGGCGGCCAGCTTTCCGCGCCTGAGAGCCTGATAGACGATAGAGGAAGAAACATCTTCTTCGGCTGGATAGCGGAGTCGCGCACGGGAGGGGAATCCCTGTCGGGATACAGAAACACGGTTGTTCCTGGAAAGAACGACCTGCATGCCTGGGCGTCGGTCGTCAGTCTGCCGCGCGTGATGTCATTGACCAGCAAAGGAACGCTGGGCATAGGGCCCGCGCCGGAGCTTGAGAAGCTGCGTTACCGCCCGCGAGAAGAGAAGAGTGTCGATATTCCCGCGGACGGGGAAGTAACGCTTGAGAGCATGGCCGGTGATGTAATGGAATTGGCGGTGGAGATCGATCCCGGCAAGGGGGCGGAAATCGGAGTGAAAGTAAGATGCGCGCCGGACGGTTCAGAAGAGACCCTGGTTGTATATAGCCCTAAAACGAAAAGGCTCAAGATCGACTTTGGAGAGTCAACACTGGCCAAGAACGTTGCCTACAGGGGTTTCTACCCCTGGCCGGATCTTGAGGGGAAGGAAGCTGCTACCCAGGAAGCTCCGTTCGAGCTTGAAGATGGCGAGACGTTGAAACTGAGGATATTCATCGACAAGTCCGTGCTGGAAGTCTTTGCGAACGGCCGTCAGTGCATTACCCAGCGCATCTACCCGTCCAGGGGCGACAGCAAACAAGTCAAGTTATTCGCCAGGCATGCAGGAGCGAAAGCGCTGGTCGTCAAAGCCTGGGACATGGAGCAGGTGATGCCCTGGTGATTGAGTTACCGGCCTTCAGTGTCAGATTGAATTAGAGCCGAACACAATCTTGCACGGGACACGGCCAAACCGCGCCCGTGAAGATGGGCGTTGGTACCCCCAGTGAGGCTGGCGAAGCCGCTGCGTTGTTGGCGCCGCGGCTCGTGGAGCCCGCGTAGTGGGCGTGAGAACTTAGCCCAGAGCGTGAGCCCTGGGAAAACCTTCGGGCAAGCGTCAAGCGGAGCGCAGGAGATGTGGCACCTCGGAACGGCGCGGCCTGCCTGCTTGCAGGCAGGAGCGACGTTTGGGGGTGGCCGCAGAATGCCGCGGTGTGAGGCGGCCTGGGGTTGTCCGCCGGTCCGGTTCTCCCGGCCGGTACGCGGCGATACGCGACCCGCTGCTCAAGAGCACGCGGCCGAGGTCATCGCGGCCGAGTATGATCCAGTAGCTTCGTGTCGCGTCCGTCGAGACGCGGCTCGTCTTCTTGCCGTCCCAGTGGAACAGGCCGCGGTCGGCGACGCCGATCCACAGCCCGCCCTCGTCGTCGGGCAGGACCGAGGTCAGGTGTATGTTGTCCTTCGACGGCCAGTCTTCGATCAGCCGTGTCGCGTTGGCCGACAGGACGAATATCCCTCGCGCGAGCTTCTTGCCCGTCTTCGTGTCGGTAACGTTCGCCGCATCGGCGATCCACTCGGGCGGACCGTTCGGGCGCCGGCGTCGCCGCGGAGGGCAGATGCTCATCTGGCCGATTCTCACGCGCTCGCACAGGTAGCGGCCGCCCGGCAGCGGCTGCTGCTCCTGTTCCGGCTTGTTCAGTGCATCGAGGACCATTTTGATCCGCGAGCGGACCTCGGGGTGGTCGGTGTCGGTCAGGTGCTGTTTCAGGCCGAGCGCCGCCTTACGGCCAAGCTTCTTCAGGCCGGCGGTCGCCTGTTCGCGCACCTTCCACTGCTCGTCGTTGAGCAGGCGGACGAGCCGCGCGACCTCGCCCGCGACGTCGCTCGGGCCGATGTCGAACGTGACCAGCCGGTCGCCGGCCGTGTTCACGAGGACCATGTTCCCGCCGACCGGACAGATGGCGCGGACGTCGTCGCTCGGCAGCAGGTCACGCGTCGTGTAGTGCGACCACGTCTTGCCGTCGAACGACCAGAAGCCCTCGGTCCCGCAGACGCCCTGGCCCGAGGCCCACGTCCAGAAGAGCAGCCGGCCCGCCTCGTCCTCGGCGAACCTAAGGGGCCTCATCGGGTGCCGCAGCTCAAGACCATTGCGGTCGGCAAGGTCCTTGCTCGACCATTTCTTCCCGTCGAACCACTGCACTCCGCGCGACGTGCCGAACCAGACCCGGCCCGCCGAGTCCTCGCAGGCCGAGCCGAAGAGCAGGCCGAACTCGCGGTGGTCTTGGAACGCCCCCTCGAGCGGCTCCACGGTTATGATCGACTCGCCCTTGATGCCGTGGATCGCGTTCGCCCCGAGCTTGAGGCACCATAGCCGCCCGGTTCGGTCGAACAGCAGCGGCCGGAACCCGGGCGCGACGACGCCCTGCTCCGAGACGGACAGCTTTTCCGCCGGCTTGCCCTTGGTCGTATAGAAGCACTTGCCGCCGCGGCCGACGAATGCGCCCGTTATGCTCGGTCCGAAGAACTCCCACCGGCCTTCCGGGCGCTCGACGTCTGCCGGGCGCGCAGTCCCGCAGAAAAAATGACCCACGCCGAGAACGGCAGCGAAAACGCAGAGGAATGATGGCGAGAAGTACCTCATTGCGCCTCCATTGTAGGCGAAAGGCCGCACGCCGCAAAACGATTTCCGCCAAGCGCGCTTGAACGGCCGCCGCCGTTCGGTAGAATAGCCGCTACTCGATACTGCGGGAAGAAGCAATGAAGACAGCATACGACACACTCGAAGGGCGCGGCCTGATCGAGAACGTGACCGACGAAGCGGCGGTGCGCAAGATGCTCGCGCACAAGCCGGTCACGTTCTACGTCGGGTTCGATCCGACCGCCGACAGCCTGCACGTCGGCCACCTGCTCCCGATCATGGCGATGGCCCACCTCCAGCGCGCCGGGCACCGGCCCATCGCCGTCGTCGGCGGCGGCACCGGCATGGTCGGCGACCCCAGCGGCAAGACCGAACTTCGCAACTTGCTCACGCCGGACCAGATCGACGCGAACCTCGAAGCACAGAAGAAACAACTCCGCCATTTCCTTAAGTTCGACACCGGCGCCGACAACGCCGCGCTGATGATCAACAACGCCGACTGGCTCGAGCCGCTCAACTACATCGAGTTCCTCCGCGACGTCGGCGTCCACTTTACCGTCAACCGGATGCTCGCCGCCGAGTGCTTCAAGCAGCGATGGGAAAAGGGCCTCACGTTCATCGAGTTCAACTACATGCTCCTTCAGGCGTATGATTTCCTCACGCTCTATCGGCGCGAGGGCTGCGCGCTCCAGCTCGGCGGGAATGATCAGTGGGGCAATATCCTCGCCGGCTGCGACCTGACCCGGCGCGTCGAGGGCGCCGACGTCCACGGCCTCGTCGTCCCGCTCCTGCTCACGTCGGGCGGGAACAAGATGGGCAAGACCGAGAGCGGAGCGCTCTGGCTCTCGGCCGAAAAGACCAGCCCGTACGACTTCTATCAGTACTGGCGGAACGTCGACGATCCGGACGTCGAGAGGTGTCTCCGGATGCTCACGTTCCTTCCGATGGCCGAAGTCCGCTCGCTTGCATCCGCCGAGCCCAGCCCCGCGCTGAACGAATCGAAGAAGCGGCTCGCGTTCGAGATCACAGCGCTCGTGCATGGCGAGGACGCGGCGAAGAAGGCCGAGGCCGGCGCCGCGGCGCTCTTCGACGGCGGCGGCGAGCCCGCCGAGGGCATCCCGACGCTCGAACTCAACAGTTCGACACTTGACGCCGGTATCGCCATCATCGACGCGATAGTCGTGCTCGGCCTCACGAAAACGAAGTCCGACGCGCGCCGGCTCATCCAGCAGGGCGGCGCGTACGTCAACGGCGACCGCGTCGACTCCATCGAGCGCACCCTCACCACCGCCGAGATTCAGGACGGCCGGATCCTCATCCGCGCCGGCAAGAAAAAACACGGGCGGATCTTGGTAGAATAGTACTGGTAACGCAGGAGAAGACCAGATGGAGAACGGATTGCTGCCCGGAAGAAATCCGACCGCAAGGATAGAGTTCTTGCGAGTTCAGAACTATCGCGCCTTGAGAGATGTCGAACTCAAAGAGATCACTCCCATGACGGTCCTGCTCGGGCCGAACGGCAGCGGAAAGTCGACATTCTTTGATGTCTTCGCGTTTCTCTCGGAGTGCTTTGAAACCGGCTTGAGGCGCGCCTGGGACCGCAGAGGAAGGATGAAGGAACTTCGCTCACGCGGGTCGGATGGACCAATCATCATCGAGCTGAAGTACCGAGAGAGCCCGGACACTCCGCTGATCACTTATCATCTCGCCGTGGACGAAGAACAAGATGGGCCGGTGGTGGCAGAGGAATGGCTTCAGTGGCGGCGGGGCCGCCAATACGGCAGGCCCTTCAAGTTTCTCGAGTATCGCAAGGGGCATGGACGAGCCGCCAGCGGGGAGCAACCAGACGAACAGGACGAACGCGTGGAGACTCCTCTGAAGTCTCCGGACCTGATTGCCGTCAACGCCCTCGGGCAGTTCGCAGAGCATCCTCGCGTGGCGGCGCTGCGGGACTTCATTACGGGGTGGTACGTGTCTTATCTCTCCGTGGGCGACGCGCGCGGCCAGCCAGAAGCGGGGCCACAGGAGCGACTCTCCAAGACCGGCGATAATCTTCCGAACGTTGTCCAGTACTTGGCTGAACAGCATCCCGAACGTCTCGCACGTATCTTCATGGCATTGCGACGGCGTGTGCCACGTTTGGACAAGATGTTGGCAGACGTGATGCCCGATGGTCGCCTGCTTTTGCAGCTCAAGGACGTCCCTTTTGATCGTCCCATTCTGGCGCGTTTTGCGTCAGACGGCACTCTGAAAATGCTGGCCTACCTGACCATACTTCACGATCCGGCACCGCCCCCTTTCATCGGGGTCGAAGAACCCGAGAACTTCTTGCACCCCCGATTGTTGCCGGAACTCGCCGAGGAATGTCGGGCGGCCAGCGCCCGTGCTCAGCTTCTTGTGACCACTCATTCCCCGTTCTTTCTGAATGGATTGCGACCAGAAGAAGTGCGCGTGCTGTATCGGGATGACAAAGGGTACACACAGGCGGAGCGCGCTTCCGATCTGAATGGAATTAACGAGTTCATCGAAGCGGGCGCGAGTCTCGGACATCTTTGGACGGAAGGACGGTTCGGCATCGGCGATCCACTTCTTGATCACGGCGCTCCTGCTGGAGGGGCCAACCAGGCTGAATGACGACGAAACACATAGAGATCCTGGTTGAAGAACCGTCCATGGAGGCTTGTCTGCGCGTCCTCTTGCCAAGGCTCGTGGGCGACAGAGTCACTTTCGATATCTATCCCTCCCAGTGCAAGGAGGAGCTGCTCAAGAACTTGCCCGATAGGCTGCGGGGATACGCGTCCTGGCTGCCGGCGACGTGGCGCATCGTTGTCGTGGTCGATCAGGATGCTGACGACTGTCAGGACCTCAAGCGACGGCTCGAATCGGCCGCGGCGGCGGCGGGTCTGACCACCCGTTCGACGCGCCCGAATAGCTGGCAGGTCGTGAACCGAATCGCCATCGAGGAATTGGAGGCTTGGTTTTTCGGCGACGTGGATGCAGTCCGCGCCGTCTTCCATCGTGTTCCCCGAAATCTGGAGAAGAAACGCGGGTTCCGTAATCCGGATGCCATTCGCGGAGGAACATGGGAGGCATTCGAGCGCGTTCTCAAGAAGGCTGGCTACTTCAGAAGCGGACTGCCCAAGATACAGGCCGCCCGCAAGATCGGGCAATATCTCGACCCAAGCCGCAATCGCTCTCACAGCTTTCAAGTGTTTCGTGATGCGATTCTCCAAACGCTCGACTCGTAGCACGGGCGGGTCGTCATCGCGTAAGACGGGGAGCAGCCGTCCGTCCGGAAGTTGCCCCGAGTCGTCGGGCGGCCACCCTTTTTACTCCGTTGGTTCAGAAGATTGGAGTCACGTCCGCCGGGCCTGCCACAGTGCAAAGGCTTGGGGTTGTTGCTTGTAGGGGCAGGTTCCCGACCTGCCCTGTTGTCGCACGCCGGCCGGTCGGGACGGCACTTGCACGTTGATTTTTCGGCCCCGGACTTGTACGATCTATGCATGATCGCGCGGAAGCACATCAGGGATTTCGCCCGGAGAGTCGCTGGAGAATTCTCGCCCGAACGCATTGTCCTGTTCGGCTCGCATGCCCGTGGAAATGCGTCCGAAGACAGCGATGTGGACCTGCTGGTGATCATGCGGACGCGCAAGCGGCCGACCGAGCAGGCGCTCGAAATCCGCCGGCTGGTGTCGCGGCGCTTCCCGCTGGATCTTCTCGTCAGGACACCCCGCGACGTGGCGCGCCGGCTCGAGTTGAAGGATTGTTTTCTCACCAGCATCCTTGCCGAGGGAGAGACGCTCTATGAATCCCGTGGTTAAGGAGTGGATTGCGAAGCTGAGGAAACGTCGCTCCTGATCCGCGCCGGCAAGAAGAAGCACGGGCGGATCGTGGTCAGGGGATGACTCAGCGCGGAGACTCACGAGCCGAAACTCCGAACGCGGATTGTTCTCGAGGCACGCCACGGGCGATTCCGCAACATCGGGAGAACGTCGCTCGAGCCGAGCGTGACACGCTCCAGGCAAACGGCCCGCCGGTCACGGGCCATTTGCGGGCCTGTGGGCCCTGAGCTTTCTGTAGAGCGTGGCGCGGTCGATGCCGAGCATTGCGGCGGCCTCTTCCTTGTTGCCGTCCGCGGCATCGAGCGCCTTCGAGAGCATCTGATATTCGAGGTACTGGATCGCGGCGCCCAGCGGCGCCATGCGGCCGCGGCCGGCGGCCCCGCGGCCGCCCTCGGGCAATGCGTCCTTCCGGGCGATGACCTCGGCCAGTGCGAAGCTCTCGATGAAATCGGGCGGCAGATGCTCGGGCCGGATCTCGCCGCCCTCGGCGAACATGACGGCGCACTCGATGACGTTCGCCAACTGCCGCACGTTCCCGGGCCAGTCGGCTTTTTGGAGCATCGTGAGAACGGTCTCACCGATCTTCGGCGGCCGGCGGTGCAGCCGGCGCGCCGTGAGCCGCGCGAAATGTCGGGCTAGCAGCGGCACGTCGTCCCGGCGCTCGTCGAGCGCCGGCACGGAGACGCTCACGACGTTCAGCCGGTAGTAGAGCTCGCTCCGAAAGATGCCGTCCTCGACGAGTCTCGCCAGGTCGTGGTTGGTGGCCGAGATGATCCGGACGTCGATGTTGCGCACGGCCGTGCTTCCCAGCGGGCGGACGGCTCGCTCCTGGATGGTGCGCAGCAGCTTCTGTTGCACGCGAGCGGTCATTTCGCCGATCTCGTCCATGAAGATCGTGCCGCCGTTGGCGGCCTCGAACAGGCCGGCCTTGTCGTCGGCCGCGCCGGTGAACGCGCCCTTGATGTGGCCGAAGAGCTCGCCTTCGAGCAGCGTCTCCGTGAGCGCGCCGCAGTCGACCGCGACGAACGGGCCCTTGCTCCGCGTGCTCTTCTCGTGGATGGCCCGCGCGACGAGCTCCTTTCCGGAGCCGCTCTCCCCGCGGATCACGACGGTCGAGTCGGTGCGAGCGACCTGTTCGATCAGGCGGCAGAGCTCGCGCATCGGTTCGCTTCGCCCGACCATGCCGGCGAAATTGCCGCCCTCGCGGCCGTTCGCGCCGCCGCCCGCCGGCTCGCGCCGGCCGCGCTGTTGCTCGCGCGCGCCGAGTGCGTTCTCGACCGCTTCCCTCAGCCTGTCGAGGTCGAACGGCTTGGTGATGTACTCGGCGGCTCCGCACTTCATCGCCTCGACCGCCGAGTCGATCGAGCCGAACCCCGTGATGATGATGACGTCGGGCGGGCTGGGCCGCTGCATCGCCGCGTCGAGCACCGCGAATCCGTCGGCGTCCGGCATCATCACGTCGCTGATGACGAGATCGTAGTCCGTGTGTTGGATTTGCTCGATAGCGGACAGGCCGCCGCCGGCCGTGTCGAGTTCATAGCCGCCGGGCTCGAGCGCGTGGACAATCATCTCGGCGATGTTGGGCTCGTCGTCGACGATGAGGATTTTGGACACGACGGCCTCCGGTTCGCCATTGCGGCGGCGATTATAGCACAGGTACGTGCCGAGCCGAAAGGGGGTAAGCGACAATACCAGGAACTCAGGGGCTCTAACGAAACCGTGGGGCGGACATTGAGCTAGTTGCCTTGGCAACTAGTCGTCCGCCATCGGGCCGCCTCGCCCGCAGGGCGGGGCGGCTTTTTCCGTTGACTTGGCGCGTGCGGTGTGCTATTTTTGTTCGCAATCGACCCCGCCAGCGGCTGCTGGAGTTCACGGATGCATTTGGCAGTTCTTGCCGGCCACACGCAATCAGAACAATGGAGCCTGGCCTCTGAATGAAGATGCTCGACGGCGGCATTACGTTCGATGACGTTTACCTCGTCCCGCAGAAGTCCGACGTGCTGCCCGGCGAGGTCGAGACAAAGACGAAGCTGACGAGGTCGATCGACCTGAACATTCCGCTGTGTTCGGCGCCGATGGATACGGTGACGGAGTCGGCGCTCGCGATCGCGCTCGCGCAGGAGGGCGGCGTCGGCATTATCCACCGCAATCTGAGCATCGAGAAGCAGGTGCGCGAGGTCGACGCGGTCAAGCGGTCGGCGAACGGCATCATCATCGACCCGGTCACGCTGCCGCCGGACGTGCCGATCGAGCGGGCGATTGACATAATGGGCACGCATCGCATCTCCGGCCTGCCCATCGTCGATGGCGGCAAGCTGGTCGGCATACTTACCCGGCGCGACCTCAAGTTTCAGTCCGACACGACCGTTCCGATACGCGACGTTATGACGAAGGACAACCTCGTTACGGCGCCGTTCGAGACGACGCTTCATGACGCGGAGCAGATTCTTCAGCACAACAAGGTGGAGAAGCTGCTGTTGATCGACGGCGGCGGGCGCCTTCGGGGCCTGATCACGATCAAGGACATCGACAAGATCCAGCAGTTCCCGAACGCGTGCCGCGACGAACGCGGGCGCCTCCGCGTGGGCGGGGCCGTCGGGCCGGAGGACGACGAGCGTGCGGAGCAACTGATCGCGAAGGACGTCGACTTCCTCTGCATCGACACGGCCCACGGGCACTCGAAGAACGTGATCGAGGCCGTCCGGCGCTACAAGAACGCGTATGACATCGAGATAATCGCGGGGAACGTTGCGACCTCGGACGGCGCGAAGGCGCTGACCGGTGCCGGCGCCGACGCGGTCAAGGTCGGCATCGGCCCGGGCTCGATCTGCACGACGCGCGTCGTCGCGGGCGTTGGCGTGCCGCAGATCACTGCGATAATGGACGCGGCCTCGGGGGCGGGCGACGTGCCCGTCATCGCCGACGGCGGCATCCGATACTCGGGCGACATCATCAAGGCCCTTGCGGCGGGCGCCAGCTCGGTCATCATGGGCAGCCTGTTCGCGGGACTCACCGAGAGCCCCGGCGAGATCAGTTACTACCAGGGCCGCAGCTTCAAGGCATATCGCGGGATGGGCTCGCTCGGCGCGATGGTTCAGGGCGACAAGAGCCGGTACCGCCAGGACGGCATCGAGCGGCCGGGCAAGCTCGTGCCCGAGGGCGTCGAGGGCCGCGTGCCGCACCGGGGAGCGCTCGCCGATTTCGTGTATCAGATGGTCGGCGGCGTGCGAGCCGGCATGGGATACATCGGCGCGCGGGCGATCCCGGAAATCCGGGAGCGAGCGGTCTTCATTCGCATCTCGCCGGCCGGCGCCGCCGAAGGCCACCCGCACGACATCACGATCACACACGAGGCCCCGAACTACAGGCCCGGATACAGAGACAGCCTTGTCTAGGCCGTGCGAAAGGAGAAACAAATGATGTTTAGCTCTGCGGGATGTGTCGGCGCCGCCGCCGCCGGCCTGGCTCTGCGCCGCCCGGAAGAGACCGACACGGAGAAGATATTCAAGCATTTCTTCTCGCAGAGCAACCTGTTCAGCTCGATCCCCCACAACCTCTGGAGCCCGCCGACCGACGTCTACGAGACGACCGACAAGTACGTCGTCCGGATCGAGATCCCGGGCATCCAGGACGCGGACAGCGACGTGGAGATCGAACTCACCCACAACGTGCTCACCGTCCGCGGCCACCGGTGCGACACCACCTGCGACACGAAGCTGGGCTTCCACCAGATGGAGATCCACTACGGCTACTTCGAGAAGGTGATCACGCTGCCCCACGCGATCAATCCCGAAGCGCGGCAGGGAACCTACAGCGACGGGTTCCTCAAGATCACCATCGACAAGGCGCCGCGGCAGGAGGCCAAGCGGCGCATCGACATCGAGTCCTGAGAAACGAAACAATGGACGAAAACGACAACGGCGGGCCGGCCGATACTGTACCTGACGCGTCGGACATCATCGACCTCTCCTCGGGCGAGCCACCGCAGCTCCCGCAAGTGCTCCCCGTGCTGCCGACCGCGGGCAACGTGATCTTCCCCGGGATGATGGTGCCCCTGGTCTTCTCGAACGAGCGCTCGCTCCGGTGCATCGACGACACGGTCGTCGGAGACCGGCTGATCATGCTCGTCGCGCAGAAGGATGTGGATGATGACGACCCGGCGCCCGAGGGGGCGTATGCCGTCGGCTGCGCGAGCGCCATACTCAAGATGCTCAAGTTCCCCGACGGCACGACGCGCATTCTCGCCCAGGGCATCAGCCGCGCGAAGATCGGCGAGTTCACACAAGTCGACCCCTTCTGGAAGGCGAAGGTCGCCCGCGCGGTGGAGCGCGAGGTCAAGTCGCGCAAGACCGACGCCGTCCTCGCCAACGTCTCCAATGAGTTCCAGCGGCTCGTCGGTCTGATGCCGAACGTCGCCGACGAGGTGAAGATCGCGGCTCTCAACATCCGGGAGCCGGGCAAGCTGGCGGACTTCATCACGTCGAACCTCGCCATCAGGGCCGCGGAGAAGCAGAAGATTCTGGCCGAGTTCGACATGGAAGCGCGGCTCGAACAGGTCGCCGGCATCCTGGGCCGCGAGATTCAACTGCTCGAGCTCGGCTCGCGCATCCAGAAGGAAGTGCAGGACACGATGGGGAAGAACCAGCGCGAGTATTTCCTGCGCGAGCAGCTCAAGGCGATCCGGCAGGAGCTTGGCGAGGGCGACGACCACGTCCAGGAGGTCGAGGAGCTGCGCGAGCAGATCCAGGAAGCCCGCATGCCCGAGGAGGCCGAAGCCGTCGCCGCGAAGGAGCTCGACCGCCTGGGCCGCATGTCGCCGAACGCGGCGGAATACACGGTCGCGCGCACCTATCTCGACTGGCTCATCTCGCTGCCCTGGGCGACCGCGAGCTCCGACAACCTTGATGTCAAGGCCGCGCGAGAAGTCCTCGATGACGACCACCACGACCTCGAAAAAGTGAAGCAGCGCATCATCGAGTACCTCGCCGTCCGCAAACTCAAGCCTGACAGCAAGGGGCCGATCCTCTGCTTCGTCGGGCCGCCCGGCGTCGGCAAGACGAGCCTCGGCCGGTCGATCGCCCGTGCGCTCGGCCGCAAGTTTCATCGCTTATCGCTCGGCGGCGTGCGCGACGAGGCCGAGATCCGCGGGCACCGCAGGACCTACGTCGGCGCGCTTCCCGGCCGCATCATCCAGGGCATACGGAAGGTCGGCACGAAGAACCCGCTCTTCATGCTCGACGAGGTGGACAAGCTCGGGACCGACTTCCGCGGCGACCCGGCCAGCGCCCTGCTCGAGGTCCTCGACCCCGAGCAAAACTCCACCTTCTCAGACCACTATCTCGAGGTCAGCTTCGACCTCTCGAGCGTGATGTTCATCACCACCGCCAACCTGCTCGACCCGATCCCGCCCGCACTCAAGGACCGGATGGAGATCCTGGAACTGCCCGGCTACACGTACGAGGACAAGCTCGCGATCGCCAAGAAGCACCTGCTGCCCAAGCAGGTTTTCGAGCACGGCCTGAGCCGGAAGCAGATTCGCATCGCGGACAGCGCGGTGAAGAAGATCATCAGCAGCTACACGCGCGAGGCGGGCGTGCGGAACCTCGAGCGCGAGATCGGCAGCCTCTGCCGCAAGGTCGCCAAGTACGTCGCCGAGGGCGGCCGGAAGCCTCAGGCCATCACGGCGAAGAACGTCGGCGAGTACCTCGGCCCCGTCAAGTATTACTCAGAGCTGGCCGACCGGACGAGGCTGCCGGGCGTCGCCACCGGCATGGCATGGACGGCGGCCGGCGGCGAAATCCTCTTCGTCGAGGCCACCCGCATGCCCGGCAACAAAGGCCTGACGCTGACCGGGCAGCTCGGCGACATTATGAAGGAGTCGGCCCAGGCCGCGCTCAGTTACACGCGGGCCCACGCGGACGACCTCGGCATCCCGGCCGATTTCTTCAGCAAGACCGACCTGCACGTGCACGTCCCGGCCGGCGCGATCCCCAAGGACGGGCCGTCGGCGGGGGTGACGATGGCCATCTCGCTCATCTCGCTCCTCACCGGCAAGCCCACGCGCGAGAAGCTCTCGATGACCGGAGAGATCACGCTTCGGGGCCGCGTGCTGCCCGTCGGCGGGCTCAAGGAGAAGGTGTTGGCCGCCAACCGCGCGGGCATCAGGACCGTCATCATCCCGTCGATGAACAAGAAGGACCTCGACGACGTGCCGCCGGAGATTCGGAAGCGCATCGAGTTCGTCGGGGTGGACACGATCGAGCAGGCGGTCGAGGCCGCCTTCCGCAAGGGAACGCGCAAGAAAGGACGGAGGTCTGCCCGGGCGCGCGGCCGAAGCTGACGGGTGCCCGGCCCGGCCGCAGCCAAAAACCTCTTCTCCAAGCTTGACTTTCGGCGTGTGCGGCAATATAATCCGCCGTTTTCCGGAAAGCTCGGGTGTCCGGGCACCGGGGATGGTGTATCTTGGTCTCGCCTGAACGGTGAGGGCGATGGGTTATTCCGCGTC
>JBDREM010000304.1:0-3011 GCA_043819695.1 Planctomycetota bacterium
CGTGGGTGAGGAAGCCGACGATGTCGCGCGCCCGGACCTCGCGAAATGCCCGCTTGCCGCGCGCCGTGAGGCAGGCGCAGAAGTGCGCGAGGTCGCGGCGATAGGCGCCGATCGAGTTCGCCGCCAGCCCGCACTCGACCGACAAATAATCCAGGAACTCGTCGATGTGAGTCAACATAGTCTAATTGTCTAATGTTTAAGGTCTAATGTCTAATGTTGGTGGAGACGTGCCCGGCGGCGTGCGCTCTCGCCTGCCCTTCTCTTCACGAAACATTAGACGTTAGACTTTCAACCTTCAACTGCCTCTCATCGTTCCGGCCACTTGAGCGTCTTGACCCACGCGTGCCACTTCTTCTCGAACTCGGCCGGCGGCTCGTTGATGACTTCCTTGAACGAGGCCCAGCCGGTCTCGTCCTTGCCCGCCTTGTTCGCGTCGCGGAACGTCTTGTAGAACTTCGCCAGCAGGCCGCGTTCCTGCAGGTAGAAGCAGAGGTACCGCGCGTTCGCGTAGTTGACCGATTCCTTGGTGCCGCGGAACTCGGCGTCGGACAGTTTGATGAGCTTCTCGATGGGGATGAATCCGCCTTGCCGCAGCACGGGCAGCCGCCAGTTGACGCGGCCTTTGATGTGGCCGTCGCGGGTCACGTGGCATTGCTCGAAGAGCGAGCCGAGCCCCTCGAACAGCCACGTCGGGCAGTTGGGGAAGTCGGGATCGGTCAGCGCGTGTGTCATCTCGTGGACGAGCGTGCCGCCGCCGGTCGCGATGTTCATCATCAGCGCCTTCTTGCTCGGCAGGTAAAACCCATACGGCGTGTGCGGCTTGAAGCCGGCGAGCCTGGGGACCCATTTCTCGTACGACGCCTTCCCGCTGAACAGGTAGACCTTGATCGGATAGCCGGGCTTGTTCGTGAAGAAGTCCTTCGAGAGCGCCCGTGCGCAATCCTCGACCGTGAAGCCCTTGAAGCGGTCGAAGCTCGGGCGCGGCATGTCGCCCGCGACGATGAACACGCCGGTCCGCTCGATGATGAACCCGGGGCCGAGCTCCGTTCTCATCTCGGCGGCGGCTTTGGCGAACGCGTCTTCGGGCGCCGCGCCCTCGGCGGCGCCGACGCCGCACGCGCCCAGCAACAGCGCGGCGGCCGCCATCATTCTTCTCGAGCGATGTTCTCTCGTCATCCCGGCATGTCCCATATCGGCCGGTACCTGATCTTGACAAATCCCACGTGCCCCTCGACGCGGTAGAACAGGACGACGGTCGGCCCGCGGATCGACTTTTGCATCACGAATCGCCGCTTCGCCCTCAGCCACTTGCCCTTCGCGCCCTCGGGCAAGTCCTTCAGGATGTGGAAATCGACGCGGCTCTCGCGGCTGTTGAAGTCCGTCATGTCGATGATCTGGAGCGGATCGCCGTCGTCGACGTACGCCCGCGTCTTCGAGTAGAGCAGATCGACCTTGCCCGGGGTATGGTCGACGACGCCGATGTTCCGGATGGTGACCCGCCCGCTGACGTAGAGGAAGTGGAGGTAGACCGATGCGACGGCGCCCTTGGGCAATATGACGAGCGCCTGGTTCGGCGCGCCCGGCTTGACGCGCGTCGTGCTGACCGGCAGCAGCACGGGCACGACGTGCCGCGCGCAGCCGGCAGGAAGCAAGGCGGCGATCAGAGCGAGAAACGCCGCCGCTCGCCTCCAAGAACGACGAATGACGAGTTCCGCATTCGTCATTCGACATTTCCCCCGGCCGAATCGAGCATCACGGCGATCTCGTCGAGCAGCGCGTCGGCCAGCTCGCTCTCCGGCACCTTGCGGAGTTTCCTGCCGCCCCGGAAGAGGAATCCGAACCCCTTGCCGCCCGCGATTCCGACGTCGGCCTCCGCCGCCTCGCCCGGCCCGTTCACCACGCATCCCATAATGGCGATCCTCAGCGGCGAATCGGACGGCGGGAGCCTGGCCCGCACTTCCTCGACGAGCGCGGCGAGGTCGATGTCGCAGCGGCCGCACGTCGGACACGAGATGATCTCGAGTCCCGCCTCTTCGAGGCCGACGGCCCGGAGAATCTCATGGCCCAGGCGGACCTCGCCGATGGGCGGGCCCGTCAGCGAGACGCGGATCGTGTCGCCGATCCCCTCGGCGAGCAGCCCGCCGATCCCGACGGCCGACTTGACCGTCGCGACTTCGAGCGGCCCGGCCGCCGTCACGCCCAGGTGGATCGGATAGTCGCAACGCGCGGCGACCGCGCGGTTCGCCGCAATCGTCGCCGGCACGTCCGACGCCTTGAGCGAAAGAATGACGTCGCCGAAGCCGAGCGACTCGATGAACTCGCAATGCCGGAGCGCCGCCTCGACCATCAGCCCGGCGAGGTCGTCTGTGCCGCGCACTTCCATTCCGGCGCGCGGGCGGATCGAGCCGGAATTCACGCCGACGCGCATCGAGATGCCGGCGTCCTTCGCCGCACCGACGACCTCGGCGACGTCGTCCTCGCTCCGCATGTTTCCCGGATTGATCCGGACGCAGTCGGCGCCCTGCTTGATGGACTCGAGCGCGAGGCGGTGGTCGAAATGGATGTCGGCGACGAGCGGGATGCAGATCTGCTTCTTGATCTCGGCGATGGCGCGGGCCGCGTTCATCGTCGGGATCGCGACGCGGATGATGTCGCAGCCCGCCTCATCGAGCTCGTGGATTTGCCTGACGGTGCCGGCGACGTCCTCGGTGTGCGTGGTCGTCATCGACTGCACGCTGACGGGCGCGCCGCCGCCGACCTGCACCCGGCCCTTGAACACCGCCCTCGTCTTCCGCCGCTCCATTCTTCTCAGAGCTTCCTCACGAGAAATGGCCGACAGATCAATTCTACACGAAGCCCGGCATTCGGGCAATGCGGACTTGCCGCGGCGACCGTTCCAAAGTCCGTTTTGTAGCCGCCCGCATCGAGCGGCCCGCCGTGGTCAGTGCCCTCGGCTACAGCGGCCCTTTTTGGGTAGCCGCCCGCATCGTGGGCGGCCCGGCCGAGGTCAG
>JBDREM010000305.1:0-8292 GCA_043819695.1 Planctomycetota bacterium
CGGATTCCTCGGAGCCCATCTTGAATGAGCCGGGCCGTATGAGGACGAAGTCCATCTTGACGCCTAGTCCAAGGTCCACTGTCAACCGTCTCTTCAGGCCAGGTATCCCTGCGACCTGGCGCCGCAAGCTGACCATCCGAGGATCCGAAGGAATCAGCTTTTCCAGCTCAGCCAGCACGTCCTCCGCCGCATACTTCTTCTTGTTCGCAACCAGGCGGTCGAGCCGGGCAATGATCGGGGCCGCCTTGCCCGCATTCTCCGCGGTAACGGCTTTGGCGGCAGCATCTTCGAATGCGGAGGTCGCCTCCTTGAGCAACTCCGTCCCCGCCTCGACCTGGCCTTCGCAAGCCTTCTTCTCCGCCTGCTCGGCCTTGGCCTTCGCGGCGGCGGCCGCCTTGTCGGCATGCTTCGTAAGCAGCGCGTCATCGGCCGCCGCGACGGCGCGCGCCCACGCCTCCTGCGCCTGTGCGAATGTGTTCACGACGGTCGCCTCGGCCTGCGCCTTCGCGAAGAACTTGGCGGCGTTTGCGAACAGCTCAGCGGCCTCGTCGAGGTCTTCTTCTTCCAGCTCCTTCGACCCGTCGGCGAGGCACTGCTTGCCCCGCTCGAACGACGCCGGCCGCGCCTCCGTCTTGAACGCCGCATTGGCCCGCTTGAGCGACTCCTGGGCCGTTTTCTGAGTTGCGACCACCTTCCCGCGTTTCGCCTCCAGCACGGCGGCGCGACGGTACAGGCCTTCAGCCTGCGCGAACAGAGCCCGAGCCGGCGTGTACTTGCGGTCCTCCAAGGCAATCGCGGCGGCGGCCTGCGCCCGCAGCGCCCGCCCAGCAACGTCGGGCAGCGAGCCGAGCTTGGCTCGCCCTTCCTTGTGCTGCCACGGAGACACACCCGTGCCGGCGGACAGGCCCCGGACCTGCTTGCGGGCGGCCAGCATGGCCGTACGCGCACCGACCGCTTCCTCGAGGGTGGCGGATTTCACCGGTGCGAGCGGTTCCTCGCCAGCCGCTTGCGCCTTCTCGGGCTGCGCGCCGCTAAACAGCGCCACCCGAAGGCCGGCACAGATGTACCGGTTCGACGGGCCGTGCGGGTGGCGGTACGCCGAGCGGAACCTCCCACGCACAGGACGGTTTTGGCACGCGCCGCCGCGCACGACGCGGGACTCTCCCGTCTCCGCGCCCGTCGGGTCCTTCTGAGGCCCCTCCCCGCGGTACTTGCCGTACCAGTCCTCGCACCATTCCCAGACGTTGCCGTACATGTCGTACAGCCCCCAGGCGTTCGGCTTCTTCTCGCCGACGGGATGGGTGGACTCGCCCGAGTTGCCCACGTACCAGGCGTGGTCGCCCAGGTTCTTGACCTCGTCTCCAAAGTAGTACTTCGTGGTTGAGCCCGCCCGGCAGGCGTACTCCCATTCCGCTTCCGTCGGCAACGCCGCCGTGAGAACCGTTTCCGCCGGCGACGCCGCGGCGGAAGCCATCAACCAGGTATTGAGTTTTTGCAGGAATCCCTGGCAGTCGTGCCAGGACACCTGCGCAACCGGGTGCCTCTTGCCCCTGACGTGGCTCGGGTTGCTCCGCATCAACGCCTCCCACTGCTCCTGGGTGACCTCGTACTTGCCCATGTAAAACGGCTTCGTGATGGTGACCTCGCGAACCGGCTTCTCAATGTCGTTTTCCTCGGAGCCCATCCTGAACGAGCCGGGCCGTATGAGGACGAAGTCCATCTTGACGCCCCGTCCGAGATCCACGGTCAACTGTCTCTTCAGGCCGGGTATCCCGGCGACTTGGCGCCGTAGCCCGACCATTCGAGGATCCGAAGGAATCAGCTTTTCCAGCTCGGCCAGCACCTCCTCGGCCGCATACTTCTCCTTGTCCGCAATCAGGCGCTCGAGCCGGGCGATGACGGGGCCCGCCTTGGCCGCGTTCTCCGCGGTCACGGCTTTGGCCGCAGCGTCCGTGAATGCGGCGGTCGCCTCCTTGAGCAACTCGGTCCCCGCCTCGACCTGGCCTTCGCCGGCCTTCTTCTCCGCCTGCTCGGCCTTGGCCTTCGCGGCGGCGGCCGCCCCCCCGGCGGCGTGCTTGGTGAGCAGCGCGTCATCGGCTTCCGCGACGGCGCGCGCCCACGCCTCCTGCGCCTGCGCGAATGCATTCACGACGGTCGCCTCGGCCTGCGCCTTCGCGAAGAACTTGACGGCGTCCCCGAACAACCCACCGGCCTCGTCGAGGTCTTCTTCTTCCAGCGCCTTCGACCCGTCGGCGAGGCACTGCTTGCCCAGCTCGAACGACGCCGGCCGCGCCTCCGTCTGGAACGCCGCATTGGCCCGCTTGAGCGACTCCCCGGCCGTTTTCTGGGCCGCGACCACCTTCCCGTGCTTCGCTTCCAGCACGGCCGCGCGACGGTACAGGGCTTCGGCTTGCACGAAGAGCGCCCGAGCCGGCGTGTATTCGCGCCCCTCCAGCGCCTCCGCGGCGGCGGCCTGCGCCCGCAGCGCCCGCCCGGCGACGTCCGGCAGCGAGCCGAGCTTCGCCCGGCCTTCCTTGTGCCGCCACGGAGACACACCCGTGCCGCCCGACAGGCCCCGGACCTGATTGCGGGCGGCCAGCATGGCCCTGCGCGCACCGACTGCCTCTTCGAGGGTGGCGGGTTTTCCTGGCGCCTGCAGCTTTTCGTAAGCCGCCTGTGCCTTCTCGAGTTCCGCGATGGCTCCCTCGAACTCGCCCGCCTGCTCGTACCCGTCGGCGTTCATCTCGAGGCGGCGAGCGGCGCTCAGTTTCTTCGCGTCAGCCGAAGCTTCCGCGAGCATGCTCGCCCGGCTCGCCTTCTTGCGGGTTTCGGCGAGCCGTTCGAGGATCTTGCGGCCGTTCAGCGCCTGGCGATAGAACACAGCCGCCTTCCCGTAGGCTTCAACCGCTTCGGCGTACTTGTCTTTCGTCAAGAGGGTATTGCCAGCCAGCTGCTGGCCCTCGCCCTTGGCGATGACCTTGCGCAAGGACCGGCGCAGGCCCGCGTCGAGCTCGCCAACCTCCTCCCGAAGGACAATGACTTCCGTTCTCGCCTTGATCGCATCCTGAAGGGTCGCTTCGGCCGCATGCGACACTTGCGCAACCGAGGCCAACACGGTGATCGCAGCAAAACATACAAAGGCAATCGACGTCCTCATGACTCCTCCTCCTTAGTTAGTCACGGAAGCGACCATCATATGCCCGCGAGTCCTCACACTGAGAGCTCGACGTTTGATGCAGAGGAACGGCCGGGAAAACAGTGGCTGGACCCTCATCCAAAGGGACTATCCTCCCACAGCCGTCTCCCAGGTCGTGATCCGCGTTCCGCAATCCCGGCATTCTCCGCGGCGCAGCAACCGGTCAGCGTGTGTCCGCAGGGTGTAAAGCACGCGAAGATGTCGACAACCGCCCTTCCGGCAACTCGAACCGCGACCATCGTAGGGTGGCCCACCATCGTTGTCAAGCGTTTTCCTCAACCAAAGTCGATGCCCTGAGTGGGGGGTATTCCTTTTCCCTTTCGACGGCGTTCCCGCCGCAGTGACAAGATCGTGCAGATTCACATGGCATTTGTAAAGGACAAGAGCAAGAACAATATTCCCCCTGTTCCACAAAAGGTTCGCTTTTGTAGGGCTGTGATAACGGTTGTCTGGTAGCACGAGCGAATCACGTTATCTCCGGTCTCGTTTGTCGGGCCGCTGTTCCTTGCCTCACTGCCTGGCTTCTGTTCCGGGCTCGATCTCTGTACTGATCGCTTTGATTCCTGTCGGCCTTTCGGTCATGGATTTGTCGGGGCTGGTGTCCCCTCGCGGGGGCCTACCCAAGAGATCGTCAAACCTGAATAGATGCCGGGTGCTCAATCAAATGCCGGGCCTCGTCGGCCGTCAGGCCGCTGACCATTACCATGTCGTAGCTCTCCCGGCGGTTTGGCCTGGGAACGTTCCACACAGGCGATTCGTTGAGGCGGGCGGCGGCCTTCACAAACGCGGAGGCCGTCGCTCGCCTACTCGCCTTGTGAGCTCGGCACTTTTATCCTGGTATCGTCGTACTCCTTTCCTTGTTTCCACATAGCACACATCGTCCAAGTGCAACGTTTCGTTCCCAGAACATCTCGACGGGAGTCCGGTAGTCGAGACACTTTCGCGGCCGCCGGGACGAGCGCAGCGGCTGCGCATCATTCCGCAACGCGGTTCCACCGAAAAGGTGCGGAAAAACCCTTGCGCTCCCCGCCGCACAGCGCTATATTTCCTTTGAAGAGCCGAAGAGCCGAAGAGCGGCGCAACTCAGACACGGCACCGGGGGTAGATGGTTTCCGCCGCTGATCGAGTCCGGGAACTCCGGGGGGATGCGCCGAAGGGTCATGAACTCGGGCCTGACGGCTCGCCCCTTTCGGGGAGTGTGTTCTCGCCGCTCCCCATTCAGTTCCCAACGCAACAACTATGCAGCTCGTCTCAGTGATCCGGTCGTCATTGCCATGTCTGGGTATCGTGACGCGATGGCTTGGGACGCCGGCCAGGAATCCCAAGCAGACGAACACATTAGGGAGAAGAGAGCGATGAAGGGAAGACGAGCGGCCGTGTGTATGAGCCTGGCGGCGTGGACGTGCCTGTTCGGTCTTGTCTGTCCGGTTGTCCGGGCGGAGGAAGCGCCGGGGTTGACAATTGCGGAGATCATAGCTCGCGCCGACCACTTCAAGGGCGACGACGAGGCGTCGCGGACCGCACGGGCGGAACTCGTTCAGGCGGTGCAGAACGGGTACCTGTTGGACGTGTCGAAGACGAAGCGCGTTTCGCTGGAGGACTGGCGGAAGGTGCTGTGGGCGCTGCGGCAGGACCTGTCGGGTGCAACGCGTGCGGTGTGGATTCCGAAGTTCCGGGCGGCCTTTGTGCCGGCCGACGGCGTGGTGCCTCATCGCAGCGTGATGGGGCTCTCACGGGTGCTGCACGTGCTGGGTGACCGGGATCACGAAGAGACAGCCCGGGCCCTCTTCGAGCGCATCCACGAGTCGGGCGGTGCGGACCGGCAGACGTGCCACGAGATCTGCCTGTTCTGGGTGGACCGCCGCCGGAAGGCCGATGCCGGGACGTGGGCGAGGCGGGCGTACGACGCCGTCCTGGCGACGGCCGAGGGCCGTCAGGCCGCGTCGCTGGGGTCGGTTCGCGGCGTGGGAGAGCTCTACTGCCGCACCAGACTGTCGGGCAAGGGAAAGGGCTACCCCGAGTTCGCCCAGGCGGTTCTGTCGCTGGCGGAGCGCGGGGTCTTCGACGCCGGGAAGTACGACCACTGTCTGGAGAGCGCCGTGTGGGTGGGGTTGATGCTGGGGACGGCGGAGACTCGGCAGACCGTTCAGTTGGGGATTGCGGGCGAGAACGGACATCTGCGTGTCGGGCTGCACGAGATCCTCGCGTGGGCTCATCAGCGCGGCGGGACGATGCGGGACTGGAAGGCGTTCCTGGACGGCAAGGCGGCCGACGGGGAGATCGCGGCCGACGCCAGGGCCTACTGGCTTCTGGCGCGGGCGTACGCGGAGCCGGTGTCGAAGGACGAGACCAACCCCGCGATCGGCAGGCCCTGGCTGACGCGGGCTCTGGCGACGGCGGAGTCGCCGGAGGCGCGGCTGTACGTCGTCGAGCGAATCGCGATGGGGTATGCCTTTATCAACCGAAAGCAGCGGGGCCTGACCTTCCTGGCGAGCGTGGCGGGCCAGTTCGAGACCCATGCCGACAAGTTCGCCGCGATGAAGGCGGCGTTCATCAAGGTGTGCGCGATGAACCAGGCGTACGCGGACGAGAAGATGGCGCTGCAGGAGGCCCGGAAGGCCCGGAACTACCGCCGGGCGGTGTGTGCGAAGCTGACGACGGCGAGGCGGCGGGGCGACAGGGCGACGGTCGAGCAGCTCGAGCGGACGCTCGAGCAGTTGGACCAGTAGGCGCCGGTCCGCGCCTGGCGGGTCATGTTAGAGACAAGGGCCACATGTGGAATGAAAGGGGATCACGAGAATGACCGATCGAACGCGTGACGTTCAGGAACATCCGAACCGGGTCGGTGTCGCCCGGCAGGCCCTCGTGCTGGTGCTGGTATGGGCGCTTGCATGGCACTCGCCGGCCCCCGCACGGGCGGACGTTGCCGAACAGGACAAGCACAACCCGTGCAAAGGGGATTGGGTGGCCGGGCGGAGCTGTTCCAGCTGTGGCGCCGGCATGGACAGCGGGACGACGCAGGCGTGTCCTGTGGGCCCCGTGAACCTCCTGACGGGCGCGGTCGGTGAGGAGAAACGGGACCTGTCGGTCCCGAACGCGGCATCGACATGGGGCCACTCCCGTTCCTACGGCAGCAACACGGTGTCGACCGATTCGGGGCACGGGCTCGCGTACGAGCAGGGCCGGTTCTGGAAGGTGGCCCTTCTGGGCAGTCTCGTGAAGCAGAACGGGAGCGGCGCGAACGTGTCCGTCTTCATCGGCGCTCAGAGTAAGGAGGACTACACGTACAGCAGCATCTCGGGCCACACGGCGACGTACACCCCGCCCGCGGACCTGCACACGAACCTGAAGCACTACCGGGTGACGGGGACAGTGTCGGGTATGGGAGACGGGGGGGACCCACCGGACGGCTCGACCGACATCAAGCTCGTGGATGCTGACGGCGGCTTCACGGCCGACGCCTTCATCGGCTGCGTCCTGAAGGTTACGCTCAGCGACGGCTCGGTCGAACTGCGGACGATCACGGACAACGAAACCGACAGCATCACGGTTGGGATCGCGTTCTCGAAGGACCTGGACGGCCTGGCCTACGAGGTCCTGGGGCAGTTCGTGCTCCGGGTCAAGTCCAGCGGCCGGATGTACCGGTTCCGGGACTGCAACCTGACTGGGTACACGAGCGGCTGGGGCGACCAGGAACAGAGCCGGCTGTGGAAGGCGACGAACGTGTACGCCACCGACTACGTCCACTACACGTACAGCGAGGCGGTCATCGAGGCGGGGCGGGTCGAGTCGATGGTGATGAGCAACGGGCGGCGGGGCGAGTACACGTACAAGACGGTCGACCCCAACGGCGGCCGGTTCGGGGAGCTCGAGGTCTACGCCGACGTCGAAGACGATGACCCGACGGCCGACGAGGTGATCTCCGGCGTTCTCTACACGTACTTCGAGGAGGGATACGACACCGACAACGGCAGCGACGGCGACCTCTTGCTGGTGCAGGTGTGTGAGGTGGTGTCGTTGGCTGGCACAGCTAACACCGAGGGCAGTACGACCGTATTGCAGATCAAAACCGCGGACCGGGACGTGGCGGTGGACGCGCTCATCGGCTACCGGCTCGTGATGCGGACGGGGGACAACGAGTACCACGTGCGGAAGATCTCGGACAACAGCGCGATCGTCGAAGCCACGCCCTCCGGTTCGATCACCGTTTCGACGGCGTTCCCCAACAGTATCAGCGAGAACGACAAGTTCTGGGTGGCGAAGGAGTTCAAGGCGACCCATTACCGGTACTACAAGAACGCCGACAGCGACGGACAGGACAATCAGATCAAGCACGTCTTCGAGCCTGACGCGGTCGAGCGTCTGGTCGACGCCAATGCGACGCTGAAGGACCCGTTCGATCTGTTGGGCAAGGCCGACGACTTCACGGTCACGGGGAGCCTCGAGGTCTCGGACTACGCCTCGCAGGCGTTCACATACTACGAGAGCGACCTCAATACGAACAACAACGTGACCACGCCGTGGATGGGGTCGCAGAACCTGTCGACCCTGTACGGCGGGAGTAACTTTAACGAGGGCACGAAGACGGTCAGCGGCGTCGACCGCGGCGGGTTCTGCAAGACGATGACGGTGCGGGGGGCCTGTGGCGGGTGTGGTGGGAGCGGTACCGGGGTGAAGCACACGTACTTCTACATGGACCTGCACGGCGGCCCCGACGCGGACCCGGAGTTGGATGAGGACGTGGTGACGCGGATCGTCGTCGAGGACCTGACGGCGACGGAGACGACGACGGACGACGTGAAGATCCGCCGGGTCATCCACGGGCTGAACAGGAACGGGGTCGAGCTCCGGACGGTCACGATCGTCAACGAGGGCACGCAGGAGAGCCCGAGCTACAAGTTCTGGTGCCGGTCGACAGTGGTCAGGACGACGGGCAGCTCGGAAAACCAGCCCACCGCCGAGCGGATGCCGTCGGCCCAGACGGTCGTGGACACCGAGGGCGAGGTGGACGAGTCCCTCGATCCCACGCCGGGGACGAACGACGCCGACACGCTGTACGACTGCGCCTGGGTGATCTACACGCACAGCTACAGTAC
>JBDREM010000306.1:0-20462 GCA_043819695.1 Planctomycetota bacterium
AAGACCTCCTGAATGACCGGACCTGAGCGACGGGCCGATGAACCTCGACATGAGGCCGCCGCACGGTCATTCAGCGCGCCTCGGCCTCGGCGCGGGCGAGGTTCAGGTCGAGGAGCGCGGCCAGAATATCGTCGTCGGACATGCCCGGCTCCCAGCCGTATGCGGCAAACACGGCTTCGTCGAGCGCCCGATGGGCGATGTCCAGCCACGTTGGCCTCTCGTTGTAGAGGTTTGTCAGGGTGCGTTTCTTGAGTTGCTTCTCGCACTCGGCGTCTTTCGGCACGATGCGGGGATAGTGGACGGTGCCGATGCCGCGGCCGTCCGGGTCGTGGACGTATCGCTCCCAAGGGCCGTCGGTCGAGCCGGGAAACTCAAGCACCTCCTCGCGGGTCCATTCCGGCGGGTTGAGCCAGTTGTTGCGGAGTGCGTCCAGCTCCTTCGCAGCCCCACCGATGGCCTGCTCCTGCTCCGGCGTCGGCTCCGGCAGCGGGAACGTCTCGAAGCACGTCGTCGGCGTGTAGCGGAAGCCGCTCTCGCGCTCGCGCAACTGCGTCCCCAGAGCGCGTGCCCAGACCTCGTGCAGGCGCGAGTGCAGCACCCCGAAGAAATAGTCGTCCGAACGGGCGAAAACTAACGTTTGCTGATTGCACAGGTGCTCTGCTCGACGCCAGACATAAACACGATGCTTCGCCACTTCCGGTGTAGTGACGTGTCGGTCGAGCTTTCCCAGCGCCGCTCTCAGGCCAGGCCGCGCTTCGGCATACTGCCACCACTTGATCGCGTAAGCCTTCCGGCGGTTCTTTGATCGCACGGGATAGACGACTCGCTTAGCGTACTCGAACGGCTCTTGGTATTGAGAGGCTTCCGTCTCTGACATGAGAGCGAAATCGATAGTCCACTTGCCTCGGTCGGATCGGGTTATGTCGACGCCGCTTTGCACACGCCTTATTACGTCCGAGTTGGGCCGTCCGTGAACGTTCCCGCCTGCCGTCAGCATGCGCATCGCCGCCGACTCATCGATGTCAAAGGATGCTTTTGGAGACGGCCCCATGAAGCACGTATTCCTGTTGGCGGGCAGACTCAGCGCCTGGGTGACGTCACTGTGAGTGGAAAGATCCGGATTGACTGTGGCAACGGCGGCACCATCCAGAGTGATCTGCGGCTCCTCACCGTCGTCGAACCCAACCATCGACACGTGCACGTTCGCGCCGTCGAGAATCCAGGGCCTGTCGCTCTCGGCGAAGAAGATATCGCCGGTTTCCTTGATGCGTTTGAGCACTTCGCGGCTGGCGCCGCCGCGAATTGCCTGGGTAGCGAGGAGGCCCGCGCGCTCGCACTTCCCTGCCTGGATATGCGCTCGCGCTTTCTCGAACCAATAGCAGCACAGATCGCTGAAATTTGGAAGATGTTCACCGTAATGCGCAAACAACCGGCCGACATAGTCGTCGCCCAGATTCTGACGGAGCATGCCACCGCCCAAGAACGGCGGATTGCTGACGATGAAGTCGACGGCGGGCCAGTCGGGCTCTCTGGGATTGTCGGGGTCGGTGAGGTCGAGAATCGCGTCCTTGCACTGGAAGTTGTCCATGGGCGTGAGGATGGGTTCGGCGTAGGCCATGAAGCCGTTCTGGCGGCGCCACTGGAGGTAGCCGATCCAGACGACCATCTGGGCGAGTTCGAAGGCGTAGGGGTTGATCTCGATGCCGTAAAGTTGCTCGGGCCGCACACGGGGCAGGAAGCCGACCGCCAGCCGGTCCATCGCGTACAGCCCGACCTGCTTCTCGAAGTCGAGCAGCTTCTGGAGGGTGACGTAGAGGAAGTTGCCGGACCCGCAAGCGGGGTCGAGCACCTTGACCGATTGGAGGCGGTGGAGAAACTGGGCGATCATTCGCTCGGCCTCACGGCGGGCCTTCCGCTTCTGCGCGGGCGTGAGTTTTTTCGCCGTACCTGCGGCACCGTCCGAGCCGCCATCCGTAGCACGGCCATCCGTAGCACGGCCATCCTGGCCGTGATCAATCACGGGCTGGAAGCCCGTGCTACGTGCCGCCGTGCTACGTGCGGCCGTGCCACGCGCGTCCGCGCCACGGGGCTTCTTCCGGCCGGTGGCCAGCAGGCGTTCGACCGTGTCGCGGAGTTCGTCCCACTCGCGCCGCAGCGGCTGCATGACGACCGGCTCGACGAGCGTTTCGATGTCCTCGCGGCTGGTGTAGTGGGCGCCGAGCTGCGAGCGCTTGTCGGGGTCGAGCCCGCGCTCGAAGAGTGTGCCAAAGATGGACGGGTCCACGGCCGACCAATCGAGCGCGGCGGCGTGGTGGATGCTCTCGATCTCGTCTTCGGTCAGTTCGAGGACCGTCACGTCGTCGAACAGGTTGCCGTTGAAGTGGCGGATGGTGTCGGCTCCGAAGTCGCCGCCGTGCGCCATCGCCTCGAAGAGCTGCCCCAGCAGCCGGGCGAAGCGGATGGGGTCGTCCTTCGACTTCGCCACGAGGCGGCTGAAGAGCCCTTCGGGCAGGAGGGCGACATCCTCGGCGAAAAGGCAGAAGATGACACGGTCGAGCATGTGCGCGACCTTCGCGGGGGGCAGCCCGCGGTCGCGCATGGTCTGGGCGACGGCGGCGAGGCGCTCCGCGGCCTCCGCCGTGATCGTCTGGCTCGTCGTGCCGGGGCGGAGCGTCTCCGGGTCGTGAAAGACGGCTCGAATGGTCTGCAGGTTGCGCGGCTCTCCGAGCTTCTCGAGCGGGATGTCGTGAACCTCGACCGGCGCGTTCGTGAAGTTGGTGTGGACGACGATGCGGTCCATGTCGCACACGACGAGCAGCGGCGGGTTCTCCAGCGACTCGCGGTACTTGAGCAGTTGCTCGTAAGCCGCATCGAGGTCCTTGTGTTTGCCCTTGTATTCCCAGCCGAAGAATCCCTTTTTCCACACGTCCGCCCAGCCGTCTCCGCCGCCGTGCTTGGTGGCGCCCTTCTCGAACGTGAACCATTCGCCCTTCGGGTCCACGTCGGCCGGCTTGGGATGATCGAACAGTTCGCAAAGGTCGAGGAAATGTTGTTGCGCGGCCGACCGCTCGGTCAGGTCGCTCTTTCGCCACTTGCTAATGAACTGGGGGATGTTCACGGACGGAGAATACTGGGGCCGGGATGGCAAGTCAAGCACAACCACAGCGGCGAACCGCCGTGTCCTTTGCTTGACACACGTGCCGGGAGCGAGTACGTTTCTCCTCAACTGCTGGAGATCTGACGACCATGCCCTCTGAACGACCGGCCGCGCCATACGTCCGCCGCCCCAACCTTGTCTTCATCCTCGCCGATCAGCTTGGCTACACGCGCTGCGGGTACGCGGGCGATGAGAAGGCACGCACGCCGAACATCGACCGGTTCGCGGCGGAGGGCGTGAACTTCCGCCAGGCGGTCGCAAGCTCGCCCGTGTGCGCCGCGTTCCGCGCGTCCCTCTTCACCGGGAAGTACACGACGAGCACGGGGATGGTCATCAACGAGCTGCGGCTCGGCACCGATCACGAGTGCCTCGGCCACGTGCTCACGCGCGGCGGCTGCCGGACCGGCTACGTCGGCAAGTGGCACCTCTACGCCAACGAGATGGGCAACCACCTCGACCCGAAGAACAGCTTCGTGCCGCCGGGGCCCGACCGCCTCGGGTTCGACGGCTACTGGGCGGCGTACAACTTCCACCACAACTATTACGGCGCCTACTATCACACCGACTCGCCCGAGAAGATTTCCTACGGCGAAGGAGCTTACGAGCCCGACGCGCAGACCGACCTCGCCATCGACTTCATCCGGGGCGCAGCCGACGCGGACGATCCGTTCGCTCTGTTCGTCTCCTACGGCACGCCGCACGATCCGTGGTCGCCCGAGAATGTCCCGCCCGAATATCTCGAGATGTTCCGCGGCGTGGAGTTCCCGCATCCGCCGAACTACGAGCCCGAGAACGACCCGCACGCCGACGGCTGGGGGCAGTTGAGCGCCCTGGCCCGCGAGCACATGCCCAACTGGCGGCGCGTCTACCACGCGATGACGGCCAACGTCGACCGGAACTTCGGCCGCCTGCTCGACGAGATCGGCGCCGCCGGACTCGCCGGCGCCACCATCGTCGTCTTCTCGTCCGACCACGGCGAGATGTTCGGCGCCCACGGCCGCCGAGCGAAGAACATCTTCTACGAAGAGGCCGCACGCATCCCGTTACTCGTCCGATTTCCCGGCCGCATCCCGGCCGGCAATGTCTCCGACGCCTGTCTCAGCACGCCCGATATCATGCCCACGCTGCTCTCATTGATGGGGCTGCCGGTTCCGCGCGACGCCGAAGGGATGGACCTCTCGCATTGCGCGCTCGGAACCGACGGGCCCGAGCCCGAGGCCGCGTTCCTCCAGAACACCGGCGCCTGCGCCGACTGGATCGACGGGCACGAGTGGCGCGCGATGCGCGACAAGCGATACACCTGCGCCGTCTACCGCGTCGACGGCTCGGAGCTGCTCTTCGACAACGCCGCCGATCCGTACCAAATGACGAATCTCGCCGCGGACCCGGCGCACAAGGCGGCGCTTGCCCGTTTCCGCGCGATGCTCGCCGCGAAGATGTCGTCGCTGAACGATACGTTCGAGAAATGCACCTGGTACCGCGACCACTGGACGGAGGATCGCATCATTCTCCGCGCGGCGAAGGGCTGACGCCCGCGCCGCCGGCGGCTCGCCGGCCGCCGGCACCTTGCGGCTCGGCGCGCCCGGCAAAAACTCTTGCACACTGCACGCCCTCGTCGTAGTATAATCTTGCAGTGGAAGATCTATCTCCTTGGGGATGCAACGATGAAACATATTGTCCGAGCTTTTGCAATCCTCGCCGTGTTCGACCTGCTCCTCGCGCCGGATCCTGCATTGGCGCAGGACCTCTCGAAGGACCAGGCGCCCGGGCTGGCCGCGGCACGGGCGGACGCGTTCGTCAACCTCACCAGCCAGGTCTACGCGTTCCCGTCGACTGTCGGCCGCACGGTGAATGGGCTGGTGAGCCGTGATGCGAAGCTGCGCGACGCCCTCGATGCGGCGCTGATGGCCGCCGAAGTCGTCGGCCGCCCGACGATCAGCAGCGACGGGCTGGTACACGTCGTCGTCGAGCTCGACACGTGGGCGCTGCCGTACGACCTTCGCTCGAAGGCGACCAGCCTGCCGCGGAGGATTCAGGCCGACGGCGTCGCCGATGTGAATGTGGCGATGATGTCGTCGAACTTCGAGATCGCCGGCGTCACGATCGAAGTGGCCCAATGGGCGGCCGCGCCGCTCGAGGCTGAGGGCGAAGCCGCCGTCCGCGCCGCGCGGGACACCGATGAGGCCAAGAGAGCAGCTCGGCGGCTCGCGATCACCAACGCATACACCGCGCTCGCCCAAAAAGCGTTCGAACTGCCCCTCGACGCCGGCGTGACGATCGCCGCCTTCGCGTCGCAGCACCCGGAGCTCCGGCCGCACGTTAACGCGGCTCTTGCCGGCGCGGCCCTTGCCAGCGAAAGCCTTGACGTCCAGGGGAAAACGTACAAGGTCAAGATTTCGCTGCCCGGCAGGGCGCTCATGCCGCCGCTCCGGCTCGGCAGGTTCCGCAGTGACCCGGGCAAGGTCTTGCAGAAGGAGATGATCGCGCTGGCGCGAGCCAACGCCGGCGCCGACGCGGAAAGCAACCTGAAGAAGCGAATCTACGGCCTGCCGCTGAGGTCGGGCATCAAGGCCGCCGATCTGATCGCGAAGCGCGAGAGGATGAAGCAGCGGATCGACCGCCTCTGCCAGACGCGGCCCATTGACCGGGTCGAGATCACGCGGGACGGCGTCGCCAAGGTGTACATCAGTCTGGCGACACGCGAGCTGCCGAACGAGCTCTTCGAGCTGCTGGCGCCGAAGACCGCTCCGCGGCTTGACGCCGTCGGCGGCGGGCTGCCCCTGCGCAAAGCGAAGCCGCGGCCCGCCCAGGAACCGGCGCCGGGCCAAGAAGGCGCAGCCGAGAAGGGCGCGGCCAAGAACGGCGCGGCTGCGCCGCCAAATGCGAAGGCGCCTCCGATAGAGAAAGGAGGTGGCAAATGACGAGGTCCTCGTTGGCCGTGCTCGCCCTCGCCGTTCTCCTCACCGGATGTGCGAGCAGCAAGGTCGTCACGGGCACGGGCGAGGCGGCGCTCGACGCGTACCTCAAACGCGGCATGACCCGCGGCCAGGCCGTCCCGCTGGCCAAGCGGACCGCGCTCATCATCGCACAGCGCGACCTCATCGAGCGGTACGCCGGCTCGTTCCTTTCGTCCCAGTCGGAGATCGACAACTTTGTCGCGAAGAGCGACCGCACCATCTCGGCGACCGGCGGCCTCATCAAGGGCGTGAAGATCGTCCGCGTCCAGCTCAGTCCCGACCAGACCGTCTACCAGGTCGTCGTGGAGGCGAGGGAGAAGGACCTGCGCGACACGCTCGGCGACAAGCCCGACCCGCAGGCCGCGTTCACCGCGCCATTCGTGTGGCCGAGCGAGATCGGGGGCGTCCCGTCGAACAGCGGCAAGCTCGGCATCGACCCGAAGATGAAGACCGTGACCGCGGCCGGCACCGGCATTATTCCCGACGGGCTCGACCCGCGCGTCGCAGGGCTCCGGGCAAAACGTGCCGGCAAGATGGACGCGCTCCGCAACCTGGCCGAACGCATCAAGGGGATCCGGCTGAGCGCGACGACGACCGTCGAGGATTACATGGCCAAGCAGGACATCGTGCGGGCGAAGGTCGACGCGGTCATCAAGGGCGCACGGGTGATCAAGGAGACTGAGAAGGCCGACGGCACGTTCGAGGTCGAAGTCGCCGTCGACGTGCCCGAAATCGAGGCCGCGCTCGGGCTGAAATGAGCTGCCGGTGGGGCACGGCCATCCTGGCTGTGTTCGCCTGCGGGCGGGCCCGCCCTGAGCAAAGCCTAAGGGACGCCCGTGCCACAGCGAGCGAAAGGAGGGGAAGATGAAGAGGAACCTTGCTCTGTTGGGATTGGTGTGCGCCGCGGCGCTGGCGGGCTGCGCGAGCGACCCGATCATCACCGCGACGGGGACGGCGGCTCTCGACGCCTACAAGGGCCGGGACATTTCGCGCGCCCAGGCGATCCTGCTCGCGAAGCGCGCGGCCCTCATCGACGCGCAGCGCAACCTGCTCGAGGAATACGCCGGCACGTTCCTCAGCTCCGAATCCGAGGTCCGGGACTTCGTGGCCCAGAACGACCGCATCATCAGCCGGAGCGGCGGCCTCATCAAGGGCGTCCACCGGGTCTCGGAACACCTGACGCCCGACAACTCGGCCATCATCGTGACGATCCGCGCGCAGGAGTCCGACATCAAGGCCGCGTTGAAGAAAAAAGGGCGGTGGTGATCCCATGCGGAAGCCCTTTGCACTCGCCTTCGCCATCCTGGCGCTCGCCGCCGGATGTGCAGAGCCGGAGCCCATTCCGCCGCCGCCCTGGCTGACGCCCGACAAGGTCCCCGACGGCGCGGTCGGCGCCGGCACCAACGTGCCCGGCGAGGACAAGGCCGGCACGAAGACCATCGATGCGGCCGGCGAGGGCGTCACCGAAGAGGCGGCGAAGAAGGACGCGCTCCGCGCCGCGCTCGAGCGCGGCGCCGGCGTCATCATCCGCAACGAAAGCCTTACGGTCGACTGGCAGCTCGCCCGCGACGTCGTCCTCGCCGAGACCCGCGGCTCCATCGAGAAGTTCGACGTCCTCAGCATGCAGCGCGACCGCGGCGTGTTCAAGGCGAAGGTCCGCGCCGTCGTCTCGACGAAGATGATCTCGAAGGACCTCTCGATCCTGCACTACCTCAGCAACCATCAGCGGATCGCGTGCGCCGTCGTCGACTTCGCCGGCGACAAGCCGGCCGAGACGACGCTCGCGCAGTCGAGCTTCGAGAAGGCGCTGCTCGCGAAGAAATTCAACGTCGTCGACCGGTCGCAGGTCGAGGCGATCAAGGCGCACGACCGGCTCGACAGTTTCAGCGATCCGGCGCTCGCGCAGAGCCTCGGGAAGCGGTGGGGCTGCGACATCCTCATCACGGGCAAGGGCTACACGGAGTTCGCCAAGGTCGAGATGGTCTACGGCGTGCAGCAGACGTTCTACGCGGCGACCATCGAGGCGAAGGCCGTGCTCGTCAGCTCCGGGGTGGTGGTCGCGTCGGACAACGTGACGATCCGCCGCGGCGGGCGCAGCGCGGCGAGCGCGCAGAACCTCGCCCTGTCGGGCGCCGGCGACGAGATCGCCCGTTCGCTCATCAAGAAGGTCGTCCTGCACCTGCGAAAGTCGAGCGTCGACGAGGCGGCGATCGAGCTGTTCGTCAAGGGCGTGGATTTCAAGCAGCTCGTCGCGCTCGAAGATGCGTTGAAGAAGATCAAGGGGATGCAGGAGGTCGTGCAGCGTTCGTTCCACGACGGCGCGGCGACGCTCGAATGCCGCTTCAAGGGAGACGCCCGCACGCTCGCCATCCACCTCGGGCGGCTTCAGTCGCCCAAGCTCAAGATCGTGAGCGTCGAAGGCAGCCGGATTGAAGTCGGCAGCGAGTGACCGGCCATTACGTGTCACCGTCAAGAGCCTGCCTCGCAATCGTCCGCCAAGCCCTTGAGTGTGCCACAAGCGCGCACGGCCCGCGCAACAACGCGCCGAACACATACGGCCGTTCAGAAGTCGATCTCGGGGTCGGCGCCGTGATTGAAGACGTTGAAGGCGCTCATCGCGGAGGCGCACTCGACGGCGGCGTGGATCTCGTCGTCGGTCACGCCGTGCATCTTCGCGATCGCGACGTGCGCGTCGAGGCAGTACTCACAGTTGTTCACCGTGCTGACGGCGATGTTGATGAGTTCCTTCGTCTTCACGTCCAAGCCCTTGCCCGCGGCGGCCGAGAGCTTGAGCATCGCCTCGAGGAAACCGGGGTTCACGGCCATCGCCTGGTGCACGTTCGGCACGCGGCCCAGCTTGGCCTTGATGCCCTCGTACAACTCCGCCGCTTTTCCCTTCGCCTCATTCTCCGCAACCTGTCTGAGCCTTCCCATTCTTGTCTCCTTTCCTTCTGCAAGTGCGCCCGACCGGGCCGGCGCACTTATTTCCGAAAACGTTTGCTCGCGCGGTTCAAGAACTCGCGCTCCCGGCCGGTCAGGCTGCCGAGGCCGTCGCGGCCGACCTTTGTCAGAAGCCTGTCGACCTCGGCCCGGACATCCCGGTCTTCCTGCTCGGCGCGACCGGCCCTCCTGAAATCTCTCGCGCGCTTGAACTCCGCGGCCGACCGCTCGAACGAGAGGAAGAACCATCCGGCCGCGAACCCGCCGAGATGGGCGAAGTGAGCGACGCCCGCGTCGCTGCCCGCGACCGCCGCCAACAGATTGATGCCGGCGAGCACCAGCACGAGCGTCCTCGCCCTGACTGGGAACATTCCCCGGAACAGCAGCCGGCGCTCGGGGAACAGTCTCGCGTAGGCGGCCATCACGCCGAAGACGGCGCCCGACGCGCCCACGAGCATCGTGAAGTACCACGGGATCATGCAGATTCCGCCGACGGCGGCCGCGGCGAGATAGAGCGTGAGGAACCGCGGCCGGCCGAGCGCCCGCTCCACGTCCCCGCCGAACATCCAGAGCATGAACATGTTCATCGCGATGTGCAGCGGATTGGTGACGGCGTGGAGGAAGCTGTACGTGATGAACTGCCACAGGTGCAGCCTGCCGACCGCGTCGACGGGCCTCATGGCAAACCAGTTTTCGAACACGGTCGGCGCGCCGGGCGCCAATCCCTCGGGCCGCGCGACGTGGAAAATGATCTGGACCGCGAAGACCGCTCCGTTGGCGATCAGGAGCGCCTTCACGGCCGGCGTCAACGGCCCGCCGAACCGAATGCGCATCTGATACCCGCCGCCGGGGTAGCTCATCATGTTGTCCCGCGTTCTTTCGTAATCGTGATCTATCGCCAGGGCCCAAGTCACGATTCCGGGAACATCATTGCTGCGGCGAACTCCATCTGAAAGTCGGGCCGGCCGGCAAGCTCGATGTACTCGGTTTCCCTGGCGATGACCTCGGCCTCGGCGCGGCACCGCTTCCCGGCGAGCACCATCTTGGCACCGGTCCCCGCGGCGTTGCCGATGAACTCGACCTTGTGCCGCGGCACGGGCGGCAGCAGGCCGACCCGCAGCGCGCTCCGCACCCGGATGAAATTGCCGAACGCTCCGGCCAGCAGGACGCGGTCGAGATCGTCGACCGACGCGCCGTACTCGCGCAGGATGATGCTCGCGCCGGCCGAGATGGCGCCCTTGCCGAGCTGCACTTCCCGGACGTCGCGCTGCGTCAGGCAGATGGGCCCGTCGGCGTCCGACTCCTCGGCCGTTGCCAGAGCGAAGCAGGCCCGGCCGTCTTCCTCCGTCACGCGCGCCCGCAGTTCGTCGCTCAGCGAGTCGGGGAGTTCGCCGGGCGGCAACATGCGGCCGGTGGACTCGATGATGCCCGCGTCGAGGAGCGCGGCGATTGCGTCGATCACGCCGGTCCCGCAGATGCCGCGCGGCCGGTGACCGCCAATCACGTTGAGCCGCACGTCGCCGTCGATGATGACCTTCTCGATGGCGCCCTTCGCGGCGCGCATTCCGTGCTTGATCCGGGCGCCTTCGAACGCGGGGCCGGCGGCCGTCGAGCAGGCGACGAGCCGTCCGTTCCCGCCGAGCACGAGCTCGCCGTTCGTGCCGATGTCGAGCGCCAACTGGAGCCCGTCGTAATCTCTCATTCCCGAGGCGAGAATGACGCCGACCGTGTCGCCGCCGACGTACCCGGCGATGTTCGCCATCGTGTAGACGCGGCCCGTCGGGCGGATCCTGATGCCGAGGTCCGCCGGCTGCGAGAGTCTGCTGTCGAGAAGGACCGCGTCGTACGGCGCGTGCGCCAGCGGCGTCGGATCGATGCCGAGCAGGATGTGGTTCATCGTGGTGTTGCCGACGAGTGTGACCTCGTAGACGGACTCGATTTTGATGCCGGCGCGGCCGCACATCTCATCGATCATTTCGTTGATGCAATCGGTCACGAGCCTCTGAAGCTGTTCGAGCCCGCCGTCGTTCCCGGCGTGCCCGATGCGGGCGATGACGTCGTCGCCGAGCGGAATCTGCGGGTTGGCGCGCGACGACGACGTGACCTGCTCGCCGCCGGACAGTTCGAGGAGCGCGCCGACGATGGTCGTCGTGCCGACGTCGAACGCAGCGCCGTAGAGCCGCCCGGCTTCGTCGCCGGGATCGAGCGACACGCTGGGCTCGAGTTCGAAGTCCGCCTCGATGCCGCGGGCAAGAATCCTCTGACCGAGGAACCTGGACGCCGCGGGCACCTCGATGATCATGTCGCGCCGGATCTCGGTCTGGCACGCGAGCCGCACGCCCTTCGCGATGTCGTCCTCCGAGAGGGCCTCCCTCTCGACTGCGTTCGGTGCGTGCGCGCCCTTCGAGATGACGACCCGGCAGCGGCCGCAGGTTCCCTTTCCGCCGCAAGGCGTCTCGATGATGATGTCCGCGCGGCCCGCGGCCTCGAGCACCGTCGTGCCCGGCAAGACGTGAACGTGGGTATTCTCCGGCAGGAATGTTATCTTGAGCGTACCGGGCATTCGGCCTCCTGTGGCGAAACCGGACCGGGGGCACTGCGAGCGGCGATTGTAGCGCGATCCCGCAGGGGTGTCAAACCGGGGGAGCGGTGTTGTTATCTCGGGGTGCGGCTCACGATTATCCCGGATATTTCACCGCGGAGGTCGCAGAGATCGCAGAGAAGAAGTGTGGACAAGGATTTACGGCAACATGAGGCCGTGTCTGAAATGCGCAGTGTGCGCGTGGACGAACGAGCGGCGAAAAGCCAACGTAAGTGCCTTTCTTGAGAGAGCGTTCATCCTCTCTGCGTACTCCGCGACGGACCGTCTTCGGTTCGCGTCTGCGGTGAGTGAAGGATTCGGGCTCATTTCCCCCGCCGCCGGCGCCGCGGAATGCGCCCGAGCGCCCATGAAACCGCCCCGCCGGACGATGACGCCGGACGGGGCCGCTTCGCGCGCAGGGGGTTACTGAGCGCGCAATACCTGCTCCTCGAACGGGTTCACGTCGTCGACGTTCTCCGGCTCGTTGTCGCGCTTCATCCGCTTTCTCTCGCGCAACTCGGGCCGCGGGCGTTCGCCCGGCCCCTTCAAGAGCTGCTCGGCCCAGCGGTCAACGAGGGCCGGCCCCTCTTCGCTGACGATCTTCGCCATGATTTCGAGGTGCGATGCCCGCTCGGCGACCATCTTCTTCGCGATGGCCTTCGCCTCTTCGATGTGTTTTGTGATTGCCTCCTTGGGCGCCATGCCCTCCCCGACGTCCTTCCTGACGGCCAGGTGCACGCCGCGAAGCTCCTGCACCAGCGCCCTGAGCGCCTTGTGGTGGCGCTCGAGTTCCCCACGCCCCTTCTCGGAGAGCGTGAACGGAAGCGCGGGAGCTTGCGCTCGCTTCTGCCTGGCCTCGAGCGCGTTCCGTTTCTGTTCGGCCTGACGCTTTCGCATCAACTCGCCGCGCCGTTCGCCTTCGAGTTTGCCGCCGGCTTCGCGCCGCGGCGGCCAGCCTTCGGCCCCCTCGCCTTCCTGGGCAAGGACGGCGGGCGGCAAGAGCGTGAGCGCGAGCCCGCACAAGACGGCCAACCTGATGGCCTTCGACATGGTACCGTCCTCCACACAGAACGTTCTGGAACGGGGCCTCGTACGGCGTCTACGACGGCAAATTGCGTGCCAAACCGAAGTGGAAAACGCGGCCTTTCTCTATCTGTCGTGCGGGCCGTGTGTTACGAGATCGGGCCGCCGCCCGGAACCGTTCGCCGCCGTGCCGACGTGCCGGATTCGGCCACGGGAATGCCGGATTATCCGGCGTCGTCCTTCGGCTTGCCGCGTGGCTTGTCCTTCGCCTGCCGAGCCCTCGATGCCACATCCCTCGCAATTGCGTCGATGTTCTGCGGGCGGCCCCGGGCCGCGAGGGTGTGCACGTGCCGGCCGAACTGCCGGCTCGTCCGCCGATCCCAGACGACGACGATGACGAGCAGGATGGCTATCACGGCGCCGCCGACAAGCACGATGAGCGCAAGCGAGTGCGATTTCGTCGCCTCGAGCCGGAGGAGCCGGCGCCCTATAACGATCAGCGCGGCCTCCTCGAATCCCTGCTTGCTGCGGTACTGCCGCGACTTCATGAACACGCCGAACACGCGGACGGGGTCGCGCTTCTGGATGCCTTTCGGTTCTTCGAGAGTATAGACCCAAACGGGCACCCGCTCGCGGGTCCGCAGGATCGTCCAGTAGAACCGGTCGATCCCCGCAATGTTCGGGCTGTCTTCAACGGTCTGCGTCAATATGACGGAGCCGTCGATGACGACGATCCGCCCCCGAGCGAACGCGGGCGAACGCGCAAGCTCAACGGGTGTCAGCTCCGGCTCCGCGCCGGCCTTCAGCTCGTCCTGTGTCAGGCGCCGGACGCCGTTGGCGAGATAGTAGAACGGCTTGGCCTCGTGGCCGAGTGCGCCGTCGCGGATCTCGGCGAGACAGGACGGATCGTTCAAGTACCTCGAGCCGTCGACCTCGCGTGCGATGATGACCGGCGTCGGAACTATCTGGCCGTCCTTGTCCTTCTCCGCCTTGGGCTCTGCGTAGAGGCGGAGGTAGCGGCCGACGAGGTTGACCTTGTCGCCGGCCTCCACGCCCTTCATTTCGTACACCGTGAAGACAAGGTACCGCTGCCCGCGGGCGTCTCGAATTTCGTACTGCGTGGCCGCGAGGATGTTGACATCGGGGATGCTCAGGTCGGCACGCTTCTCCATCAACCCGACGGTCCCTTCGAGCGACACGGCCTTGCCCGGCTGCCAGTTCGCCATTCCCTCGGGCCCGGGCGCCGGCACGGCGTCTTCTTCGAGCTTCGCCACGTCGGAGATCTTGAGTTGATAGAGCAGGTAGTAGAAGGAGAACGTGTCGAGCGCCGCGCTGCTGTGCGCCGCCTCCTTGAGCGTGTCGGGGTCGGTCAGATACGCAGGGAGCTCGGGCGCCGCGCCCTCCGGTTCACCCTCGAGTGTCGCGGCGACGGCGGCCTTTTCCGCCTTCGCCGGCGCGGTCGTCTCTCCCCGATTGGGCTGCCCGGGCGGCGCCGGCTCCTCGCGCGGCCGCGGCTTGTACACGCTCATCCCGTAGATGATGATGAGGGCCGCGCCCAACACGACGGCCCAGACAATGCCCCGATACGGGCTCGGGCCCGCATTCCGGCCCTTCACGTTGAAGTCCATCCTCGGATGCCCTCGCGCCCGATCCGTGACGGCGTCCGCCGCACCTCGTATATCAACGCACGCCGCCGGCAACAAGTTCGCGGCCGCCCCCAACAGGCCGGGGAAGGCCGATGCCCACCATGGGCTCGACGCATGATAACGGCCGGCCGGCGGCGGGTCAACTCTGTCTTCGCGTGTGAGCGGCTGAGGCAGTTCTCCCCATGCGCGAATTGGGCGCAGCGCCCGAAGGCTCCGCGCCCAATGCTGCGTTGCTCAACCCCTTGAGCTTCCCGCCTAGCTTCTCCGCCTGCGCAGGGCAAGCAGAGCCATTCCTACGAAACCGAGGCCGGCCGGCTCCGGAACGATACCGTCGCCGAAGCACTTCGTCCGGATGTCGTATTCGTAGCCCAGGATGTCACCCGCCAGCAGCCCGGTGAAGCGGAAGTAGAACGTCTCGTTCGCGGGCTGCGGAATGATCGTGTAGTCGTAGTCCGCCCAGAAGCCACCCGGGCCGAGGGGGCCACTGTCGACCAGGTTGAGCGAGACCTGGGCCGGGTGACCGTCCCAATTCATCTTCACGTCTTGGTCAAACGACGCACTGTCGTCTGGATCGTTAACGCGCCACCAGTCGAACTCAACAAAGACCTCTTTGTACATGCCAAGGTTGGGGTCGTTCTCGAGGGTCTGCGTTATGGTCCCTTCGGCTTCCCCTTGGCCGCCGATGTTCTCGACCGTGCCCGTCAACCGCGTCTCGAAGTCAGCGTCGTCCCACCACGCCGGAGCCGCGTTAGCCACGGCCGCGAGCCCCACAATCATCAACGCCACCAATGCTATCCGCCTCATCGTACGTCCTCCTAAAAAGGGAACACCAAATAATGAACGCCTCACCAAGCCACACACGCCACTGCCACACCGGCCAGGATTCGCCTCCTTTCTGCCGGTCGTTTTCACCACTGCTTTCAACATCGCCAGGTCTCCGTCTTTCGTTGTCAACCAAATACAGCGTGTTCTACAGCAACTAGCGTGCCAACGAAGCCGCAAATCGTCGGAATAAAATTCGCAGCCCTCCATAACACCTGCCTTCGACGTATGTTACAGGTGCTCCATGCCGCCGTGGGCACGTGCAAAATCGTGCGCCCATTTGTGGGCGCGTTGCGAAAAAACGACTCGCATCCGGTCGCGTCCGCCCGCCGGCACACGTAAACTCAGGGCCCACACCCACTTGAGTGCGGTACCCGGAGCCAACGTCAACTGTTTCCAAAGAGCATCAAAGTCGTGTCTTGCAGCAACATCGCTGCTCGAGCGCTATGTCCGCCGCTTCCTTCTTCCTGCCAGCGCGCCGACGGCGGCCGCCAGCAATGCCCCGCCACCCGGCTCGGCCACAACAGGCATCGTCGTCAACACCTTGTCCTTGGCGATTACGAGCGATTCGCCCGAATAGATCAGCCGACCCTGCCACTGGAAGGCCCACGTGAGATTGGCCGGGCCGTCGAGATGAGTGGAACCATCGAGGTCGCTGATGCCGCCGTCCGTGAGCTTGTCGAGCGTGTCGTGGTAGATCCCGACCTCGCTCAACTCCGGGCTCCTGCTGACCACGGTTTCCGACAGTGTCGTGTTGCTCTCGAAGTCCTTCTGCAACGCAGTGTTACCACCCGTAATGCTGACAACGTCGTCCTCGGCGCCATCACCGTTCAAGTCGAAGTCGGAGTATTGGAAGAAGTCGACGAGGATTTCCTCGTCCGTCAGGTTGGTGACAGTGATGACCTCGGTGAGGTCGGCCGAGTAGAGCCCCGGCCCGCTGGCGAGGATGTACATTATCTGGACTTCGATGCGGCCGTCGTTGTAGCTCAACTCAGCTATGTTTGCCGTGGGCTGCCAGATGGCCGGCGTGGCGTCGATCTCGTCAATCGAGTACTCCCTGTCATCGAACAGCCCTTCCGTGTCGGTCCGGATCCAGAACCACTGCTGCGCCAGGTGCGAGACGTTCATTACTGTCCAGTCAAGAGCTCCTTGGGAAGTGAACGAGTCAATTGTCACTTCCGAGCTGCCGTCGACGAGCGTTATCAAAGCCGGCACCAGCTTGATCTCGTCCCCGTAGCCCGCCGCCGCCGAACCAACTGCCATCGCCGCCACTAAAACCACGGCCACAATCTTCCGCTTCGTGTTCATCTGTCTCCTCCTCTTCAAGGTCAAAGTCGAGCCACCGAGGCCCAATTCGGGTCAAACATCTTCACAACGTCAACCGACTACGTAGCAAACCGCGTGCCAGCGGGTGCATCAACTTTCGGATTTTCCTGCCGCCGGGCGCTAACACCTGCCGGCAGGTGCAGTTATGACAACAGCTCCCTCGGAACATCGCTTCATAATCTGCGAGCCGCCCGATTCGCGCGTTGCGAAAAAGCAACGCCGTGCAGCCCCGGCGCCTTCCGTCACATCGATAACCTCTTGCTGCCCAAGCGCATAGTACCGCGCTGCCGCGCGGCATCATGCCGCCGTGCCAAACACCACGTCCCGGCACATGGGCCGATGGGCGCAGTCGGCAAAGTCCGGGCGGCGGCGTCTACGCTCCCCTGCCGCAAGAGGCGTTAGCGTGGGCCAGGCACTGTCGGCGCTCTCGGCAAGTCCGCTGCGAGAATGTTGCAAAACCGACGGGTGCCGCTATAATAATGACGGCGACGTACTGACAACATGGCGGCGTAGCTCAGTGGTTAGAGCAGAGGAATCATAATCCTCGTGTCCGGGGTTCGAATCCCTGCGCCGCTACCAGCACCCCCGAGGGCCTCTCCCGTGAGCCGGAGCTGATCGCCAGGTGATCGCCATCGCGCTTCAATCGGGAAGCAACGGCAACTGCATATACGTCGAATCGGGTGAGACGCGCCTGCTGTTCGATGCGGGCATCAGCGGCGTGCGGGCCGAGCGCAGGCTGGCGGCCTCGGGCCGCGATATCCGCGCCGCCGAAGCGCTGATCCTCTCACACGACCACGCCGACCACGTCCGCTGCGCCGGCGTCTACCAGCGCAAGTTCGGCCTGCCGCTCTACGTCAGCAAGGCGACGCTCGCCGCAGCCCGGCGGTATGACCTGGGCATGCTGACCGACGTGCGCCACTTCGTCCCCGGCGAGACGCTCACGTTCGGCCGCGTCATCGTCGAGACGATTCCCACGCCGCACGACGGCGTCGACGGCTCGGCGTTCGTAATCGAAGCGGAGAGACGCCGGCTCGGAATACTGACCGACCTCGGCTGTGTGTTCCGTGAATTGCCGCGGGTCGTCGCGTCGCTCGATGCCGTCCTCATCGAGAGCAACTACGATCCGGCGATGCTGACGGCCGGGCCGTACGCGCGCTCGTTGAAAGAACGGATCCGTGGGACGGGCGGCCACCTGTCGAACGTCGAGGCGGCCGAACTGCTTCGCGACTGCGCTCCGCGCCGCCTCAAGTGGGCGTGCCTCTCACACTTGTCCGCTCAGAACAACTCCCCTGACCTGGCGCTTCGGACGCACAAGGAGACAATATCGCGCCGCGTTGCCTTGTTCGCGGCGAGCCGCCACGAAGCGGTCGTCCTCCCCGACCTGTAGGCCGGCAGGCTGCGCGTCGTGCGTCAGCCGTAGAGCTCGTCAAGATCGTACTTGCTGATGGATTTGAACGCGACGAGCGTCGTCGTCCCCTCGATCCCCTCGAGCTTAAGCATGCGATTGGTGACGATCTCGGCGAGCTCCTCGTGCGTCTTGATCCGGACGACGGCGACGAGGTCGTGCTCGCCGGCGCAGGAGTGGACCTCGGCGACCCCGTCGACCTTCAACAGCGCCTCTGCCGTCTCGTTGACCGCCCGTCTATGGGCCCTGACCAGAACGAATGCGGTGACCATGGGCTGCTCCTTCCCGTATGAGTGAGGTGCCGGCAACGCCGGAGGCCATTCTAATTGACAAATCGTGCCCGCGCAACGTGGCAAAGGAGAAATGGCGAGGTCCCGCCGGAGGGGTGACGTTTCGCCTGTGGCACGCTCCCGAACGCGGCGTGATCGTTCCGAAGAACGTGTGGTCTGTGTAGGGGCACGGCCTGCCGTGCCCACGCACAACGATAACACGACGAGGGCACGGCAGGCCGTGCCCCTACATTGCAGGTCGAACGAGCCAAGCGTTACCACACACACTTTGGAACGATTACGCGCGGCAGCCCACTTGACGCCGCGCCCGCCCGCGACTAGAATCTCGGTCGATCCCTTCGGCCAATGCGGGGGCGGCTATGAGCAACCTGGCGTTTCGACCCGAGCCGACCGATCACTTCGAGCCAGTCTATCAGGGCCTCGCGCGCTCGCTCGTGAGCGAACCGGCCTCGCCCGTCGTGCGGCAGGGGATGCGCGAGCGCCTCGTCCGATGCCTCTGGTTCGATCAGGAGTTCGACGAGGTCCTGCGGACGGAAGCGGGCGAGAAGCTGACCGTGCTCTCGCCCGGCTGGTGGAACCTCGAGGCCGGCCCCGACTTCAAGCACGCCGCCATCCGCATCAGCGGCGCGAAGCCGATCAAGGGCGACGTCGAGATCCACGTCTATGCGTCTGCGTGGGATCAGCACGGCCACCACGAGGACGAGACCTACAACAACGTCATCCTGCACGTCGTGATGTGGAACGACACGGGCCGCGAGACGACGGCCCGGGAGGACGGCTGCGAAATCCCCATCGTGCCGCTGGACCGCATCGTCGGCCGCTCGCCGGAAGAACTGACCGAGACGCTCGACAGCGCGGAGTACCCGCACGTGAGCGCCGGCTCCGCCGGCCGCTGCCAGGAGCTGCTCGCGCGGCACGAGATCGATCCGGAATGGATCGGCCAGTTCCTCGACCACGCCGGCGACGAGCGAATGCTGAAAAAGGCCGAACGGTTCGGCGAAATGCCGGAGGCCGGCGACACCGAAAGCGTGCTCTACGTCAGCCTGATGGAGGCCGCCGGCTTCAAGAAGAACAAGAAGCCGATGGGCCGGCTTGCGCGGCTCGTGCCGCTGGCCGCGGCGGCGCGGCTGCTCGACGAAGGCGGGGTCGTCTCCCTTCAGGCCGAGCTGTTCGGCATGGCCGGCCTGCTGCCGCAGCAGCTCGAACTCACGGGCGCCGACCCCGACACCGAGGCCGCCGCCTATGTCGGCCAACTCCGCGAACAGTGGGACGCGTTGAAGGGCTCACTCGAGGGCAAGCCGATGGAGCCGCGCGCGTGGACGTTCAGCGGCACCCGCCCGGTCAACTATCCGACGCGCCGGATCGCCGGAATGTCGAGACTCCTCGAACGCGCCGCAGCGTCGGGCGGCCTCATGCCGACGCTCGAGCGCGAGCTTGGCCGCGCACCGGCCGCGCCGTCCCGCCGAATCGCCCGCAGCCCGGCCGCGAAGGCCATCGCCCAACTGCTCACGGACGTCAGCGACGACTACTGGAGTTGGCGCACGATGTTCGGCGGCAAGAAACTCCGCTCCAGGACGAAGCTCATCGGCTCCGACCGGGCGACGATCATGTTCGTCGACGCCATCGTGCCCATTATGCTATCTCACGCCCGCGCGCAAGACGACCGCAACATCGAGAACCGCCTTCACCGCGCCTACGCCACGCTCCCAAAGCTGCCGGGCAACAGCATCCACCGGTTTATGGCGTCGCGGATATTCGGTGGCGACGGTCCGGCCGGCGAGATCGTCACGTCCGCCCGCCGCCAGCAGGGGCTGCTTCAACTTTTTCGCGATTACTGCGAGCACGACGCCGACGGCTGCCGCCGCTGCGCCTTCGCCGAGGCGCTCGAAGTGAAATAAGGCCCTCACTCTTTGAGTCAGCGCGGCAATCGTTCCAAATCTTGTGTGGCAGGTGCGGTCGCCCCTTCAACGGAGTACCGTGGCGGCACGAGGTTACATATGCAGGGGCGGGTCTCCGACCCGCCCAAGAGAGCGCCACCCCATCGAACGGCAAGAGGGCAGGATGCCCTCGACACGCACAACGCAAATGGCTCAGGCATCCCTGCTCTTGACACGGCCGCGACTGGTGTAGTATAACCTCTGTTAGGCTGCTGCCGGAGAACGCGGCCCTGGCGGAGAACTTCCTATGGAACAACGGGCATCGCGGCTCGCCCGAGCCGGCCTGGCCGCAGGCGTTTGTGCGCTGCTGCTCGGCACCGCCGCAATCACGCCGCCGGCCGCCGCACCCAAGGCGGCCGCGCCTGGGGCGCGCGCACG
>JBDREM010000307.1:0-9131 GCA_043819695.1 Planctomycetota bacterium
CGCAGACGATCGCGGCGTGTGCGTCCGCGGTGTCGCCGAGCATTTCGAGTGCGACGTCGGCCGCGCCGCGGCCGGCGTTCTCCATCAGGATCACGCCCGGCATCGCGTAGTCTTCGATCGCGATCCGGTCGGCCTCGCGGATTTCCTCGCGTGTTACGTGGCGCATCTTCATCCTCCTTGTTGGGCGCGCTGATTCTAAACCTTGAGGCGTCCGATGGCAACTCGCCCGCCGCAAGGGGCGGAGCAAAGCTCCGCACCTTGCCCCGCGCCGGGCGGGCTGGTATAATTCCCGCGTCATTCTCCAGCAGGGCTTGTCATGTGGACCAAGCGGATACTCGTCCTCCTGCCGGTTATCGTCTGCTTGTTCCTCCTGCAATCATACTTTTGGGTGCCGACGTATGAGGAGCAGGCCCGCGCAACGCCCGACCGGCTGAGCCAGTACATCACGTCATCCATTGGCGATGCCGAGGTTCTCAACCCCGTTCTTCATGCCGACAGCGCAAGCGGCACCATCTGCGAGATGGTCTACGAGGCCCTGATTGACCGCGACAAGGACCTCAACTGGCGCGGCCGCCTCGCGAAAAGCTGGGAGATCTTCGAGGAAGCGTACTTCGTCGTCAATCCCAATGACAAGCGGACGCCGGAAGGAATCGCCGGGCTCATCCGGTCCGAAATGGCCCGGCCCGTGGAGGAAGTCAGTCCCCTCAGCATGTGCCTGGCGAACATCAGTGACGTGGCGGTTATGCCTGGCGAGACGCTCACGGAAAAGGTGAAGGAGGCCGAGCCGAAAAAGGAGGATAAGAAGGATGAGGACGAGAAGCCGAAGATGGTCGATGTGACTGTCACTGTGAAGCGTCCCGCCCGCATCAAGCTGACTCTGAAGAGCGTCGACCAGGGCCTGTTCAAGACGCTGGCGGAGCTTCTCGGGAAGGAATACTTCTCGTCGCTCAAGGCCGAGGAGCACATTGGCGTCGCTCCGGCGGCGTTCGAGAAAAACAAGGCGAAGTATGCGAAGGGGTTCCTGCCGGCGACCGAGCACAACCCCGTGGTCGTGTTCCACCTTCGCCGGGGGGTGAAGTTCCACGACGGCCACGAGTTTGACTCGGGCGACGTGAAGTTCACATACGAGTCCATCATTGACGCCAGGAACCGGTCGCCTCGCATCCCGGACTACGAGCCCGTGAAGAGCGTCGAGACACCGGACAGGTACAGGGTGCGGGTCATCTACAAGCGGCTGTTCAGCCCCGGGTTCGGCACGTGGGCGATGCCCGTGCTGCCCGAGCACCTTCTCAACGAGAATAAGATGCGGGCGGAGGCCAAAGCGAAGGGCATTCCGTTCGACAAGTTCAACATGCGGAAGAGCGATTTCAACCTCCATCCCATCGGCTGCGGCCCGTTCAGGTTCGAGCGGTGGGACACCGATGAGTTCATCAAGCTCGTCCGGTTCGACGACTACTGGGAGGGGCCGGCTCAGTACAGCGCCTGGATCGTGCGCATCATCCCCGACGCCATCACGCAGGAGATGGAGTTCTACGCCGGCGCGGTCGACAGCTTCGGCGCGCGGCCGAACCAGGTCGAGCGCCTGAAGGCCGACGAGCGGTTCCAGAACTTCTCCGGCCTCAGCTACGGCTACAGCTACATCGGCTACAACATGCGGCGCGAGCTCTTCAAGGACAAGCGGGTCCGCAGGGCGCTCGGCATGGCGGTCGACGTCGACAAGATCCTGCGGTTCGTGAGCTACAGCCAGGCGGAGCGGATCACCGGGCCGTTCGTCAAGCAGACCGAATACTACGACCACGGCGTGAAGCCGCTGCCATACGACCCCGAAGGAGCCTTGAAGCTGCTGAAGGAGGCCGGCTGGGAGCGCAACAGCAACGGCTGGCTCGAAAAGGACGGCAAGCGATTCCGGTTCAAGCTGATCACGAACAACGGCAACGACATCCGCCGCGACATCCTGGCCGTCGCCCAGGACGGCTGGAAGAAGATCGGGATCGACGTGAGCGTCGACATGCTCGAATGGTCCGTCTTCATCTCGAAGTACATCGACCAGGGAGATTTCGACGCCTGCATCCTCGGATGGAGCATGGGCATCGAGCCCGACCTGTATCAGATATGGCACTCGAGCCAGACGGACCCGAACGAGCTGAACTTCTGCGCCTTCAAGAACGCAGAGGCCGACGACCTGATCATCCGCATCCGGCAGGAGTATGACAAGAAGAAGCAGGCCGAGCTGTGCCACCGGCTGCACCGTATCATCGCCGACGAGCAGCCCTACACGTTCATCTCGGTGGGGCGGTGGACGGCGCTGCTCGACCGGCGCATCATCAGGGTCCGCAGGGACGAGACCGGAAAGGTCATCGGCTACGAGCGGATCAAGGCGACGAAGACCGGCAACTACACGTACGACTTCCATTACTGGCTGAAGCGGCCGACGGCCCCCGAGTTCCTGCCGGAGTGAGGCATGCTGGCGTTCTTCATAAGAACCGCCGTGCGGAAGCTGATCACGCTGGCGTTCATATCCATCGTCTCCTTTCTCATCATCCACCTTGCGCCCGGCACGTCCGCGCAGATCGATCCGACCAACCCGATGTTCACGAAGGAGAACCTCGCGCAGTATCGCAAGGACTTTGATCTCGACAAGCCGCTGCCCGTGCAATACTGGCTCTTCTACAAGAAGCTCTTCACCGGCACACAGCTTTCGTGGAAGGACGGGCAGCCCGTGCTCGGAAAGATCTGGCGGCGGTTCCTCAACAGCCTCCCCATCTTCATCGTCACGACCATTCTCATATGGTCGGTCGCATTCCCAGTCGGCATTCGGGCGGCGGTCTATCGCGGCGGACCGTACGACCGCGGCAGCACGTTCCTCGCGTACCTGCTGATCTCGATACCGGGGTTCTTCCTCGCATACATCGCCATCATTATCGTGGTGAACGTGTTTCACGTGCCCGTGATCGGCATGCGCACGCCCGGCCTCCACGGTCTCGCCGCCGCGATGGACCGCGTTTGGCACCTGCTGCTCCCCTCGCTGCTGGGAGCGCTCGGCGGGATAGCCGTTCTCTCCCGCTACGTCCGCAGCCAGATGCTCGAGGTCGAGAGCCAGGATTACGTCCGCACGGCCCGAGCGAAGGGCCTGCCCGAGGAGACGGTCCACTACAAGCACGCGCTGCGGAACGCGCTCATGCCGTTCATCACGATGTTCGGGATGCTCCTGCCCGCGCTCATCGGCGGATCGGTCATCATCGAGCGGATTTTTTCGTGGCCCGGAATGGGCCGGCTGGCCTATGATGCGCTGATGGCCCGCGACCTGCCCGTCATCCTGAGCCTGAACTTCATTGCCGCCGTGCTTGTGCTGACCGGCACGTTCGTGTCCGACCTGCTCTACGCGTTCGTGGACCCGAGGATCAGCTATGACTGAGGCGATCTTGCAGGACGCAGGAAAGCCGGCTCGCACGCCGATAGAGGAGAGCTGGCGGATACTGCGCCGCAACCGTCTCGCCATGACCGGCATGGTCTTCTTCGTCGCGTTCTTCGTCATCGCCGTCGCCGGCGTCATGCTCACCCAGGAGTGGGGCGCGAAGCACACGGCCCTGATGGACCCGTCGACCATCCGGCTGGCCGACAAGCTCCGGCCGCCGCTCGCGCGATACAACGCCGCCGAAATCCCGGAGTCCGAGAAGCCCCTCTTCGGCATTTACCTGCTCGGGACCGACAGCCTCGGCCGCGACGTGCTCAGCCGGATGCTCCAGGGCGCGTGGGTCTCGCTGACCATCGGGTTCGTGGCCGTCGGCATCTCCGTCGCCATCGGAATCGTGCTCGGCGGGCTCGCCGGCTACTTCGGCCGGTGGGCCGACTCGGTCATCATGGGGCTCGTGGACATCATGCTCTGCATCCCGACGTTCTTCCTCATCCTGACCGTCCTCGCCCTGTGGGGCGGCGGGATCTTCAAGATAATGCTCGTCGTCGGCATCACGAGCTGGATGGGAACGACGCGGTTCGTCCGCGCCGAGTTCCTCTCGCTGCGCGAGCAGGACTTTGTGAGCGCGGCCCGCGCGCTCGGCGTCGGCGATCTGCGGATCATCTTCCGACACATGCTCCCGAACGCGCTGGCGCCCGTGCTCGTCTCAGCGACCATCGGCATCGCGGGCACCATCCTGCTCGAGGCCGGGCTGAGCTTCCTCGGGTTCGGCGTGCCCGAGCCGCACGCGACGTGGGGCAAGATTCTCGACGACGGCCGAAAATACCTCTTCGATGCAATCTGGCTTACCGTCATACCAGGCTGCTCGATCCTCATCGTCGTCCTTTCGTTCAACCTGTTCGGCGAGGGGCTGCGCGACGCGTTCAACCCGAAACTCAGAGAGAGAGGCGCCTGATGGGCGAGAACGGCACACTCCTCGACGTGCGCGACATTAGCGTCACGTTCCGCAGCGACGGGCCCCCGGCCCGCGCCGTCGAAGGCGTCAGCTTCACGGTCCGCGACGGCGAGACGCTCGCGGTCGTCGGCGAGTCCGGATGCGGCAAGTCGGTCACCGGGCTCGCGATCATGCGGCTCGTGCCCGCGCCGCCGGGCGTCATCGAGAGCGGCGAGGTCTTCTTCGAGGGCGTCGACCTGCTCGATCTGCCCGAGCGCGAGATGCGGCACGTCCGCGGCCGCAAGATCGCGATGATCTTCCAGGAGCCTATGACAAGCCTCAACCCCGTCTTCACCGTCGGCTCGCAGATCGCCGAGGCGATCCGCGTGCACGAGGACGTCTCGAAGGCCGAGGCGCGCGGCCGCGTGATCGAGCTGCTCCGCCGCGTCCAGATCCCGTCGCCCGACGACCGGTACCGGAGCTACCCGCACCAGATGTCGGGCGGCATGCGGCAGCGGGTCATGATCGCGATGGCGCTCGCGTGCAACTCGCGCCTGCTGATCGCCGACGAGCCGACGACGGCGCTCGACGTGACGATCCAGGCGCAGATCTTCGAGCTGCTCGCCGAGCTGCGCGAGGAGTCCGGCGGAGCGCGCCTCCTCATCACCCACGACCTCGGCGTCGTCGCCGGGACGGCCGACCGCGTGCTCGTGATGTACGCCGGCCGGGTCGTCGAGCAGGCGCCGGTCAACGATCTTTTCGATTCGCCGCTGCATCCGTACACGCGCGGGCTGCTGAAATCGATCCCGTCGCGGAACGTCGGACACGACAAGCTGCCGGTGATTCCGGGAACGGTGCCCGACGCCGCGCACAAGCCGGCGAACTGTCATTTCCATCCGCGGTGTCCGCACTGCCGCGATATCTGCAAGGAGCAGGACCCCGCGCTGCGCGAGATCGCGCCGGGGCATACGGCGAGGTGCCGGGCGCTGGGAGATTGGCTGAACGTGTGAACTGACAAACAAAGCTTAAGATACAAGATACAAGAGACAAATAAAACTCAAGAAACAAGAGACAAACAAATGCCAATGACAAATAACCAAGACGACAGACTGTTTGACCTTGAAGACCGGACGTTTGAGTTCGCGCGGCGGGTCCGCGCTTTCGTCAAGAAGCTGCCCGACACGGTGGCCAATCGGGAGGACATTCCTCAGCTTCTGAGAGCGTCGGGTTCTGTCGGCGCAAATTACCGTGAAGCAAACGATGCCTTGGGCAAGAAGGACTTCGCGATGCGGATAAGGATCTCACGAAAAGAGTCGAAAGAAAGCCGCTACTGGTTACGTCTTGTGGACACCGGCGAGGACGAGGCGCCCGCGGCCGAACGGGACGAGCTGGTCGGCGAAGCCACGGAACTTGTCAAGATATTCAGTTCGATTCTGCAGAAGTGCAAATGACCTGCTCAACGCTTGCGAAGTTGAGATTTGCCGTTTGAGATTTATTTGTCTCTTGTTTCTTAAGATTTGTTTGTCTTTTGTCTCTTGTCTTTTGAGATTTGTTTGTCTTTTGTTTCTTGCCTTTTGAGATTTGTTTGTCTCTTGTTTCTTGAGGTTCATTTGTTTCTTGTGTCTTAAGCTTTCCAATGAGGTTCCCTGTGTCTAACGAAAACGGTCTCCTGCTGAATGTTCGACACTTGAAGAAGTACTTCCCCGTCAAAAAGGGTGTGCTCCAAAAGACGGTCGCGCACGTGCAGGCGGTCGACGGCGTGGACATCTCAGTGAGACGCGCCGGCTGCCTCGGCCTCGTGGGCGAATCGGGCTGCGGAAAAACCACCACCGGCCGCGCGATCCTCCGCCTCATCGAGCCGGATGACGGCGAGATATGGTTCGACGGCGTCCGCGTCGATCTGCTCGAGCGCGAGGAGATGCGCCAGCTCCGCCGCGACATGCAGATCGTGTTCCAGGACCCGTTCAGCTCGCTGAACCCGCGCTTCACCGTCGGCGGGATCGTATCCGAGGGGCTGAAGGTGTTCGAGCCGGGCAGCGGGCGCGCGCAGATCCGCCTCCGCGTGGCCGAGCTGCTCCGGACCGTCGGCCTCTCGCCCGACGCGGCCGGCCGCTACCCGCACGAGTTCAGCGGCGGCCAGCGCCAGCGAATCGGGATCGCGCGGGCGCTCGCGCTCAACCCGAAGTTCATCGTCTGCGACGAGCCCGTCTCGGCGCTCGACGTCTCCATCCAGGCGCAGGTCATCAACCTGCTGCAGGAGCTGCAGGAGCAGTTCGGCCTGGCGTATCTCTTCATCGCGCACGACCTGTCGGTCGTCCGGCACATCAGCGACGAGATCGCGGTCATGTACCTCGGCTGGATCGTCGAGCGCGGCCCGGCCGATGAGGTGTGCGAGGACCCGCTCCATCCGTACACGCGGGCGCTGCTCTCGGCGGTCCCGGTCGCCGATCCGCACGTGAAACGCGAGCGGATCACGCTGCAGGGCGACGTGCCGACGCCGGTCGACCCGCCGCCGGGATGCCGCTTCTGCCCGCGCTGCTTCATGAGCGACGACTCGATCTGCCCGGTGCGCGTCCCGCCGATGCGGGAGGTCCGGCCCGGCCGGTTCGTACGGTGTCATCTCGTCGAGTAAGTCATGTCCGACGACGCAAGGTACAAGCTGACGGTCTTTCGCGCGCACACGTGGGGGGTGCTCATCGCCGCCCTCTTCGTCGTCGCCGTCTTTGTCTTCGCACTGCACATGCAAGGCGAACGGGGGCAGCCGAGCGCGCGGCAGCCGGCACAGAGCGCTTCCGATAAAGACACCGAGACCGAAATGCCCGCCGCCGTGCTGGTTGCTCTCGCCCTGCCCGTATCCCTCATCATCCTATCGTACGGATGGCTCGGGGGCGTGACGGCCTCGGGCGGCCGCGTCTTTGGCTTCCCACGGCCGCAGGCGGCGTGGTGGACGCACCTGGACGTGTTCGCCGTCTTCCTTTTCTACCTTGTGCTGACCGGCCTCTGCGGCCTCACCATCGGCATGGGCAGCGTAGACCTCCTGCTCGCCGCGGACAGCGTGATCAAGCTGGCAATGGCGGGCCTGATGCTGCGGGTTATCCGCGCCAGAGGGCAGGACGCGAGCGCCGCGCTCGGGCTGCAACTTCGGGGCCTCGCCCGGCCGCTGATCTCGGGGCTGGCCGTCTTCTGCGCGTTCCTGCCCGTGCTCGTCGCGGTCCGCTACGGCTGGCAGTGGGTGCTCGAGTGGTGCAACGACGGCGCCCTCGACCACGTTCAGCAGTCGGTGCGGCTACTCGGAAAGTCCCAGTCTGTTCCGGTCGTCGCGCAGCTCGCCGTCGCGGCCGTGCTCGTCGCCCCCGTCGTCGAGGAGATGTTCTTCCGCGGGCTCCTGTACGGAACGCTCAAGCGGCACGTCCGCCCCGCGTTCGCCATGGCCGCCGTCGGCGTGCTCTTCGGGCTCGTCCATCCGCCGGTCGCGGCGCAAATCCCGATGTGCCTGTTCGGCGCCCTGCTGTGCTACATCTACGAGAAAACCGGGCGGCTCATGGTGCCGGTCGCGATCCATCTGCTGTTCAACCTCTACTCGATCGGGCTCATAATCTCGATGAGGCTTTTTCCGGGAGGCGGCCCGTGAAGACGCCGACTGACGACCGAACGACGGGCGCGGCGCCGGCGGCGCCGCCCGCGCCAGCGGCACCGGCGCCCGAGAAGCCTTATACCTTCGTCATCGCCGCCGCGTGCTTCATGTTCGGGATCACGCTCGGTTGGACGATCTCCTCCCTTCTCTCGCCGCGCCCACACATGCCCTCCGAGCCCGACATCGAGCGGCTGTGCTCGACCGAACCCGGCGTCCGCGTCCGCGCGTGGACACACATCGTGCTCCACCACAGCGACGGCGCCGTCGGCGACGCGGCCATGATCGACCGGTACCACCGGCGGACGAAGCGCTGGAAGAACGGCCTCGGCTACGATTTCGTGATCGGGAACGGTACCCGCAGCGGCGACGGCGAGATCGAGGTCGGACACCGCTGGCGGCGGCAGCTCAACGGCGCACACTGCAAGGCCGGCGGAATGAACGAGAAGGCCATCGGCATTTGCTTCGTCGGCGACTTCGAGACCAGCCCCGGGCCGTCGGCCGCGCAGCTTCTCGCCGGCATCACGCTCGTGCGGCACCTCGCTGCGAAGTTCTCGATTCCGCCCGCGAACATCCTCGGCCACGGCCAGGTCGAAGGAGCCGACACGCTATGCCCCGGCAAGCACTTTCCCATCAAGCTCTTTTCCGCCGCCGCACACCCCTAGCCGAACGCGCCCGCCGTGCACATGCAAAGCGCATAATACGTATGGCGTCCACAACAGCGGAAAACGGTGACTGTCCTGGATATCTGCGGAAAACGGTGACTGTCCTGAATATCCTGAATATCCCGGCTCGTCTTGTAGAACTCGGCGACCTCCAGTCGGGGATCGGCAACCGGGGTCGACTGCCCCGACAGTTCATCGCCGATTCGAAAGGAGTGCTTGGCGTGCGCCCCCCTGCCGACCGCAACACTGAACTGACGTTCCTCGCCTCCCACGGTCCCATCGATCCACAGGATGAACCCCGGGTAGTTGTGCTGTCTCTGATCGAAAGACCGGAGCAGCTTGATGCGGGGTTGGACGGCCACGAGCTTGCCCTGCCAGGAATGCTTCTCCGAAGCGGTCATCGCTTTCCCTTGGTTAGTTCTCCCGCCTTCTTCTGCAACGTCCTCACGCTCGGCTTCTGCCTCTCGACGTATCGTTCCAATCGCT
>JBDREM010000308.1:0-2421 GCA_043819695.1 Planctomycetota bacterium
GATGAAGACGCGTTGAAGGCGCTCGCCGCGGAACTCGCGAAGCAAGAGCGGATCGCCATCGATCTCGAGACGACCAGCCTGGCGCCGATGAAGGCCGGCATCGTCGGGTTCTCATTCGCCTGGAAGACACACGAGGCATACTACGTGCCCGTGGCCGGCCCGCTCGGCAGCAGGACGATCCCGCTGAGCAAGGCGCTCGAGCACCTGCGCCCCGTGATCGAGTCGGACGCGCCCGCGAAGCTCGGCCAGAACATCAAGTACGATTACGTCGTCCTGCGGAACGCCGGCGTGCGGATGCGCGGCATCGCGTTCGACACTATGGTCGCGGCATACCTGCTCGATCCCGAGCGGCGGCGGTACAACCTCGACGACCTCGCCCTCGGCCACCTCGGGTTCCGGAAGATTCCGACCTCGGACCTCATCGGCAAGGGGCGGAACCAGATCACGATGGACCGGATCGAGGTCGAAAAAGTTGCTGAATACGCCTGCGAAGATGCCGATACTGTAACCCGGCTCTTCGATGTTCTGTCTCCCGCACTTAAGAAATCCGGCCTGGCAGAGCTGGCCGCGGACCTGGAATTTCCTCTCATAGAAGTGCTCGCCGAGATGGAGCACACGGGAATCACGGTCGATGCCGGGGTGCTGGCGGAGATTTCCGAGCAGCTTTCACAAGCTATCGACGCAATTGGGGGCGAAATCCACGATGAGGTCGGCGAGGAATTCAACATCGACTCGCCGAAGCAGCTCTCGGGCATACTTTTCGACAAGCTGAAAATGCCGCCGTCAAGGAAAACGAAGACCGGTTACTCGACGGACGCCGACGTTCTCGACGAGCTCGCCGTGCAGTACCCGATCGCGGCGAAAGTCGCCCGGTCTCGCGCGATGAAGAAGCTGAAAAGCACCTACGCCGACGCGCTCCCGAAGATGATCAACGCCGCGACCGGGCGCGTGCACACGTCGTTCAACCAGACGATGACGGCGACGGGCCGGCTCTCGAGCAGCGATCCGAACCTTCAGAACATCCCCGTGCGGACCGAGGAGGGGCGCGGCATTCGGAAGGCCTTCGTCGCGCCCGAAGCCGGCGCCGTGCTGCTCTCCGCCGACTACTCGCAGATCGAGCTGCGCATCCTCGCGCATTTCTCCGGCGACGAGGCGCTGCGCGACGCGTTCCTCGACGACCTCGACATCCACGCGTTCGTCGCCGCCGAGATCAACGGCATCGGCATCGACGACGTCGGCCGCGACATGCGGCGGCGCGCCAAAGCCGTCAACTTCGGCATCATCTACGGCCTCACGCCATACGGCCTCTCGAAAGACATCGGCGTGCCCGTCGGCGAGGCGAAGCAGTTCATCGACGCATACTTCGCGCGGTACGGCCGCGTCCGCGAGTTCATCGGCAAGACCATCGAGCTTGCGAAGGACCAGGGCTACGTGACGACGATGTTCGGCCGCCGGCGCTACCTGCCGACGATCCACTCGAGGAACGACGTCGAGCGGCGATACGCCGAGCGCATGGCCGTCAACGCGGTCATCCAGGGCACGGCCGCCGACATGGCGAAGATCGCGATGAACCGCATCCACCGGCGGATCGAGGACGAGGGGCGCCCGTCGAGGATGCTCCTCCAGATTCACGATGAGCTGCTGTTCGAGCTGCCCGAGAGCGCCGTCGATGCCGAACGCGAGATGATCGAGAAAGAAATGACGGCCGCAGCCGAGCTCGACGTGCCCGTCAAGGTGAACGTCGGCGTCGGGCGGAACTGGCTGGAGGTGAAATGAACGCCGGCGCCTGCACCGTCATCGGCATCCTCGGCGGGATCGGCAGCGGAAAGTCGACCGTCGCCCAGATGCTCGCCGAGATGGGCGCCGAAGTGCTCGACGCCGATGCGATCTGCACCGAGCTGCATCGCTGCCCCGAGGTCAAGCAGGCCGTCCGGCAGCGGTGGGGCGACGGCGTGTTTGACGCCGGCGGCGAGCTCGACCGCGCCAAGCTGGCCGGCATCGTCTTTGACAGCGCCGACGAACTGAACGAGCTCGACCGCATCATGCACCCGAAGGTGGTCGAGCGTATCAGTAACCAAGTGGCCGGCTGCCGCGACGGCGGCCGTGTGATGTGCGTGATCGACGCGCCGCTCCTGCTCGAGAGCGGCCTCATCGATCTGTGCGACGTCACGGTCTTCGTCGACTGCGGCCCGGCCGCACGCAGACGGCGGCTCGCCCGAACCCGAGGCTGGGCCGCCGATGAGATAGAACGGCGCGAGGCGCGTCAGGAGCCCCTCGCCCGCAAGCGTGAAGTGGCGGACTTCGTCGTCGAGAACGGCGGCGACCCCGCCGCGACCAGACAGTGCATTGAAGAGATAGTCGCACACCTCAACCCCAGTGGAGACGAATGATGGCAGAGAAAGAGAAAAAGAAGAGAGGAAG
>JBDREM010000309.1:0-2540 GCA_043819695.1 Planctomycetota bacterium
AACCCCAGTGGTTGTGCGACTTGCAAAAGACTTGCCTTGCTGACCCGCCGCGGGCAGAGTAGTGGCATCAGCGAGGCTGCTGGGGTTCGGCTTTTCCCCGCTGGGGCTTCCGTCCCCTTGGAAAGACCGCCGTCGCCAGCAGCGAAAGGCCGACGACGGCGAGCACCAACGTGACGAAGTCGCCGCCGCCGATGCCGAAGGGCCGCGTGTGGTTCGCCCAGCTCGCAAAGAGGAACAAGCCGGCCACGGCATATCTCAGGACGTTCATATGCCGGGTCCTTGCCGTGATGGTGCGCCGCTCGGCCAACGTCTTGATGTCGTCCCGTGTGGTTGCCCGGCGAGGATTCGAACCTCGAAAGACGGACCCAAAATCCGTTGTGTTACCGTTACACTACCGGGCAGAAGCGAAACGCCGAATGTCGAAGCCCGAATGACGAATCAATGACGAAATCCGAATGTCCAACGGTGCACAAGATGATACCAGATTCCGCCCGAGACTTCTACGAGTAACACTGCGTTTCTGAACCGCAGGTGTCCGCCGGCGACTCCGCCGTTTTCGTCATTCCGCCAGAACGGCGCCGGTCGATGCGGATTGGACGAGCTTCGCGTAGCGGGCGAGCCAGCCCTTGGTGATCTTGGGCTCCGGCGGCCGCCAGTTCGCGCGGCGTGTCTCCAACTCGGCCTCGTCGACGTCGAGCGCGACGGTCCGGCTCGGCAGGTCGATGGTGATCGAGTCGCCCTGCTCGACGAGTGCGATCGGCCCGCCCTCGGCCGCCTCGGGCGAGACGTGCCCGATGCTGAGGTTGCGGGTCCCGCCGGAGAAGCGGCCGTCGGTCACGATCGCGATCTTGTCGCCCAGGCCGCATCCGGCGACGGCGGCCGTGAGCGCGAGCGACTCGCGCATTCCCGGCCCGCCCTTCGGACCCTCGTTGCGGATGATGAGCACGTCCTTCGCCTCGACCTTCCCGGCCATCAGGTACGCCATCGCGGCGTCCTCGTCTTCGAACACGCGGGCGGCGCCGGTGAACTGCATCATCTCCTTGCTGACGGCACCCTGCTTGACGACGGCGCCGTCGGGCGCGAGCGAGCCGCGGAGGATTGCGATGCCGCCTTCCTTCGCGACGGGGTCGTCGATGCTGTGCAGCACCTCGGGGTCGGCCTTCGGCGCGGCGGCAATGACGCCGGCCGTCGTCGTGCCGGCGACGTTCACGCAGCCGGCGTTGAGGAGCGGCGCGAGGTTCTTGAGCAGCGCTGGGATGCCGCCGGCGTGCTCGACGTCTTCCATCATGTTGTCGCCGCCGGGGCGGATCGAGGCGAGCTGCGGCGTGTCCCGGCTCAGCCGGTCGAAATCGTCGAGCGTGACGTCCACCTCGGCCGCGTGGGCGATCGCCGGGATGTGGAGCACGGTGTTGGTCGAGCCGCCGAGCGCCATGTCGACGCGGATCGCGTTCTCGAGCGACTCGCGCGTCACGATCTGCCGCGTCGTGATGCCCTGCCGGACGAGTTCGACGACGCGCTCGCCGGCCATCTCGGCGAGCCGCTGCTTCTTCGCCGAGCCCGCCATCGCCGTCCCGGTGCCCGGCAGGCTCATCCCCATCGCCTCCGTCAGGCACGCCATCGTGTTCGCCGTGTATAGCCCCTGGCACGAGCCCTCGCCGGGGCAGACCTCGAGCTCGAGCTCGGAGACGTCCTGCTCGTCGAGCTTGCCGGCCTTGCAGAGACCGACCGCCTCAAACGTGTCGCGGACGAGCGAGAGTCTGCGGCCGGCGTGGTAGCCGGACATCATCGGGCCGGCGGTGACGACGATCGCGGGCACGTCGAGGCGGCACGCGCCCATCAGCATGCCGGGCGTGATCTTGTCGCAGTTGGTGAGCAGGACGAGGCCGTCGAGCTGGTGCGCCTGGCAGATGGACTCGACCATGTCGGCGATGAGCTCGCGCGACGGGAGCGAGGAGTGCAGGCCCGAGTGGCCCATGGCGACGCCGTCGCAGATGCCGGGCACGGAGAAGAGGAAGGGGACGCCGCCGCCGGCGCAGACGCCCCATTCGATCCTGCGCTCGAGCGCCCGCATGCCGATGTGTCCCGGTACGAGGTCGGTGAAGCTCGAGCAGACGCCGATGAATGGTTTGTTCATCTGGCCGGGGGTGAGGCCGGTCGCGTAGAGGAGGGCGCGGTTCGGCATGCGCTCGAGGCCCTCGGTCGTCTGGTCGCTACGCAGCTTCTTGTTCGTCACGGCGATACTCCGCAGTCTGGAGAATGGCGCGCCCATTCTACGCGGGACCGAGCGGGTTGCAAGGGGGTAGGGGTCTGAGTCATCCCCAGTTGTGACGAAATAGCGCTAAAGAAAGCATGGGGTTCCCGTCGAAACGTCCTTTGTGTCGAAAACGAGGGATGATCGGACGGAAGCCCAATGCAGTACGGGAAGATTGCAGCGTGGATCGTGGACGCGTGCACGACGACTCGGCGCTCACAGGCGAAAACGCTGGCCGAAGTGGTGATTGGAGCGATGCGCTGTTGGCGGGCGTCGCTGGCGGACGTGG
>JBDREM010000310.1:0-18171 GCA_043819695.1 Planctomycetota bacterium
ATCCTGCCCTCGCGTGTCGCGGCCATCTTGGCCGCGATGAGGTCGTTTTCGAGGCCGGGACGGCCTCGAGACACGAAGGCGAGACGCCGCGGACATTCTTGTCCGACGACACGCTACGGAGCCACATCGCAAATGGCTCAGAACGGGTGCCAGGCACCCATTAAAATCTTAACTCGATGGGCGCCAATGAGTTGTAGCGGCGTTCTGAATTTGCAGACGCGGCGCCGGGGCGCAAAGGGGGCGCGCAACGTGCGGTGCTACCTCAGCAAACCATCCAGGATATTCTTGATCGCGTCCTTCTTCGGGTCTTTCTTGTCCCTGTCCTTCTCGCGCTTCTCGTCGAGCTTCTCCTTCAGCAGGCCCTCGATGATACTGCGCGGATCGCGCAAGAGGTCGCCGACCTGGCTCGTCACCCACTTCAGGATCGTGATGTTGGGCGCGATCTGATACTCGCCGTCCTGCCGTGCGACGCTGATGGCGCAGAAGGAGGGGCGGCTCTTGGTCAGCTTTTCCCTGATGATCGCCTCGACCCTCGGCTGTTTCGCGGGCTTGAACTCCCGGGAGATGTAGCTCATCGCGCGCTCGACCGGCACGAGCACGGTCGCCGACGCGCCCGCGTTGCCGTCGAGGTCGCCCCACGCGTCCGACACCTCGAAGTCGAGGCCGTCCGTGCCATGGAGGACGAAGACTTCGCTTTTCACTTTTCCTTTGGCGAGGTGGAGGTTGAGGCGAAGCTCGCCGTAGCGGTATTTATCGCCCGGGAACGCGTTGGCGCCCAGGTGCTTGATGATGAAGCCGCCGATCACGGCGACCCACCGCGGCGACTTCTCGAAGTTCGCAATCACGCCATCTTCGATGAGGACCTGGCCGTCGCCCGTCCACGTCCGCTTGATGTCGCCGAGAGCGTAGCCCTGGCCCTTCCAGGCAAACTCGCCGCCGGCCTTCCCCTCGAAGACGGCGTCGTAGGGGAGCGCCGAGCTGACCGCGCTGTTGATGTCGACCTTGGCGACCTTGATTTTGCCGGCGTGCGCGATCAGCGGGTCATTGAGATCGGCCGTCACGTCCGCCTCGATCGCGCCCTGGTGCGCCATCGCCATGAACGGCTTGCGCATCGTGAATTTGTTGTCGCGCAGCTCGAACTCGGCGGCGATGTTGCTGACGACGTGCCTGTCGTAGATCAGCTTGCCGACCGTCACGGCGCCCGCCATTCGGTGCTTCTTGAGGAACGCGAAGTCCAACTTGGTTTCCTTCTTGCCGGGCTGCTCGGGCGGCGGGGCCGGCTTGTCCCCGCCGGTCTCCTCCGCCTGCGGCAGGGCTTTGAGCAATTCGCCGGCGTTGATCTCGGGCGAATGAGCCGAGAACGTCAGCGCGAGCGCGTCGAGGTCGGCCAGCAGCGGCGCGTTCTTCTTCGCCGACGTGACACGCAGCTCCTTGAATGTGAGCGTGGCGTCACGTTTGTCGGGCAGGGCCGCCGCGGTCAGGATGAAGCCGCCGGCGTCGATGCCGCTCGAGCCCAGCTTGATCGAGCCGCCGGCGCGGACCTCGAGCTTCGGCATCGGCGCGTATCGCGCCCGGACGCCGCGGACGTTCGCCACGCCGTTGAAGACCACGCCGCTGAGGTCGCCGGCCGCCGCCTGCTCGACGGGCACCGTGCCCGACGCGGTCAGGTCCACCTTGCCCGTCACCTTGATGTCCTTCAGCATCGGCGCCATCGCGGCGAGTTTTTCGGGCTCATCGACGTTCGCCGTCATCGACTTGCACGTGAACGTCTTGAAATCGCCGGACAGCGCGCCGGCCAGCTTCAGCCGCGCACCGTCGACCTCGGCCTCGAGATTGGAGATTTCGATGCCGCCGCCGTCCGCCAGCGTGGCAACGAGCGCGAACGCGGCCTTGCCGCCGTGCGGCTTCGCGAAAAGGTCGCCATAACTCAGCAGCGCACCGGTCGCGTTCGCAGCAAGCTCGACCTTCGTCGGCGACGCCTTCCCGAGGGTGAACGTGAACGGGACGCTGCCGCCGGCCTTCAGTTCGGCGGGCAGGACGCCGGGCGGCAGTTTCGCGAGCGCATCGAGGAGGACGGTCCCTTCGATGCGGACGTTGCCGGACAAGGATTTCGCCGCCGCGGCGGGATCCTTCCGGAGCTTGGCGATGTCAAGCCCGGAGACGACGCCCGGCTCCTTGAGCGCGAGCGCCACGTAAGGCGTGGTTGCCTTCAGCGTCTTCAGTTCCGCGCGGCCCGTCTCGGTGTCGACGCGCCCCGTGAACTCGGCCCGGCCCCTGGTGTCGATGCCCTTCGGCGTGAGCTTGAGCGCGGCGAGTGCGGGGCCGATGGCGTCGGTCTTCGCGGCGAGGGTCACGTCCACGGCGCCCCTGAGCGCCGCGTAGTCGGTGATCGTGCCCGTGACGCCGCCGGCGAGCATGTCGGACTTGACGTTCAGCGCCTCGATCTCGACGCGGTTCTTCGTCAGGTCGGCCTTCACGCTGCACAGGGCGAGGAACTCCTCCTTCGCCAGGATGTCGGCCAGCTCCTTCGGAATGCCCGGCGTCTTGTCGGTCGCGGCGGCGACCGAGAGCCCGCGCGCGGCCGCCTTGAACCCGGCCCGGAGCGCGTTCGCCGTGCCGCTGACTTTGCCGTCGCGGACGACGATCTGCCCGGCCGGCTTGAGCTCGTCCAGGACCTTCGCGTATGCGGCGAGCCGCTTGGCGAGGCTGCGCACGTCGACGCTCCCGCTGAACGTCAGGTCCGCGTTCGGGTCGCCCGTGAGGTCGGCAACGTTGCCGGCCAGCGTGCCCTGCGCGTATGGTGCGGCGGCATCGCCGGCGTTTACCGCGGCCTCGATGTTCGCGAGCTTGGTCTTCTCGCCGCCCGCGTCGACCTGCGCGGAGAGGCCGAACTCGACCGGCTCGGGCGCGCCCTGCTCGCGTTCGAGCTTCGCGTTCGCCGCGACCTTCGCCTGTCCCTTTTCGCCCTTCGCCGAGAATGTGACGGCGACCTTGTCGTGCAGCTCGGGCAGGCCGAGCGCCTTCCCGAACTTGCTGCTGAACGCGCGGCCGCTGAACCGGGCGTAGCCCGAGAGGTCTGCGTTCAGTTCCTTCAAGTCGGCGAGCGACGTAAGCCGGCCGTCCGAGATCTTGGCTTCGAGGAAGCTCGATTTCGCTTCGAGCACCGGGACATCGAGTTCCGCCGGCTTGCCGTCGGGCGTCAGGCGAAGCGTGGCTTCGGCGATGAAGCTGGCATCTTCCGCCGGCAGCGCCGTGCCGCCGGTGAGGGACGGATGCGCCTGGAAGCCGTTGATCGCGCCCGCCAGGCTGTACTTGATCTCGGTCAGCGTGCCGGAGATTTTCATGCGGCCCGTAATTGCGCCCTTCGAGGTGGCCGGCTGCCCGTCGGCCGTCGTCGGCATCCCGAGCGACTTCGCCGCCTTGCTGCCCGTGAGCTTCGCCAGGTCGAGGTCGAACTTGCCGACGGCCTCGAGCTTCTTCGCGCCCGCGTCGCGGACCTCGAGGTCGAACGAGCCCTGCGAGAAGGGCGTCGCGCTGAAGGTCACCTTAGCAAGGGCGTCGCGCTTCTTCAGGTCCGCCTCCGAGCTGAGCGTGGCGCCGAAGCCGAGCCCCTCGTGCGGGCTCGTCGCGGCCAGCTTCCCCGACGACGTGATCTTCCCCGGCTCGTCCGCGGCGACCCGCAGCTCGCCGTCGACTGACTTGACCATCGGCGGCAGGCCGAGATGCGCGGCAAAAGCGCCCGCCGGGAACTTCGAGATCGTGGTCTTGAGCAGTTCGCCGCGGATTTGCGCGGGATCGGCCTTGCCCTCGTGAAACAGGCGCGGCTCGCCGGTCGCCTCGATGCGGCCCTCGCCGACGGCGGCCGTAACCCGGTACGACAGCGGCTGGTCGATCGCGGGCATGTCGGCCTTCACGGTCAGGCCGCTGAGTGTGGTCTCGCGCAGCGCGCCGCCAAAGTTGTCCCGCAGCACCGCCCCGCCGCCCGTAAGCTCGAACGTCAGCGAGAGCTCATCGAGCGTCAGCGGCTCCGACGGCTCCTTCTTTTTCTTCTCTTTGTCCTTCTCCTTCGGTTCGAGAAGGTCGGCGATATTGAGCTCGCCGCCCGCGTTCCGCTCGATCACGAGCTGCGGATCAATCACCGACATCGTCACGTGGATGCTCTTGCCGAAGCTGGACACGGCCGCCCAGACATCCACGCGGATGTCGACCTCCTTGACGCGCACGAAATCGGCGCCGCTGAAGCCCGCGCGGTCGGCGACGCGCAGGTCGCCCAGCTTTATGCCGCTGAAGACGTCGAGCTTGGCCGACCCGACGGAGACCTCGCGGCCGTTGAGCGCCTCGCCGCCGACGTCGGCGATGATGCTCTTGAGCCGGTCTTCGTTGAGAATGATTGGGAAGAGGATCGCGGCGGCGATGCACAAAACCACCACGCCGACGAGCAGGTAAACGGCGATCTTCATCAAACGCCGCCAGATGCTTTTCGGCTTCGCTTGGCCGCTGTCCGTCGCGACCGGTTCCTTCTGCGGCTTGCTCATTTCCCGGCCTCCCGGCTCCTCCCCCAACCCCGATGATACCGAACTCCTGGAATAACGCAAGTAGGCTGTCGCCACAGCGTCAGAGGAATGTGCAGTCAGGACATGCCGCCGCGCCTGGCTTCTCTTGGCAAGCGCTAATCTGAAGACGCATATGCGTCGTCAGATTAGCGCTAGCGCGATGATATGCCAACTGGCCGCGGCGGGCGGCCCGCTCGCGTTCGGCGCACCCCGGCGTTCGGGCCCGGGGGCCTTGCGCCGTCCTGCGGCAACGCATAGAATTACGCTGAAAACCTGCCAGAAGGGAGAGAGGAGATGTGCATCGTGAAATTCGCGGGCGGCCTGGCTGCGGCGCTGCTCGCCATCGGAGCGCCGGCCTCGCTCGGCGCCGAAGGGGCCGACAAGGAACTTGCCCGCAAGACGATCATCATTTGCGGCGAAACGCTCGAGCTGATGACGCCCGGCGAGGTGAAGGCGCTCGGCTTCCCGTGGACCGACGTGCCCGACGGCGAGAACGCCGCGACGTATTACATCAAGGGCGCGAACGCGCTGCATGAGTTGGCGAGGGATCAAGAGGCAGAGAGGCAGTGCGACCATGCCCTCGAGCATGGCTGGGACGGCGGGATGAAGGAGCTTGCCGCGCACCTCGACAAGGCGAAGCCTGCGCTCGACGACTACCGCAAGGGCGCGTTGATGAAGCTCTGCCAACTGCCCTACGATAGGGCCGACATGGTGGCCGGGATGCTGCTTCCTTCGCTGCGCAAGACGCGCGATGCCTGCCGCCTGCTCGTCATCGAGGCGCGCCGCTTCGAAGCCCAGGGCAAGTTCAAGGAGGCCGTCGACAATTACATCACGATCATTCGGATCGGCAACCATTACGGTGCCGGCCGTGTTGTCATGATCGAACACCTCGTCGGCATCGCGTGCATCGGCATCGGAACGCGGAGCGCGTTCGATGGCGTCTATGGCAACAACTATCCTGCGAACGAACTCAAGAGGTTCTTGAAGGAACTTGATGGCGTCCGGGCCAATCTACCGAACTTCGTGCACGCGATGAAGTGCGAGAAGGCGTTCGGCCTCGTAACAGTGGACGACGTGATGCGCCTCGGCCCCCAGTCGTGGATGCAGATGGGCATGCCGATGCGGGGCTGGAAGCTCTCGCCGCTTCAATTGCGGGTGTCCCGCATCGTCTTCCCCGACCGCACGATCAAGAAGGACATGGCTGCGTACTACGACCGGCTGATCGCGGCCGCCGGGCGCCCGTACCACCTGCCCGAGGCGCGGTTGGACGATGAGAAGCTGCTTGCACAGACCAAACCGTGGAACTTCTTTGCCCACATGCTCCTGCCTGCGCTCAGCCGCGCGCGGGCCGAGGCTGAGGAGTGCGGGGCATCGGTCGAGATGCTCCGCATCGCCGTCGCCATCAAAATGTTCCAGCAGGACGTCGGCGAATATCCAGAGAGCCTGAGACTGCTCACCGCAAACAAGTTCCTGAAGGAGTTGCCGGTGGACCCGTTCAGCGGCGAGCCCTTCGTGTACAAGGTCAAGGGGGGCGAGTTCGTCCTCTACAGTATCGGCGCGAATTTCAAGGACGACGGCGGCAAGTTCGGAAGAGAAAACGACTTTCTCGATTGGGGGATCTCGAGCAAGTTGAAGGTACCCAAGCCTTTCAAGAGGGATTAGCGAATGCTGAAGCACGTTCTGAGCGTTCTGTTGTTGGTCGCGACATGTGCGTCGGTGTTCGGTGGGGAGGCCGACCCGGCGGCCGAGATGCCGGCCGACGCCGTCGTGTTCGTCAGCGTGAAGGACGTCCGGGCCGTCATCCCGGCTGCTGCCAGGCTGCTCGAGCGGCCGGACCTGGTGAAGCCGGCGAAGCTCGCCGCCGTGGCGCTCGAGCAGTTGGGCAAGATCATCGCCGGCCGGCTGTCGATTGCGCTCGTGATGCCGGCCGAGGGCCGCGAGGAGCCGGCGTTCCTGCTGCGGCTGCCGGTGGACGAAACGAAGGCGAAGGCCGATGACGTGATACGGGCGAGCATCGCCGAGTTCGCCGGCGCGGAGAACGCCGAGTTCGAGACGGCCGGCGGCATCCCGCATCTGAAATCGAAACGCGGCCGAGCCGAGCTTTACTGGGCGGTGAAGGACAAGGTGCTCTATGCGTCGAACGAATGGACGCTCGTCGCGCAGCGCGTGTTGACGCTGCCGGGACCTGCTATCATGCCGCTTACCGAGACCGCGGCCTACAAGCGGCTCGGCGAGCACGCCGACTGGTCCGGCGACGTGACCGTGTTCGTCGATCTGAAAAGGACGGTCTGGCGCCACATGCGTCCGCCGGCCGAGGCGGATATTCCGGAGCGGCCCCTCGACTACGGCGCGGTACTGTTGCAATGGCTGTTGCCGACACAGTTCGAGGCCGCCGGCTTTTCGTGGAAGAGCGACGGGAAGACCGGCTCGGGCCGGCTGGCCGTGCTGACGCCGAAGGAGCGCAAGGGGCTGGCGGCGCTGCTCGACGTACCGAACGCGCCGCTCGCACACATCGAGCACATCCCCGAGAACGTGCAGGTGTTTTCGGCGATGGCGCCCGTTGCGCGTGGCGTGATCAAGCGCGCCGCGAAGTTCATGGCCGCGCTCGATCCCGAGATCGCGAAGGAGTTCGAGGACGAACTGGCCGAGTTCGGCAAGGAGCTCGGGGTCGACATCGCGAGGGACCTGTTCGACAACGTGGGCGCGTCGGCGACGGCAGCCCGGCTGCCGGGCGCGGGCGAGATCGCGATCTACAGCGTGATGTCGGTCCGCGACAAGGCGGCGTTCGAGAAATGCGCCGACGCGCTTGCGAACTACAACAAGACGCCGCTCCGGCGGCACGTCCGCGGCGGCCGCACGTTCCGCATCCTCGAGACGAAGCCGGCGACGGGCTTCACGTTCGAGGGCGGCCGGCTGTTCTACTCGAACACGTTCGAGGCGGTCGAGAAGATGCTCGCGGTCAAGGAGCTCGGGCCGTCGCTCGCGACCGCGGCGGCGTTCAAGAAGCTTCGCGCGCGGCTGCCGAAGGAGAGCGTCTGGATGCTGGCGGCCGACGCGGACTGGGCGTCGCAGATGGGGACGATGCTGCTGACGCTCGTGCCGGAGCTGCGGAAGAGTGTGTCGGTCGCGGCGCTCGACAAGCTGCTCGAGCCGTTCAAGCGCGCGGGCGCCGGATTGAGCATGGGCGTCGCGCTTCGCAACGAGCCCGGCGCGCTCGTCGTGCACGCCGAGGACCTGACGGGCGGGACGTCGAAGCTGCTGGAGGGCATAGCGGGCATTCTGACGCCGGCGGCCGAAGGAGCGAGGGCCGGACCGGAGAACCCGAAGGAATAGCTGCGGCGCCGGCCGCCGGGCGGAAGATTTTTTCGCCGCCTGAGCTCGCTGAGACCGTGCGTTGCACGGTTTTGGAAAATTGTCGGCGGCAAGCCTCTTGTGCGATTGACCCGGCGCGGTTAGGATATGGGAAAGGCTCCGCGTGTGGTGGTGGTCGTGGCGCGGGGCCGGCAAGGTCAACGGGAAGTCGAAGGGCTGACATCGATGAGAAGAGGTTTCAGCGCTCGCCCGGCGTATGGGTGGCGCGAACTGCGCCGTTCGGGCGCGGCGCCGGCCGGGGCGTCGAACGTTCCCCCTGCTCCGACAGCGAAGCTAACCTGGATCGGCCGCGAGCTGCGGGTGCGCCGCGCGGTGATTTCGTGGACGAAGGTGCCGACGCGGGCGCCGAGCCTCCGGCGCAGCAATCAGGGCTGAGCGGACGGGCGGCAACCCGTCCGGCGGTGCCGCGCCCGGTTCCCCCGCCACGTTCTTCACCCGTGTGTGTGCCGTGTTTTCCGGGTTCTGGACAGATTCTGAGCGGCTTGCGCTCGGGTCTCAGGCGGCGTGCAATTGTTGGTACGAGCAGTGATTGAGGTGACAACATGAGTGAGCCATTGGCAAGGGCGGTCAAGCAGGTCTGTCAGGACTGCGGCAATGATCGGTCGCGGATGATGGACATCGTCCGCGCCGTTCAGGAGCAGTTCGGCTGCGTGTCCGGCGAGGCGATGGACCTGATCGCGAGGAGCGTTTCCGCACACCGCGTCGAGGTCGAGGGGGTGGTGTCCTTCTACTCCTTCTTCTCCAGCAAGCCCAAGGGCAAGGTTGTGATCCGGCTGTGCGACGACGTCATCGACGAGATGAAGGGCAGCCGGCGGGTCGCGGAGGCGTTCCAGGAGGAGCTCGGGATCAACTTCGGCCAGACGACACCCGACGGCAAGATCACGCTCGAGCGCACGCCCTGCATCGGCATGTGCGACCAGGCGCCCGCCGCGCTCGTCAACGACGTCGTCGTCACGTGGCTCTCGAGCGACGCTGCGCGCTGGATCGTCAGGGAGCTGCGGGAGCACATGGACCCCGCCAAGCTCATCCACAGCTTCGGTGACGGCAACAACGCGCACGACCTCGTCCGGTCGGTCGTCGACAACAACATCCGCCAGTCCGGCGAAGTGATCTTCGGTGACAGCCGGCCCGGCGAGGGGCTCACCAAGGCCTTGGCGATGTCACCGGCCGAGGTCATCCGCGAAATCAAGACCGCCCGCCTCCGCGGGCGCGGCGGCGCCGGCTTCCCCACCGGAATGAAATGGGAATTCACCCGCCAGGCCGCCGGCGACCGGAAGTACGTGCTCTGCAACGCCGACGAAGGCGAGCCCGGCACGTTCAAGGACCGCGTCATCCTCACCGAGCGAGCCGACCCGCTCTTCGAGGGCATGACGATCGCGGGATACGCCATCGGCGCCGACACCGGCATCCTGTATCTGCGGGCCGAATATGCCTACTTGCGGGCTCTGCTCGAACACATCTTGAACGAACGCCGCAGCAACGGCCTGCTCGGCAAGGATATCTGCGGCAAGAAGGGCTTCGACTTCGACATTCGTATTCAGATGGGAGCGGGTGCATACATTTGCGGCGAGGAGACCGCGTTGATCAGCTCGTGCGAGGGGCTGCGGGGAGACCCGAAGAACCGCCCGCCGTTCCCGGCCCAGAAGGGTTACCAGGCCGGCCCGACGACCGTGAACAACGTCGAGACGTTCTGCTGCGTCGCGCGGATCCTCGAGAACGGCGCCGGCTGGTTCGCACGGATGGGGTCATCCGGGAGCTCCGGCACCAAGTTGCTGAGCATCAGCGGCGACTGCTCGAAGGCGGGCGTTTACGAGGTGCCGTTCGGCATCAAGCTGAGCGAGGTCCTTTCGCTGTGCGGCGCGCGGGACGCGAAGGCCGTTCAAGTCGGCGGGCCGAGCGGCCAGATGGTCGGGCCCGACCGGTTCGGCCACACGATCTGCTACGACGACCTCGCGACCGGCGGGTCGGTGATGGTCTTCAGCCAGAAGCGCGACATCCTGAAGCCCGTCAGGAAGTTCCTCGAATTTTTCATCGAGGAGAGCTGCGGCTACTGCACCCCCTGCCGCGTGGGCAACGTGCTCCTGCAGAAGCGGCTCGACAAGATCATGGCCGGCAAGGGCGAGCCCGAGGACATCGAGTACCTCGAGAAGCTGGGCGAGACGATCAAGGCGGGTAGCCGCTGCGGCCTCGGACAGACCTCGGCCAACCCGGTGCTGACGTCTCTCAAGAGCTTCCGGGTCGCCTACGAGGGGCTGTTGAAGAAGCGGAAGGGCGGGCGTCGTCGCGCGTTCGACATGCAGGCCGCGCTTGCCAGCGCGAAAGCGCTCGCGAGGCGCGAATCATCGCATTTCAAGGCATAGGGCTTTTTTCTGGAAAAAGGGCGAGGACACATGAGCGAAAAGTTCACCTTCGTCATCGACGGCGTCGAAGTCCCAGGCGAGCCCGGGCAGACCATCATGGCGGCCGCCGACGCCGCGGGGATCTACGTCCCGAGGCTGTGCTCGATGGCGGGGCTCGTGCCGCACGGCAGTTGCCGCGTGTGCACCGTGATGGTTAACGGCCGCCCCCAGTCGGCCTGCACGCAGCCCATCGCGCCGAACATGGTCGTCGAGAACGACACCGAAGAGCTGCTCGGCATCCGCCGGGGCATCATCGACATGCTCTTCGTGGAAGGCAACCACTTCTGCATGTTCTGCGAGAAGAGCGGCAGCTGCGAGCTTCAGGCCCTCGCCTACCGGTTCGGCATCACGCACCCGCAGTTCCCTTACATGTTCCCGAAGCGGGAAGTCGATGCGTCCCATCCGGACATCTGGATCGACCGCGACCGGTGCATCCTGTGTGCGCGCTGCGTCCGGGCGTCGCGGGACCTCGACGGCAAGCACGTCTTCGGGTTCGCCGGCCGCGGGCCGGAGAAGCGCGTGATCGTCAACGCCGAGGCGCGGCTCAGCGACACCGACGCCGACGTGACGGACAAGGCCGTCGACGCCTGCCCGGTCGGCGCGCTCCTGAAGAAGCGCACCGCCTACGCCGTCCCGGTCGGCGAACGCAAGTATGACCACGAGCCCATCGGCTCCGACATCGAAAAACCGGCTGCGAAGGAATAAGGAACAACAGACGATGGCAAAGCCGAAGATCGCGACGGCGTCGTTGTGTGGCTGCTTCGGATGCCACATGTCGCTGCTCGACATCGATGAGCGCATCCTCCAGCTCGTCGAGCTCGTCGAGTTCGACAAGTCCCCCGTCGATGACATCAAGGAGTTCACCGGCCGGTGCGCCGTGGGCATCATCGAGGGCAGTTGCTCCAACGAGGAAAACGTGCGCGTGCTCCAGGACTTCCGCAAGCATTGCGACATCCTTATCGCCATCGGAGGATGCGCCATCAGCGGCGACATCCCGGCCATGCGGAACGGCATTCCCCTTCAGGAATGCCTCGACGAGGCGTACCGCAACGGCCCGACCGTCTACAACCCCAGCGGCCGGATTCCGAACGATCCCGAGCTGCCGCTGCTGCTGGACCGGGTTTATCCGTGCGACGAGGTGGTCAAGATCGACTACTTCCTGCCGGGCTGCCCGCCGCCGGCCGACGCGCTCTGGGCGGCGCTCGTGGCGCTGCTGGCCGGCAAGCCGGTCGAGCTGCCGTATGAACTGATCAAATACGACTGACGGCCCTGCGGCCGTAATGACGAGTGACGAATGTCGAATCAATGCCGAATGCTGAATGACAGAATGAACAGCCGGTTGCGGCGCCGTCGGTGGGCAGTTCTCGGCTCGCCGTGTTTCCTCATTCGTGTTCCGTCATTGTTTCGTCATTCGGATTTCGACATTCGACATTCCTCTATCGTGGGAGAATAGGAGTCCAACGGTGTCAACAACCAGCGCCAAGAGAGTCATCATCGAGCCCGTAACCCGCGTCGAGGGGCATGGCAAGGTCTCGATTCTGCTCGACGAGCAGAACAAGGTCACGCAGGCGCGGTTCCACATCGTCGAGTTCCGCGGCTTCGAGCGGTTCATCCGGGGCCGGCCCTACTGGGAAGTGCCCGTGATTGTGCAGCGGCTTTGCGGCATTTGCCCGGTGAGTCATCACCTCGCCGCGGCCAAGGCGATGGACCGCATCGTCGGCGGCGAGGACCTCACGCCGACCGCCGAGAAGATGCGCCGGCTCATGCACTATGGCCAAATCCTGCAGTCGCATGCGCTGCACTTCTTCCACCTCTGCTCGCCCGACCTGCTCTTCGGGTTCGACGCCGACCCGGCCATCCGCAACGTGATCGGCGTCGCCGCCAAGTACCCCGACCTCGCCGTCCAGGGCGTGATGATGCGGAAGTACGGCCAGGAGATCATCAAGGCGACGGCGGGCAAGAAGATCCACGGGACCGGCGCCATCCCCGGCGGCATCAACAAGAACCTGTCCGTCGAGGAGCGCGACTCGTTGCTCGAGGACATCGATCAGATGCTCGAGTGGGCGCGCGGAGCGCTCAAGATTGCCGTCGACTACACGACTGAGAACCTCGAAATGGCCGCATCGTTCGGGTGCTTCGACTCGAATCACCTGTCGATCGTCCGCGACGACGGCTGCATGGACCTCTACGACGGCAAGCTTCGCGCCGTCGACAAGGACGGCAACAAGATCTTCGACCAGGTCGACAACCAGGATTATGCCAGGGTGATCGCCGAGGAGGTCCGGAGCTGGTCGTACATGAAGTTCCCGTTCATCAAGGAGCTCGGCCCCGAGAACGGCTGGTACCGCGTCGGCCCGCTCGCGCGGATCAACTGCTGCGACCGCATCGACACGCCCGAGGCCGAGGAGGCCCGCAAGGCGTTCGCGGCCGTGACCGGCGGCAAGACGAACAACATCACCATGGCCTACCACTGGGCGCGGATGATCGAGGCCCTGCACGCCGTCGAGAAAATCAACGAACTGCTCGGCGACCCCGACCTTCAGGGCGAGGACCTCGTGGTCCGGGGCGACCGGCGCGGCGAGGCCGTCGGCATCCTCGAGGCGCCGCGCGGCACCCTCTTCCACCACTACAAGGTCGACGAAAACGACCAGATCACGATGGCGAACCTGATCGTCTCGACCACGCACAACAACGAGCCGATGAACCGCGCGGTCCAGAAAGTCGCCGCCGACCACATCTCCGGCGTGCCGGAGATCACCGAGGGCCTGCTCAATCACATCGAGGTCGCGATCCGAGCCTACGACCCGTGCTTGTCGTGCGCCACGCACGCGCTCGGCAAGATGCCGCTCGAGGTCAGGCTGCTCGACCACGAGGGCAACGTGGTCGACCGGAAGCTGCGATAATGAACACGGAGACGGCGGACATCCTGCTGATCGGATTCGGCAACCCCGGGCGGCTCGATGACGGGCTGGGGCCGGCGCTCGCCGACGCGATTGAAAAGCTGGACCTGCCGGGCGTCTCGGTCGAGGCCGATTATCAACTGACCGTCGAGGACGCGGCCGACGTTGCCCGGCACGACTTGGTTGTCTTCGCCGATGCCGACGTGGCCGGGCCCGAGCCGTTCTGGGTCCGGCGCATCACGGCCGGCGGGGGCTCGATGAGCTTCAGCACGCACAGCGTCGAGCCGCGCGCCGTGTTGGCGCTCGCGAAAGACCTTTTCGGCGCGGAGCCCGAATGCTATATTATGGGCATCCGCGGGTATGAGTTCAACGAGTTTGGCGAGGAACTGTCGGAGAACGCGAGGGCGAACCTGGCCGCGGCCGTGAGTTATCTCGAGCGGGCCATTCTCGAGCGGGACTTCAATGAGGTTCGCCCGGAGGGCGGCGACCGGGGCCGGCGGCCCGGCGACACAGACAAGTGAGGACGACCCATGCAAGACGGGAAACACGTAATTCTTTGCCTCGATGACGACCCGGACATCTGCAAGTTCCTCAAGACCGTGCTCGAGAACGGCGGCTACATCGCCAGCACGGCCGTAACGGCCGAAGAGGGCCTCGAAGCCTACAAGGAGATCAACCCGGACCTCGTCATTGTCGACCTGATGATGGAGGAGATCGACGCGGGGGCCACGTTCGTCAAGGAGCTGAGACTTCTCGGCAACGCCGCACCGATCTATATGCTGAGCTCCGTGGGCGACGACTTCAACCTGGCCACCGATTCCGCCGCGCTCGGGCTGGCCGGTGTTTTCCAGAAACCGGTCTCGCCCGACAGGTTGCTCTCGGTCTTGAAGGTGGCGCTGAGAGAGACCGGGCCCTAAGTCGCGCGGCACGCGCTTCAAGCAAAACGGCACGTGCATCTCGGGCGGATCGGCTGATGCGGGTCCGCCCGGGGTCATGTTGGGCTCCGCGCACCGCCGTGCCGGCTCGGCAAACAGCGCAGGCGGCGGAACGGCAAGGACGGCATCGTCGCCGATCCGCGCGGTGCGCTTATTTTTCCCCTTGGCTGCCGGCGGGCGCCAGGGCGATTGAAGCCTGAATCGGGTAGGCGCACGAGCAGCCTGAGCTGCCTTCGGGGATGAGGACGAGCCCGCCGGCGGGGATGACGTTGATCCAGCAGCCGGGCCGGGTCTCGTGGATGAGGTTCGTGTGCTTCCCCGTCGCCAGGTCGGTCATCTGGGGATTGCCGGCGCGGAAGAAGAGCGCGGTCGATGAGCCGGAGAGCGTGCCGCATCCTCCGCCGGGGCGCCGCCACGACCACTTGGTTTTCTTGCCGGTCGCCAGGTCGTACGCGGCCGTCCAGAGGTAGACCTTCTTGTTCGCGATCACGGGGTGCTGCGTGATCTCGCCATGGCCGCCGCTCGCGTCGAGCTTACCTTCGGGAATGTACGTGATCTTCCAGAGCGGCTTGCCCGTCGCGGCGTCGAAGGCGTGAAGGTCATACTGGATTTGCCCGCCGGTCACCTTCGATCCGGTGAGCACGAGCTTGCCGCCGGCCACGCTCGCATAGAGCGCGTGCTGGAACGCGAGGTCGACGGGGCTCTTCCAGACGACCTTGCCGGTGTGCATGTCGAGGGCGACGAGGTCGGCGCCTTTCCCGAGCAGAGCCGGCAGCGACACGCGGCCGCTGGGGGTCTTCCGCGTCCCCACGTTGGCGCTCTCGAGAAAGAGGACGTGACTCGCGCCGATGGCGATGGACGGATTCGGGATGGCGCCCGCCTTCGAGTCGTAGGTCCAGATGAGCTTGCCGGTGCCGCGGTCGCGGGCGAAGATCGAGTCGCTGCACACAATGGCCTGCAACGGCAAGTACGCGGCCTGCCACGAATGCTGGGACAGGGTGAACCGCGAGGCCCCCGGCTTGGTCGCGCTGCCGAAGAGCATGTCGGCGGCGGACGCGACGTAGCCCCAGTCCTTGTCCGCGGCCGGCACGGGGAAGGTGCGAACGACCTCGCCCGTGTCGCCGTTGAATGCGAGGCAGCGGTTCTTCGCGGCCACGTAGAGGACGCCGCCGTCCGTCGTCATGTTGCCGCAGTTCTTCAGCGCCATCGCACGCATCGAGTCGGACAGCTCGAGCTCCCACAGGACGGTGCCGTTGTACGCGTCGACGGACGCGATGTAGTCCTGTCCGGAGACGAACAGGCGGCCGGCGGCGTAGAGCGGCGCGACCCCGCGGTTGTGGCGGTCGACCATCCGCCGCGGCCCGGGCAGGCCGAACCACTGTATCCTCATCGGCCCGCGGAGGCGGGCGTCGCCGCTGCACGTCGAGTTGCCTGCGTCGCCGTAGAAATGTGTCCAGTTGCCGGCGCCCTTGAGCGGGCCGCGGCGGACAATGTCCGGCTTTTTGAGATCGAATATGGCGACGCCGCCGCACGGGGTCAGGACGCGCGTCGCCCCGGCGCGGGAGCCGTCGAACGCCTTGCCCGTGGCCAGGCCGCCGTGCACGACGAGGTTGAAGACGTAGTCCGCGTAGGGCAGCTTCTTCGGCGAGACTTGATGCACAACCACGCGCGCGCAGAGCCCGGCCTCGTCGAGCGCCTTCCGCGCGGCGGCGGCCCTCTTCGCGTCCGGCTCGACGCAGACGATTCTGAGTTCGGTGCGCTTCGCCAGTTCGAAGGCCAGGCGGGCGCCGTCGTCGTTCAACATCAGGCAATAGCCCCTGCGGCGCGGCAGCTCCTTGGCGATTCTGTCGGCCGCTGAAGCGTATCGCTTCCGGGCGTCGTCGCTCGGGTAGCTGACGGGCTTCGGCGCGGGCGGCTTGACGGCCCGCGCCCGCCCGGGCTTGTTGGCAAAGGAATAGATGATGCCGGTGCTCGTGCTCGCGAGCAGGCGGCCGCCGGCGACGGCGAGCGAGTAGGCGCGCCCGTCGACCTTCGCCGACCAGACCTTCTTCCCGGTGGCCAGTTCGAACCCCGCGATCTCGTTATCGCCTCCGCAGAACTGGAGCGTGCCGGCGGCGATGTTCGCGTACGGGTACTTGGGCCGGTGCTCTCTCTTCGCGACGCGGGCGGGCGGGCCGCTCCGCGCGAGCTTACCGATCACGGCGCCGTCGGTGCGGCCTGTGGGCGCGAAGAGCTGATCGCCGCGGAACTGCACGTACCCCTGCGCCGACTGGTCGATCTTCTTGTCGGAAATCTTCTTGCCCGCGGCGATGTCGATCACGCTGTAGTGGACGCCGTCGGCGGCAAAGAGACCGGCGCAGGCGTACGCGCGGCCGCCGTCAACGACAATGCCCGTGCGCGCCGGCCACGAGCTGATGATGCGGCCGTTGCCCGGGATGCGCCGGCCGCCCGGCGCCAGCCGGAGCTTCCACAGCAGTGCGCCGTCGGCCGCATCGAGACAGTAGGCGTGTCCGTCGTCGGAGCTGAAGAGAGCCCTGCCGTCGGCGACGGCCGGTGCGAGGCGGACGGGCCCCTCGGTGTGGAAGGCCCACTTCTCGCGCCCGGTCGCCGCGTCGAGGCAGTAGACCTTGCCGTCGGCCGAGGAGCCGAAGAAGATGCTGCCGCCTGCGCCGACGACGTGGAACGCTCGGTCGTAGATCACCCGCGGGTTGAGCTTGCGCATGCCGTGGAAGAGGTCGCGGTCGGCCGGCGGCGGCCATGCCGGCTCGGGCGCCTTGCGAGCGTGATAGCTCCATGCGAGCTCGAGCGGCAGCTCAAGTTCGACGGGCGACGTGCCCGAGCGGTCGGCGTCGTGCATGTACGTGGGCCAGTCGCCGGCGTTCCCCACGGGGTTCAGGTCCTGGCCCGATGCCGTTGCGAGACAAAGAACGATCGAGGCAGATGCGAGCGCGGTGCAGATGCAGAACGAGTCCATTCGCATTCTCCGGTGCGCGGTTTGCACATCTCGTTCGGTTCCCGTGACGAGTTCGAGGCGACGGGCTTGGCTTTTGCCCTCCCCTGCGATTGTATCCGGGCGGGTGCGGCGCCGCAAGGTGCGGGGGCCGGGGAAACGGGCCGGGATGGTCGCTCGTTCCCGCGGCGAGGCGCGTTCGGCGCCCACATCGCGGTTGCCCGCTCGCGGGCGTGCTCGTGGCCGAGCGGAACTGCAAGACGGGGCGGCCCGGCCCGGATTGTGTTATACTCGCGGACAAGCGGACGGCGAACGCCGGTGTGCGGCAGCCGCGCGCCCGGACGGCGCGCGTGACGTTCGGGCCGGCCGTGAAGAAGGTCGAGGTGCCGGGCCGGGCGCAACCGGGCTCGGTCTCGGGCAGGACGGCGAGCGTGAAGCTCAAGGCCGGCGGCGGCGCGCTGCTGAAGGTCGACTGCCCGAGGGAGCCGTCGTTCTGGGCGAAAGGAGAAAATGCCGCCATGAGCGCGATGAACCAGCGGCTGATGTCCGCTCTCATTGTCGGGCTGGTCTGTTTCTTCGGCATCGAGGCCGGGGCGGGGGAGGCGAAGCTCACGCATGAGCAGCTCGTCGAGATGGGCCTGAAGGCGAGCGAGAAGGACATGGCGTGGTGGCGCGACGCCAAGTTCGGCATCTTCATCCACTGGGGCGTCGGCATCGAGAAGCGCCACGCGTCGTGGGCGAACCGCACGGACGATGTCTACTGGGAGAACCTGTTCAAGAACCTCGCGAAGGTCGACAAGTTCGACGCGACCGAGTGGATCAAGGTCGTCCAGGAGAGCGGCGCGAAGTACGTCATCTTCGTGACGCGGCAGAACGGCGCAATGCATCGCCGCCCGACCGGCAACTTCTGCCTGTGGGACACGCAGACGACCGACAACAAGATCACGCACCCGAAGTCGCCGTTCAAGCGCGACGTGTGCAAGGAGATTGCCGACGCTGCCCACAAGGCCGACATCAAGTTGTTCTGGTACGTCTGCGGCGGCGCGGGCAAGAACGTCGACG
>JBDREM010000311.1:0-8448 GCA_043819695.1 Planctomycetota bacterium
ATGATCGACCGGTCGCGCGGTTCCCCGGCGCTGTCGAAGTTTTTCACCGAGGCGTTCGACGGCACCCTGGTCACGGACTTCTGGGCGGCGTACAGCGCCATCGAGTGTGCGGCTCGGCAGGCATGCCTGCCGCACCTGTTCCGCGAGTTGGACAAAACCGACGAGGACGACCGGACGGAGGCGTGGGCGGCGTTCTCGAAGAAGCTCAAGCGGCTCCTGCGCGACGCGATCCGCCTGGGCAGGTGCGACGACCTGTCCGGCGAACGATTCGCCTCGTGCCGGGCCCGGCTCGACCCGCGGCTGGCCGACCTGTTCGACGCGCCATCCGAGAACCGCAACGTCAACCGGCTTCAGAAGCGGCTTCGGCGCTATCGCGACGCCCTGTTCACGTTCCTCGATCATCCGCGCGTTCCCTCGGACAACAACCACGCCGAACGGGAAATCCGTCCGGCGGTCATTATGCGCAAGAACTCGCCCTCGAACCGCAGCGAGAACGGAGCGAACGTCCAAGCCATCCTGATGTCCGTCTATCGCACGCTCAAGCTTCGCGGGCACGATCCCCTCGACACCATCGTCGCCGCCCTCCGCGCCTATGTTCGCACCGGCACCCTGCCGCCCTTGCCAAGCTGATCCACTTCATTCGGCTGAAGTGTTACGCTAAAAAGAAAACGGTCAGGTGCTATGCTCCTTGGAGGGCCGGGCATCCGAATGACGGGACACCCGGCCAGACTGATTCGTCATCATCTCCCCTCCCGGCGGAGCCGGTGTTGAGCTGCCCGAGGACCTTGCGGTCGGCGTGCAGAAGCGTGGTCCAGCGACATGCTTCGAAGCTGACGGCCTCGATAGCCCCAAAAGGGAGCCAACATCGAGACGGTAATGCAGTTGCCAGTGCTGGCGGAGGGTCTTGCCAAGAGCCGACGCTCCGGCTATAATGCTGTCAGTGACAGCGGCTCTCACGTGGAGCCCACGTGGGGCCTATTGTGAAGAAAAGGGTGGGAATTTCGGCCATTTTGGCAGGATTCCCGAGGACTTCCCGGGCCGCTGAAATCGACGTTAACTCCTTGTATTTTCAGCCAATAGGCCCTAGCCGGCCAAGTTCGGCGACTATGCGAAGAACACCACCTGGGATTCTCCCCCTCGGCACCAATGCAGGAGAAGGTTCCGCAGTCGGTTGCACTGCGGGGCCTCCCTGCGTGCCGAGCGTGTCCAACAGCTTGGAGGTGGCAGTCCTCTCCCCCGGTCGGGGCAGCAAAGCGCAAGGGCGTGGCCGCGAGGCGGGGTCTGAAGGAGGCGTGGAGCGAACCGGCGACCCGACGTGCAGGAACCGGATTCGAGGCGGTGCAGGCCGGACGAGTCGGCAAACGACGACGAGGAGCGTATTTCGGGAGATCTACACCGTGTCCCGGACTCGCGACTGAGAGGGCCGTGAGGTCTCTTGGCCGTGAGGGTTCGCCTATGTGGATTGGAGCCGCCGATGTTCATCGACCACGCCATCATCAAGGTTCGCGCCGGCAACGGCGGACACGGCTGTGTCAGCTTCCGGCGTGAGAAATACGTTCCCCGTGGCGGCCCCAACGGCGGCGACGGCGGCAAGGGCGGCGACCTCATCATCGTCGGCAATCCGCAGGTCGCCACGCTCCTCGATTTCAATCGCCTGCCCGAGTACGCCGCGGGGAACGGCAAGCCCGGCAGCGGGTCGAACAAAACGGGCAGGGCGGGCGGGGATCTTGTCCTTCAGGTCCCGCTCGGCACGACGTTGTTCGACGAGACGACCGGGCTGCAGCTTCGTGACATCACGGAGGAAGGCGAGCCGATCGTCGTCGCGCGCGGCGGGCGCGGCGGGCGCGGCAACGCACGCTTCAAGTCGTCGATAAACCAAACGCCCAGGGAGTTCGAGAAGGGCGCCGAGGGCGAGTCTCGCGCGCTGAGGCTCGAACTCCGCCTCATCGCCGACGCCGGCATCGTCGGGCTGCCGAACGCCGGCAAGTCAACCCTGCTCGGCAAGGTGTCGGCCGCGCGGCCCAAGGTCTCCGGGTACCCGTTCACGACGCTGGCCCCGAACCTCGGCATCGTCGAGCTCGACGATTACACCCGCCTCGTCCTGGCCGACATGCCAGGGCTGATCGAGGGCGCACACGACGGAAAGGGGCTGGGCGACGAGTTCCTGCGCCACGTCGAACGGACGCGCATGCTCGTCCACCTCGTCGACGTCTCCCCCGCCGCCGACACTGATCCGGTCGAAGCGTACGAGACGCTCCGTGAGGAGATACGGCTCTACAGCCCCGCTCTCGCCGGGCGGCCGTTCGTCGTCGCCGCCAACAAGCTCGACATGGAGGGTGCCGAGGCGAACGCCCGGCGCCTCGAAGACCGCGCCGGCCGGCACGTCGTGCGCATTTCGGCCCTCACCGGAACGGGCCTCAAGACACTTCTCTGGAAGATCAACGAGATGCTGACGGACGCCGAGTGAGCACCGCACGCGCGGCTACCTGCGGCGGCGCTTCTTGCGCTTCTGAGGCGCGCTCTTCTGGCGCTTGGGCTCGACGGGGACCGGCGCGGGCTCGGTCGATGCCGCGGCGGCAGCGGCGACGAGCCGCCTGCGGATCAAATGCTGCTCGGCGACGCCGAACAAGCTGCTGCAAAAAAAGTATATCATCAGGCCCGACGGCATCCCGTAGAGCATGAAGGCGAACAGGATCGGCATGAACATCATCATCTTCTGCGTCTGCTGCGCCTGCGGGTCCTGGCTCTTCGGCGTCAGCTTCTGCTGCACGACCATAACGGCCGCGCACAGCAGCGGCAGCAGGTTGAACGACCGGCCGATGATGGGCAGTGCCGACTCGAACGAGAAGAGATTGTCGGCCTTCGAGAGGTCGTTGATCCAGAGCATGAAGGGAGCGTGCCGCAGGTTGGCGTTCTCGTAGAGACTTCGCCAGAGGCCGATGAAGATCGGGATCTGCAGGAGCACGGGCAGGCATCCGCCGAGCGGGTTCGCGCCCTGCTCGCGCATGATCTTCATCACCTCCTGCTGCTGCACTTGCTTGTCGTGCTTGTATTTCTCCTTCACGGCCTTGACGAGCGGCTGAATCTCCTGCATCTTGTGCGCCGCCTTCTGGCTCTTCAGCGTCAGCGGATGAAGCAACAGCCGCACGCAGGCGGTGAGGAGAACGACCGCCCAGCCGTAGTTGGGTATCGCCTTGTAGAACGTTTGGAGGAGCCAGGTGAGGGCCTTCTTGATCGGCCCGAGCCAGCCGAGATCGAGCAGCGTCTCGAAGTGGTGTTTTTCATACTCGCGGAGCCGCTCGGGAATGCGCGGCATTACGACGAACATGAACGTCCTCGATGCAAGGCCGCCGGCCGGGATCGCCTGCTGACTGAACTCGAGGCTCGCCGCCACGTTGTGCTCGCCGATCTTCTCCACGAGCACGGCGCCGACCTCCTTGTCGTCCGCCAGCGGCTCGAGCACGGCAACGAAATAGCGGTTCTTTGCGCCCGCGTAGAGCAGTTGCTCGACCCTCGGGCTTTTTTCGTGTCGATGGGCACCATCATCGGCCTTGCCGGACTCGAAGGTTTCGAGTTTGAACGCGCCGTCGTGTTCCTTTTCGCACACAACCGCGACGACATCACGCGACGCACGCCCTTCGAGCGGGAAGGTCGGCGGCACGTCGGGCTCGGGCACGATCCCCGCGGCCGACCGCAAGTGGTAGGCGAAGTCCACGGGCTCATCCGCCAGGTTCCGAACGGCGATCTTGATCTGGATGTCGCGGCCGCGGACGGTATCTTTGCCGTCCTTCGTCCGTTCCGGCTCGCGGAACAGGAACGTCTTCGTGATCTCGAGGCCGCGGTCCGCGATTCGCGTCTTGAACTGCTCGGCCTTCGAGAACCCTGTCGGCACAGGACAGCTCGGAACGTGCTGCCAGACGGCGGTGTCGAGCTTGCCGGCCCCGCTCAACTCGGCCATCGTGAGCGAGAGCTTGCCCTTCTCGATCTCGGTGATGAGCTTCAGGTCTCCCTCCCCCGGCTTCGGGTCCTCTTGCGGGAACATGTAGAAATCGCGCAGCGTAACGCTCTTGATCGCCGCGCCCCGGTTCGTGAGCACGACGCGGAACAGTTCGGTCTCGCAGACGATGTCGTCCTTGACCTTCTGCTCCGGCAGAGCGGAAGTCTTTGGGACTGCTTTGGCCGGCAGGGTCGTCGCCTTGGCCGGCAGGGTCGTCGTCGCCTTGGCCGGGTGCGTCGCAGGGGCCGGGGGCTCTGGCCTCTGAGTAATGGCCGCGGGCCGCGTTGTCGCGCCGGCGGGCCGCTTCGGAGCGGCGGGCGCGGGCGGCAGGCGCTCGGGCCGCGTCCGCGGGAGTACGAAGTTCATGTAGAGGAATATCGCCAGGAAACAGGCGAGTAGTCCGACTATGGTGCGCTGGTTGTCGCTCACCTATTTCCCCGCTCTCAGTCGGTCACCGAGAGAGCGGTCGAGCCCCTTCGCGGCGTAGACCTTCTTCACGGTCTCGTCGATGTTGTACTCGACCCGCCTGAAGACGACGGCCTCGCCGTCGAACGTGACGTAGCAGCTTCTGCGGTCGCCGTCACGCGGCTGGCCGACGCTGCCGACGTTCACCATCACCTTCTCCGACCCGGTCAGGTAGACGCCCATCGGCAAGTCCTCGGGGTGAATGAAGGTGCCGTCCTCCTCGAACACGCCGGGCAGGTGTGTGTGGCCGCAGAAGCAGAGCCCGGGGATCTTCGAGAAGATGTCCTGCATCTTGGCCCTGTTCCGAACGTCCTTCGGGTACACGTAGTCACGAAGAGGCTGAAGCGGCGACCCGTGCACGAGCAGCTCCGCGGCGTCCTCGTGCATCTCCTGGAGGCTGTGGAGAAACTTGAGGCTCGCCTGCCCGGCTGCGGGATCGACGTCGAAGAGCTGCTCCTTGGTCCATTCAATGGCCAGCTCGGCGCGGACGCGGAAGTCGCGCGAGCCCGCGCGGAACAGCACCGCCTCCTCGTGGTTGCCGAGGATCGAGAGCGCAAACTTGCGGGCACGGTTAAGGCACGCCGTCGGGTCCGGCCCGTAACCCACAATGTCGCCAAGACATATAATCTCCTCGATGCCTTTGCGTTGTATGTCCTCGAGGACCGCCGTCAGCGCCTCCAGGTTCCCGTGAATGTCAGAGACGATCGCTTTCACTGCGCCCGGTCTTGTCCAAGGGTTCACACTCCGGCAGGACCTCCACGCGTCCGGCCTGTCGCGACGTACCATACCAAATAAGGCCGTGACATGTCAACACTAAACGGCCGCTCGGGCGCCGCGCTCCGCGGCACCCGTCCCTTGAGCAGCCGCGGCCACGGTGTATAATCGGGCGGGCGCACGGCCGCCAGGGACGGGCCTCTGATGGTGCGGGATGCGATGTTTATCTTGTTCGGGCCAGCTCATCTTGGCGCGCTCGCGGCGACGGCTCTGGCCGCGCTGGCAATGGCACGCGCCGCGAGACTGCCCGTGTTCGTCGCACGCCCGCGGCGGCTGGCCGTCCCGCTCGCGGCCGTTCTCCTGGCGAACGAGTTCATCTGGCATCTCTACCAACTCGACTCCGGCTCCTGGGAAGCGGCATCCTCGCTCCCCCTGCACCTGTGCGACGCAGCTCTCTTCATGGCCGTGTGGGCGGTGTTGACCGAACGACAGATCCCCTTCGAGCTCGCATATTTCTGGGGGCTCGGCGGGTCGCTCCAGGCGTTGCTGACGCCCAGCGTCGCCCAGCCGTTCCCCGCATACGAGTTCCTCCGCTTCTTCATCTCACACGGCGGCATTGTGCTGGCCGTCGCGTATCTTACGCTCGGCCGGCGCATGCGGCCCGGGCCGCGCTCTGTCCCGCGCAGCATCCTCATAACGCTCGCCTGCATGGCCGCCGTCGCCGGCCTCGACCAGGCCCTGTCGGCCAACTACATGTTCCTTTGCGAAAAGCCCGAGAGCGCGTCGCTGCTCGACTTCCTCGGGCCGTGGCCGTGGTACCTGATGCCGATGTCCGGGATTGGCGCGGTCACGCTCGCGGCGCTCTACCTGCCTTATCACATCATTGACCGGAGGCGAAAAAGGCCGGGGGAATCCGCAGCACGGGCATCCCGCCCGTGAGTTCCACCGGCATCCCGCCGTAGCACGGGCATCCTGCCCGTGAGTTCCACCGGCATCCCGCCGTAGCACGGGCATCCTGCCCGTGGTGTGCACGCCCAAGATGGCCGTGCTACGATTTTGACTTGATCGTGACTGTCTGCTCGGGCGCGGCAGGCCGTTGTTTGACCTCGACGCGCAGGCCGGCGCCCGAACACAGCTTCAAGACGGTGTCGGCGATCGCGCGGTACGCCGCGTCGATCGCGGCCCAGTCGTCACCCATGCAATACTGTTCGAGTTGTCCGCCCAGGCTCGAGAGTTCGCCCAAGCCCACAAGGCGCGCGTTCCCCTTCAGGACGTGAGCGATGCGGCTGACCGACGCCACGTCGTGCTCGGCGATGGACTCTTCGAGTTGGTGGAGGTGATCTGCACAGAACTCGATGTAGCGGCCGGCTACGCCGCGGCGCGCCCGCTCGACCGGTCTGACCTGAAGCTGCGTGAGTGTCGGTGTCATTGTCATCACCTTGTCGCCGAAAGCCGCCTCGTCAGTCTTCGACCCGGCATACAGCAAGAAGCGTGCCCAATAATATATACGCTCGAAGTTTGCGCGGTGGTTCAGCCATAACGAGCGAAGCGACATAGTTTTACATGCAAAAAAAGGCTGGCCGGCGGCGCCGGGCCGCGGCCCGGCATGTGGAAGAATTCCCTCGTAGCTCGTAGGGGTAGTCTGGCCCGGGGGCCGCGCACGCCGCCCTCAGGCCATAACCGCCGCTGTGAGGCAATGTTACACATGGCCGCAGGGCGTGGTAAACTGTCGACGCTGCTTGTAGCCCCCGTACCCCCATGCGAAGGAAACGAGCTACGGCACTACGTGAGCAGGGCGGCCAGTTCGTCGGCGGCCAGGGCCGCCTGCCCCGACCGGCAACGGGCGCCGGCCTGCTCGAGGGCGTTTTCGTGCTCCTCAGTAAGAGCGACCGCTGCGCCGGGGGGATATGCGGCCGGATCAGGAAAGCGCTGGAGGATCGCTCTCTCCAACTTCGGCAACCCGTCGCCCGTGAGCGCCGAGACTATGCACGTGATCGCTCCGGCCGCGTCGGGCTGCTCTTCCGGCGCCGCGGCCATGTCGGACTTGTTGAGCACCAGAATCGGCGCGCGCGGCAACATCGCCCGCGCCAACTCGCGCTCGGAATTCGTCATCGCCCGGCTGCCGTCGGCGACGATCACGATCAAGTCGGCAGCGGACACCACGCCCCACGTGGCCTCGACGCCTTTCATCTCGATGATGCCGCCGTGCCGGCGAAGCCCCGCGGTGTCGATGAGCTCGAGCGGGTACCCGCCGAGCGCGATGAACTCGTTGATGAAGTCGCGCGTCGTCCCGGGCGCAGCCGACACGATCGTCCGGTTGTGCCCCACAAGCGCATTGAAAAGCGTCGACTTCCCGGCGTTCGGACTGCCGACGAGCGCCACCCGCCGCGGCCGCGTCAGAGCCTTCCCGAATTCGGCCGACGCCGCGAGCAAGCCGAGACGGTCGGAAGCGTCCGGCGCCGCAAGGTCTATCGCCTTGACCGCCCGCGACAGCGCTCCATCGAGCTGATCGCAAAGAACGCGCACCGCCAGCCGCGTCTCGGCCGCGGGCAGCAGTCTCAAGGCCGCTGCTTGAATCCTGTCGAGCCCCGCGTCCGCCGCGGCCCGATCCCCGAAGGCCGCCGGCGGCAGCTCGACGGCGCCGGCCTTGACAAGCAGCCGCATCACCTCGGCCGCAGTCACGATCCCGCCGTGGCAGTTGACCTCGACCGCGCCGGCGCCGTCGCCGCGCGGCGCCAGCCGCACGAGCGCCTCGTCGACGATGTCCCCCCCGTCCCGCACGTGGCCGTAGTGCAGCCTGCCCTCCGGCTCGGCAAGCCAGTTGCGCCCGGACTTCGGCGCGAACACGGCCGCGACAACGTCGCCGGCGGCCGGGCCGCGGACCTCGATCACCGCGATCCCCCCGCTGCCGGGCGGAGTCACCAGCGAGGCCGCCGCTTGTTTCTCATCATTCATGCCGGACATGTGAGTGAGATTCTACCGTGCCCCGCCGCCGCCCTCAAGTGCGAGCGAGCCACACGGCCGAACAAGATGCGGGGTGCACAGGTAGATAGTACCCCCCTGGGTCGGCGAGGAGTATATCGACATGGATGGGGGGAAGCAAGAAGATGGCGAGGTCGCGGTCGGGCTGCAACTGGCGCAAGGTCTCGGCGGGCGACCGCCACTCGCGACTGCGGTTCTTCCGCCGGAGGTTGTCGCGGTTCTGCCAAGTCGCGATCTTCTGCCAGAAGTCGAAGGGGCCGGCGAAGTCCTCGATGTCGAAGAACTCGGGC
>JBDREM010000312.1:0-4848 GCA_043819695.1 Planctomycetota bacterium
GGACCTCGCCGAAGAGGCCGTGCGGCGGGGCGCCTGGGACCGTCTCGTCAGCGAGGAACTCACAGGCGATCTTCTCGCACGCTGCATTCGCCACGTGATCGAGCGGCGCGGCCAGCTCGACGCCCTCCGGCGCAGCACTGAGGAACTGGCGAGGGCCAAGGCCCGTTTCCACAACATCGTCGACCGAAGCATGGACGGAATCGTGATCGTCGGCAGGGAGGGCGGCGTGCTATTCGCCAATCCAGCCGCACAGGCACTGCTCGGTCGAACGGCCGACGAGCTGCTGGCCGAGCCATTCGGCTTTCCTTTGCCCGCGGGTGAAACGCTCGAGGCCGAGATCGCCCTGCCCGACGGCGGCCGCCGTGCCGCCAAGATGCACGCGGCGGAGATTGTGTGGGACGAGACCGACGCGCACTTCGTGACACTCCACGACATTACGGAGCGCAGACGGCTCGAGGAGCAGCTCCGGCAATCGCAGAAGATGGAGGCCGTCGGGCAGCTCGCAGGCGGCGTCGCACATGACTTCAATAACATGCTGTCGGTCAACCCCGCGGCCGGCCTGGCGCCGGTCAAGGCGGACCGCAGCGGGCTCGAACAAGTGGTGATGAACCTGGTGGTCAACGCGCCGGCGCGTGTTCGAGCCGTTCTTCACCACGAAAACCGAGAGCAAGGGAACAGGGCTCGGCCTGCCGACCGCGTACGGCATCGTGAAGCAAAGCGGCGGCGACATCGCGGCGGTCAGCGAGCCGGGATACGGCGCGACGTTCAACGTCTGGCTGCCCGCTGCGGCGGGAACGAAGAAGGCAATGAAGGAACCAGCCACCGCGCCGACGCTCGACAAAGGGACCGGGACCGTACTGCTCGTGGAGGACGACGAGACGGTCAGGACCCTCGAAGGCCGAACCCTCCGCGAGCAGGGGTACACCGTGCTGGAGGCCGGGAGCGGCCCCGACGCCCTGCGCGTGTCCGAAGAGCACGCCGGGCCGACCCACCTGCTCGTGACCGACGTCGTCATGCCCGGAATGAACGGCAAGGATATTGCAGGAGCTCTGCTTGATGAACGGGAACGGACAAGTCGGTAACTTTTCGGTCAATCGTCGCCGGGTGCGTTACGCGCCGGCGGTCATGATACTGTGCGTTGGCCTGGTCTTGTCCGTGACGGCGTTCACGCGGGCGTGGCGGGGCGAGCACGAACGAATGAAGGCGGGTTTCGTGGGCGCTGCCGAGGACAGTGTTTCGGCGCTGAAGCAGATCATCGAGTTCAATCTGCACGAGGTCGAGGCGCTCGGCGCGTACTACGCCGCGTCGGTCGAGGTGGAACGCAGCGAGTTCCGCGAGTTTGTCAAGCCCTTCCTGGCGCACAACCCAGGCATTCAGGCGCTGGAGTGGATACCGCGCGTTCCGCACTCGCGGAGGGCGGCGTGTGAGGAGGCGGCGCGGCGGGAAGGGCTGGCCGACTTCCAGATCACCGAGCGGAAGCGTCAGGGCCAGATGACGAGGGCCGCCGACCGAGAGGAGTACTTCCCGGTCTACTTCGTCGAGCCATACGAAGGGAACGAGGTGGCCGTGGGGTTCGACGTCGCCTCGAACCCGGCGCGCAAGCGGACGCTGGAGCGGGCGGCCGAGAGCGGCCTGATGGCCGCCACGTCCCGCATCACTCTGGTGCAGGAGATCGGCCGGCAGTACGGCTTCCTCGTCTTCCTGCCTGTTTACCGCAAAGGTCAGCCGACCGATTCTCCGGAAGCCCGGCGGAACAGCCTTGAGGGCTTTGTCCTGGGCGTCTTTCGGGCCGGCGACATGGCGCGGAGGGCGCTGGCCTATCTGAAGCCCCAAGGGGTCGACGTGTACCTGCTTGACCGGTCTGCGCCGGAGGGCGCGCGGTTCCTCGATTTCCAGCCGGCGCGCACCCGGTCCGAGCCGGTGCAGCCGATGCGGGACGACGATGCCGGCTTGAGGGCCGGCCTGCACCACGCCGCGATGCTGGACGTCGCGGGCCGCAAGTGGCTGGTCGTGTGCAGGCCAACGCCGGCCTACTTCGCGTCGGGCAGAACGTGGGAGTTGTGGCTTATCCTGTGCGGCGGCCTGGTGTTGACCGCGCTGGTGACCGGCGGATTCCTGTCGGCCATCGGCCGCGCGGAACGCATTGAGCGGCTGGTGAGAGAACGCACCTTCGAGCTCGACGAGACCAACGAGAAGCTCAAGCGGGCGATCGCCGTCCGCGAGCGGGCGGAAAAGGCGCTGCGCACGGCCCACGACGAACTGGAGATGCGGGTCGCCGAGCGGACAGAGCAGCTTTCAGCCAGCAACGCGCACCTGGAAGAACACATGGAAGAAGTGAAGCGCTTCAACCGGCTGGCCGTCGGGCGCGAGCTGAGGATGGCCGAGCTGAAACAGGAAATCAACGGCCTGCTTGCGGAGCTCGACCGGGAAGAGAAGTACCGGACAAGCAGCGTCGGCCGCACGGAGCCGCGTTCATAGAGGGCTGCAGTAATGACCCCGCAAAGGATCAGATGCCGTATCCTGGTGCCGCTGATGGTGGCGCTGGCCGCGCTCATGATCGCGGCTGTCGTCGGATTTCGCCGGCACGTTCATGACCAGCTCGACCGGGACGTACGCTCGCTGACCGCCGGCCTGAAGCGGGCGTTCGCCGAGGAACTCGACAGGGACGCCGAAGTCCTGAAGGGGCTGATCCGCTCCGTCGAAGAGGATGACGGCCTGCGGCGAGCGTGGCTCGCGCAAGATCGTGAAAAGCTTCTGCAACGCGCGCGGCCGATTCTCGAGAAGCTGCGCGCGCGGCACCGCGTCACGCACTTCTACTTCCACGACGTTGGCCGGGTCAACTTCCTCCGCGTTCACAACCCGCCGCAGCACGGAGACTACATCGACCGCTTCACGATGGCCGGCGCAGCCGAAACAGGAAAGACGACACACGGCATCGAGCTTGGGCTGTTCGGCACGTTCACGCTGCGCGTCGTGTACCCCTGGCACATCGCCGGCAAGCTCGCCGGCTACATCGAACTGGGCGAAGAGATCGAGCACATCACTCCGCGCCTGAGCCGGACCCTCGGCATCGAGCTCGTTGTCATCATCAACAAGAAGTACCTCGACCGCGCGAAGTGGGAGGAAGGCATGAGGATGATGGGCCGAACGGGCAATTGGGACCTTGCCGACAAGTTCGTGGTCGCCGACCAGACAATGCCGGAGTTGTTTCCTGAATTGGCAGGCTGCGTAGCTGACCTCGAATCGTGCGAGGGAAAAGAGCATCTTGACTCCGTCATTCGCGTATCGGGAACAGGCAAAGACTATTACGGCGGATTCGTTCCGCTGATCGATGCACACGGCCGCAACATAGGCGACTTCATCGCCTTGCGCGACGTGACCGCTGACCTGGCTGGCATCCACAAGCTGTCGGCACTCCTCGTCGGCGGCGTGACCATCGTCGGCGGGCTGCTCCTCACGTTTTTCTGGTTCTTCCTCGGACGGATCGAACGCAACCTGTCGCAAACACAGAAAGAGCTGGAGGTCGAGGTCGAGAAGTACGAACAGACGGCAATGTCGCTCCTGGCGAACGAAGACAACATGAAGCAAGAGGTCGAACAGCGTCGGAAAGCCGAGGCGGCGCTCGAGGCGCGCGTTGCGGAACTGGCGGAAGCTCGAGCCGCAACCCTCAACATGATGGAAGACGCCGAGCGCGACATCGCCGCCCGGAAGCTGGCCGAAACGGAACTCGTCAAGGCGCGCGAGGCGGCCGAGGCCGCGAACGAGGCCAAGAGCAAGTTCCTGGCCAACATGAGCCACGAGATACGAACGCCGCTCACCGCCATTCTCGGCTACAGCGACCTGATGGCCGACCCCGGGCAGTCCGGCGCCGAGAAACGCGATTGCCTGGCGACGGTCCGCCGGAACGGCGAACACCTGCTGCGCCTCATCAACGACATCCTCGACCTCTCGAAGATCGAGGCGGGCAAGCTCGAACTCGTTCCGGCCCGATGCAACATCGCGGCCATCGTCGCCGAGATCGTCAGCCTGATGCAAGTGCGAGCACGACAGAACGGGATCTCGCTCGAAGCCGAATACGCCGGCGAAGTGCCCGAGACCATCCTCGCCGACGAGGCCCGCGTGCGGCAGATACTCTTCAACCTCGTCGGCAACGCCGTCAAATTCACGAAAAAGGGCGGCGTCCGGATCGTCATCACGTTCCTGCCTGAGTGGCGCGGCGGCGAGCCAGGGCTGAGGATGGACGTCATCGACACCGGCATCGGCATCGCAGCGGACGACCTCGAGCGCCTGGGCCGGCCGTTCACGCAGGTTGACAGTTCGCCCTCCCGCCGGCACAGCGGGACGGGGCTCGGGCTTGCCATCTCGCGCCGCCTGGCCGACTTGATGAACGGAACGCTGTCAATCGAGAGCAAGGCCGGCGAAGGCAGCACGTTCAGCCTCACCATCCCGGCCGGGCCGCTCGACGGCATCAGAATGCTGAAGGACCCGGGCGAGGCGGTGCTGGACGCACACCGCACGAGCGAGCTGCTCGCGCCCGTGTCGCAGTCGCTCAGCGGCGTTCGCGTTCTCCTGGCCGAGGACGGGCCCGACAACCGGCGCTTGATCAGCGCCGTGCTCCGCAAGGCGGGCGCGGCGGTGAGGGCCGCCGAGAACGGCCGGGTCGCCGCCGAGGCTGCGCTCGCCGAGCCGTTCGACGTCATCCTCATGGACATGCAGATGCCGGAGATGGACGGATACGACGCCTCGACGCTCCTGCGCGAGAAGAGCTACACCGGCCCCATCGTCGCACTCACCGCACACGCCCTGGCCGAAGACTGGCAGCGGTGCCTCGACGCCGGCTGCACCGAC
>JBDREM010000313.1:0-12962 GCA_043819695.1 Planctomycetota bacterium
GTGTCCGTCGACGATAAGGTGTTCGATATTGTGGCAGAGCGAATGGGCGTCAAGAAAGAAGACATCAGCAAGGAGACGTCCTTCATTACGGACCTGGGGGCGGACTCTCTCGACCAGGTCGAGCTGATCATGGAGCTTGAGGACCAGTTCGACCTCAACATTCCCGATGAGGATGCGGAGAAGATCCAGACGATCGGGGATGCCGTCAAGTACATTGAGGAGCACAAGTAGGCCATGGGCGAGCGGCGACGTGCCGTCATCACCGGCCTGGGGGCTGTTACACCCATCGGCCTGGGCGTGTCCTTGTTTTGGTCTGCCGCGCTTGCGGGGAAGAACGGCGTCTCGACCATCACGAACTTCGACACGCAAGGCCATGCGGTAACCATTGCCGGTGAGATCAAAGATTTCGACCCCGGCGACTGGATGGACCCCAAAGAGGCGAAGCGGGTCGACCGGTTCACGCAGTTCTCGATCGCCGCCAGCGAGGAGGCCGTCCGGGATTCCGGCGTCGACTTCGGCTCGATTGACCCTTACCGCGTAGGCGTCATCATCGGCACGGGCATCGGCGGCATCGTCGAGATGGAGGCCCAGGTCACGCGCCTCAACAAGGGCGGGCCGTCCCGCGTCTCACCGTTCCTCATCCCCAAGCTCATGCCCAACGCCGCCGCCGGCAACGTCGCCATCCGCTACGGCGTTCACGGCCCCAACATGGACATAACGACCGCCTGTGCCTCGGCCAGCCACGCGATCGGCGAGGCCGTTCTCACCATCCGGTCCGGCCGCGCAGACATCGTCATCACGGGCGGAACCGAGGCCGCGCTCACATCTGTCGGCGTTGCCGGCTTCGCGAACATGAAAGCGCTGACGTCGACGCACAACGACGACCCCGAGAACGCCTCGCGCCCGTTCGACAAGGACCGCGACGGCTTCGTCATGGGCGAAGGAGCCGGCGGACTCATCCTGGAGGAATACGAGCACGCAAGGAAGCGCGGGGCCCGAATCTACGCAGAGGTGGCGGGGTACTCGGCAACCTGCGATGCGCACCACATCACCGCGCCGGATCCCGGCGGCGAAGTCGCGGCGAAGACAATGCAGCTTGCCCTGGACGACGCACACCTGACCCGCGACCACGTTTCTTACATCAACACACATTCGCCGGCTACGCGGTACGGGGATGCGATGGAGTGCGCGGCGATCAAGAGACTTTTCGGCGAACGGGCCAGTCAGCCCCCGGTCAGCGGCCTCAAGAGCATGGTCGGCCATCTGCTCGGCGCGTCCGGGGCCGTCGCCGCCATCGCCACGGCGCTTTCGATCCAAGAGGGGAAAGTCCATCCGACGGTCAATTATTGCACGCCCGACCCCGACTGCGACGTCGACTGCGTGCCGAACGAGGCCCGCGAGATGAATGTCAGTGTCGCTCTCTCCAACGCCTTCGGCTTTGGCGGGCACAACGCGTCGCTCGTCATCACCGAAGTAGAATGAGCGCCCGCCGGCGCGGCACGAAGGAGGCCCTGCATGCACAAAACCCCCAAGCCCGTCAGGAAATGCCACGGCTGTAAGCTGAACTTCGGCGACCACTGCGGAAAGTTCGCCAACCCGCACAGAAAGTGGCAAGCCGGCAAGTGCAAGGGCCACAAGAACGAGGAGCTCTACCGCCAGTACCTCGATGACCAGGTAAAACACCCGCCACAAGTCGACAAAGAAGAGCGGCGGAAACGCGCCAAGATCGCGAAGACCGAACCTCACCACGACGGCACCCGTTCACACCAAAGCCCGTTCGTGGGCGGGTGACGCCGCCCGCAGAAGAAAATCATGCCCGTTCGCCTGCACAACATCCGCGTCCGGCTCGACGCGGCCGACGCCCGCCTCGAGCCGCTTGCCGCCGCGAAGCTCGGCATCAAGGCTGACGAGATCACCGCGCTGCGGATCGTCCGCCGCGCCATAGACTCGCGCAAGCGGACGCCCGTCTTCGTCTACACCATCGATGCGACCCTCGGCCCGCGCAGCGCCGAGGACGCCGTCGGCGAGGACGCCGTCGCCGAGCGCCTCGCCGCGACCCTCGTCCCCCAGCCCGAAGAACCTCGCCTCGAGCTTGCGCCCGGCTCCGATCCGCTGCCCGGCCGGCCCGTCGTCGTCGGCTCGGGTCCGGCGGGCCTCTTCGCCGCGTGGCTGCTCGCCGCCCACGGCTTCCGCCCGTTCGTCATCGAGCGCGGCCGGCCGGTCGCGCAGCGCGCAAAAGACATCGACGCCTTCTTCAACGCCGGATCGCTCGATCCCGAGAGCAACGTCCTCTTCGGGCTCGGCGGAGCCGGCACCTGGTCCGACGGCAAGCTCACCTGGAGCTCGTCCGACCCGCTCGCCGAGCTCGTCCTCCACACGCTCATCCGCTGCGGCGCGCCCGGCGACATCCTCGTCGACGCGAAGCCGCACATCGGAACCGATCTCCTGCGCGGCGTCGTCACCAAGCTCAGCCGGCTGATCGAGGACGCCGGCGGCGAGTTCGGGTTCGGCCGGCGCGTCACCTCGCTCGCGCTCGATGGCGGCCGCGCGGCCGGCGTGCGGTGCGGCGACGAGGCCATCGAGGCCGGCGCCGTCATCCTCGGTATCGGCCACAGCGCGCGCGATACGTTCCGCACATTGTCCGACCAGGGCGTGGCGATGGAGGCCCGCCCGTTTCAGGTCGGTGTTCGCATCGAGCACCCGCAGGAGATGATCGGCCGCTCCCAATACGGCACGTTCGCCGGGCACCCGAGACTGCCCGCGGCCGAGTATTCGCTTCGCCACAAGGCGCACGGCGGCTGGCGGAGCGTCCATTCGTTCTGCATGTGCCCCGGCGGCGTCGTGGTGCCCGCGATGAACGAGAACGGCCAGGTCTGCACCAACGGAATGAGCGGGAGCGCTCGCGACGGCGAGTTCGCGAACGCGGCGCTCGTCGTGCCCGTCGGCCCGAAGGATTTCGGCGGCGGCCGGTTCGACGGCCTCGCATTCCAGGAGCATATCGAACGGGCGGCGTTCAAGGCGACCGGCTCGTTCAGCGCTCCCGCGCAGCGGGCCGACCACTTCATCGAGGACCGGAAGGGCGAGGCGCCGGAACGCACGAGCTACCCGCTCGGCGTTGTCCCGGCACAGTTCAGCAAGATCCTGCCGCGGCCCGTCTATCAGTCGATCGTGCGCGGGCTCGCGATGACGTTCAACCACTCGATCCGGGGGTTCGCGGGCGAACGCGGAACGGTCCTCGGGCCCGAGACGCGCGTCTCTTCGCCCGTGCGGATCGTCCGCGGCGATGACACGCGCGAATCCATCTCGACGCCCGGCCTCTACCCGATAGGCGAAGGCTCCGGCTATGCCGGCGGAATCGTAAGCAGCGCCGTCGACGGGCTCCGCACCGCCCGCGCCATCATCGAGCGCTTCAAGCCCTGAGAGTCTTACCGGCCGAAATCTCAAGATACAAGAAACAAGCAATGCTCAAATCACAATCTCCAATCGGACACAATGCGCCCCGTCTATCTCGGTTGGGATTTGGCGATTGGGATTTGTTTGTATCTTGTCTCTTGAGATTTGGCGCCCGCAGATGTGCTTCACCCGGCTGAACTGTTGCGCTTCAGGGAATCGAGGAGGTCGTCCACGTGGCAGACCGCGCCGGCGGTGACGCGGTCGCCGCCGCCGTAGTAGAGCCAAAGCTCCCCGCCGGGCCGCTCGACCAGGCCGTTGCAGAACGCGACGCCGTCGACGAATCCGTCCATCTCGTACTCCGTCTCGGGCACCATGATGGGCCGGTCGGACCGAGCGATCACGCGGGCCGGGTCGCCGCGCTCGAGCAGCATCGCCGCGAGGCAGTAGCCTTCGCTGCCGGCTCCGTGATAGATCACGAGCCATCCGTCGGGCGTGGCGACCGGCGGCGGGCCGGCGCCGACCCGGCCCGAGTCCCACGTCTCCGGCCCCGGCTCGGCCACAAGCTCGTGCCGCCCCCAATTCAACATGTCCGCGCTGCGTGCGACCCACATCGCCGGCCGGCACCACCCGCTGTCCGGCCGGTGCAGGACCACGTACTCGCCGCCGATCTTCTCCGGGAAGAAGCACACGTCCTTGTTCTGAAGCGGCAGGATCAGGCCGCGGCGGTCGAACGATCGGAAGTCCTTCGTCGCCATCAGACCGACGCAGATGCCGAGATCGCTCACGGCCGTGTATGTGATGAGATAGACGTCCTCGATTCGCGTTACGCGCGGGTCCTCGATGCCGAACCGCTCGTAGGCGTTGTCCGGCCAGATCGCCGCGGCGGGATCGTCATCGAACCGGAAGCTGCGGCCGTCGTCGCTCCACGCGAGCCGGAAGTGGCTCAGGTTCGTCAGCCAGCAATGTCGCCCCGCGCTGCCGGGCGCAGGCGAGACGACGCACGGGCTGCCGAACAACCACGCCGGATCGTCGCGCCGCAGGGTGAGCACCTCCGCCGCCGGCGGATAGACGCTCGTATCGAAGCTCGGGATCGGCACGAGCTCGGGATCATCGGCGACCGGCCGCTCGGCGACGCGGACCAGCAGGCCGACGCGGCCCTCGAACTCGAACGCGGCAACGTTGAACGTCCCGATGACCTCGAACCCCTCACGGCTCGGCTCGATGTCCTCGGGCGTCAGCAGCGGGTTATCGTGAAACCGTTCGACCAGCATCGCGTGCCCTCCGTTTTGGTTCCCTTCAATGTAGCAGAGCAGGGCCGCGAAACACAGCTTGAAAACGGTCCTTATTAAGAACGGCCCGTACGATCCCTCGCACCGAAACGTGAATCTGACGACGCATATGCGTCGAAAAATTCACGCCCCGCGCCCCGGGCGACGCCCGGCAATCGCGCGATTGACTCGCGGCCGCGAATCGCTATCATTGGCCCGTGGTCACACGCTCAAATCGGAGTCTCAGAATGTCCACCAGAATCGAAGAGCTGTTCGGCGTTTCGGGCAAGGTGGTCGCGATCACAGGAGCGGCCGGCGTGCTCTATGGCGTGATCTCGAAGGCGCTCGCCGCGAACGGCGCGAAAGTCGCGCTGCTCGACATACTCGGCGACAAGGTCGCGGCGCTGGCCGGCGAGATCAAAGCGGACGGCGGCGAGGCGGTCGGCATCGAGTGCAGCGTGCTCGACGCCGCCAGCATCCGGGCCGCGCTCGATCAGATCGTCGCCGAGTTCGGCACGTGCGACGTCCTCATCAACGGCGCCGGCGGCAACCAGAAGGCGGCGACCGTCCAGCCCGGCGGCAAGTTCACCGACCTCTCGATCGACGCGCTCGACAAGGTGTTCGCGCTCAACTACAACGGCACCGTCCTGCCGACGCAGATTTTCTGCAAGCTGTTCGCCGAGAAGGGCAGGGGAATCGTGATCAACACGACGTCGATGTGCGCGCTCGCGCCGCTCACCAACATCCCCGGCTACTCGAACGCGAAGGCGGCCGTCACCAACTTCACCCGCTGGCTCGCCGTCCAGGTGAAGGTCGATTTCCCAGACGCCGACATCCGCGTGAACGAGATCGCGCCCGGCTTCCTCGTCACGACGCAGAACAAGCCGCTGCTCTACGAGGACGACGGCGCGACGCTGACGAGGCGGGCGCACTCGATCATCGACAACACCCCGATGGGCCGGTTCGGCGAGCCGGGCGAACTCATCGGGCCGATCCTGCTGCTGATGTCCGACGCCGGCAGTTTTCTTCACGGCGTCACGATCCCCATCGACGGCGGCTTCAACATCTACTCCGGCGTCGGCCCGCTGGATGAGAAGAAGGGGTAGGCGCGGGCGCGCAAGTGGTATGATCATTTGTGGGCGCTGCAACGCGGACGGAGTTTTCGGGAGGGACAGACGTTGACTGTGATTACATACATCATGTTAGTGGCTGCACTCGCAATACCGTTGGTCGTCGGCCTCCGCTTCCGCAACAAGTGGCTTGCGTTCGTCGCAGGCGCGGCGTTCTTCTACGGCATGACGGTTGGGATATGCCAGTACAACATAGCGACGGACCCGCAGTACGATAGCATCGCGCCGGGTGTCTGGGTGTTATTTGGTTGGGTTCCGGCAGTTCTCTATTCAGGACTTTGCTCAATCTGGGGTTTGCTTAGACGAAAAGCCCGACAGAGGCGGGCGGGCAAGTCCGAGGGCATTGCCTAACCAGCCGCTGAACCCGACGGCGAGCATGACCCGGGTTAGCCGCAACGTTGGCTCCAAGCAAATGACAGATGATTTCATACTTGTGACCCGCCATCCGACGCCGGCAGTTTTCTTCACGGCGTCACGATCCCCATCGACGGCGGCTTCAACATCTACTCCGGCGTCGGCCCGCTGGATGAGAAGAGGGGGTAGGGAGCCCGAAGCTGAGCCAGAAGGGAAGATAGGTATGTTACCAGATGCCCCGGAGAAGAGTTTGCGATGAATCTCAATGTCCGCAGCAAGACACTTCGCGAAATCGCAGGTGAGCAGAGCCGTCTCCCGGATCATCTACGCTCATTGCTTTGCCATGCCGTCGAAGCCATCTCGGTAGATGACATGGCAGAACTGATGGACAGGCACGAGTCGGATTCTGCTAATTTCGATGGCGTAGTGGAGGCCAACATTCGGAAACTGGATGTGAATGCTCTCGTCGGAGCAAATCAGCGCATCTCTGACGCCAATAGGTTCAACAATGACTTGGTGTTGACCACGAATGAATGCTGTGTGTGCGTTGAGATCGAGAAGGGCTACATGTCCCGGTTTGAGTTCGACATCCTCAAGATGCAAGCATTCGCTGCCCGGTGTCGCCGAGAACAACCTGAAGTGGCCGTCTATGGTGCCTTCGTCGTGCCGCTTGATAATATCGTGGCCAGTCACATCTCTGGGAACTCCCGTGAATCGTCTTATGCATACCTGCAACGGCTTTGCCGTCTGGTGGTGGAAATCGATTCGTTACTCCTCGATGACATCCTGATTGTGGGTTATGGGACTTCTCTGCCCGTCGATAAACCCGAACCCAAACGGACATCTGGGAAGAGGAAACCAAGCAAACGAGGAAGCACCATCATTTCGGCCGAAGCTGGCCTGCTCGCCGAAGCTGTTCTTGAGGACGGTCTGCGCGGATATCCGTTGGACACCGTATTCGAACTCCGTCGTCTCTTGGCCGCCAAGTGCGCCGGGATTTGCGAGAAGTTCAACTCGAACAGCCGATATCTAGGCTACGCGAACAGTTCTGATAGTGACGCTCTCTATGTGTATGTGCAAAAGAAGAAGCTCGTTATTGATATCCGAGTATCTGTTGACGTGCAGGAAGAACTGGAGGGACGCGGCTTCGAGGTGCGCCCACGAGACAATTATCAGGCGAAAGCGGGCTGGCTGACTGGGTTGATCGTCCCGCACGGCCTCGAGGAGTTAGACACGGTAGTGGACTTGGCAATGGAAGCGCTCAAGTGATCTGCCTCCGAACATCGGCCCAGTTTGCCTACCCTTAAGAAACAGAGCAGTCGACGACAGAGCCCTGTAAGGGCGAAACAAGCGGTTCCGTTGTCACGGCTCGCTGCTCTTCGGCGCAGATTCTGTGCCGCCCTTACAGGGCTCCGAGCGAGGCGACCCGGTTACCCAGGGCTTCGCCCTGGGCTGATGAATCGCAGCCCGATGGGCTGCAAGGATATTGGCCCGCATCGAGCAACGCCTGAGCCGCACGCGGTGTCAGTACCCCACTTGGCTGAAGTGTTACGAAAAGAGAAGAATACCACTTGCGATCAAGGCAGGCATGGGGTATTCTAAAAGTAATCCAAGATACTGGAGGTGGATGGCGAATGCCATCGGGGCCCCTTTGGGGCCCTTTTTATTACCTCCCCGGCAGGAACTTCTTGCCGAACACGCGGTCTTCTTCCTGATCGTACTTCGTTTGCAGCATGCGCAGCACAGATGCCTCGAAGGGCGTCGGACCGACGGCTGATTTCCGTTCCGTATCGAGGTTCGCGTGTGTTACACTATGCGTGCGACGCACCAGCAGGGTCGGACGTGGCGGGCGTTGCATCGTGAAGGATCAGGCCGCTAACCTAGACGGGGAGGGGGCAGATATGGCATCCTCAAATAAGGGCAGGGCGATTCTGATTCTTGGCAGTGCCGCATTGGGTGCCGCTCTGTTGGCGCTTGTCGGCGCGTCGTGCAAGGGACCTGAGTTCAGTGTGATCAACTGCTACGGTGTCAGCCCGGGTGTCATCACGCAGGCCGAATGGGAGGCGGCCAAGGGGGAACTCTCGGAATACGTTAGTCAAGAGATGTCGAGCCCCGGCAAGCTGGGCGACTACGCTCGCGGCAAGGTCGACTCCTGCTTCAAGCTGCCGCGCCAGGCCAAGTTTCCCAAGGGCGCATCCATTGTGCGCGGCATCGCGGTGCAGCGCGGCGTCGCGGAAGTCTTCCGAAAGGACTTGGGCGTCACCGTATTCCTGATCCCGGGGACGGCACCTTTCTCTCGCAGGGATTTCATTCCGTCGAAGGGCGATTGGAGCGAGAACTACTTCATCTACGACGTGGGCCGAGAGGGGACCGTGCTGCTCGTGATCCAGGGGCACACATCTCACCTCGGCGGGTCGATTGAGATTGCCGAGTGGGACATCACACGGAACCACGTTCGCGTGCTGTGGTCGTGCGCCGGCGAGGAAGACGGCATGGAGTTCTCCCACTCGCTCGGGATTAGGCGCGGGAAGTTACATCTCACAGTCTTCGGCATCCTGAGCCAGAAGCGCAAGGCATACGAAAAGGATCGCGCGAAGCTGGCCGCCGAACTGGGATTCCCCGCCGAGTTCGTCTATGATTCGCGATACGCGCGGCGCAACAGCGCCGATGAGAATTTCGGTCGGAAAGATGAACGGCAATAGCGCGGTTGTAGTAGGACGCCTTCTGGGGCCGGCAAAACCATCTCCTCTGCTTGACAGTCTCGCGGGGTGGGGTATAATACTGTTGGAAAATCCGACACGGTTCGTTGACAGGCGGGCATAGCTCAGTTGGCAGAGCGACAGCTTCCCAAGCTGTAGGTCGAGGGTTCGAACCCCTTTGCCCGCTCCAGTTTGTAAGACGCCGATCCGCCCGCCCGGGCTGGTGACCCAGATGCCGATTTTCGAGTTCACCTGCGAGGACTGCGGCCGGGAATGCGAAATCCTGGTCCGCAGTTCTTCCCGGAAACCCGTGTGCCCGGGCTGCGGCGGGGTGCGGCTGCGCAAGAAGCCCTCGATGTTCGCCGCGGGCGGCTCGCGGCGCGGCGGATCGAGCTGCGACGGATGCTCGAGCACTGCGTGCTCGACGTGTAAGCGCTGAATATAGTCTCAAGTGTGAGGTCTAAAGTTTAAGGTTGTGGCCACAAGCGCAGCCACAAGATCCGGCCCTGCGGACTTTGGACCTTAAACTGTGAACTTGAAACTCAACATCCCGGAGGTGAACGTTGGATCGGCTCTGGGCGCCCTGGCGAATCGGATATGTGTCGAACGCCGACAAGGAAGAGGCCTGCTTCCTCTGCGCCGCCGCCGGCGCGAATGACGACCGCGCGGGCCTCGTCGTCCGACGCGGCGAGCACTGCTTCGCCATCCTCAACCGCTATCCGTACAACAACGGGCACGTGATGGTCGCGCCGTGCGCGCACAAGGCCGACCTGCCCGACCTGACCGGGGATGAGCGCTCGGAAATGATGAGCCTCGTCCTCGATGTTCAGGGTGCGCTGCGTGCGACGATGAACCCGCACGGCTTCAACGTCGGCATCAACATCGGCGCCGCCGCCGGCGCCGGCGTGCCCGGCCATATTCATGCGCACATCCTGCCGCGATGGGCGGGCGACACGAACTTCGTCTCGACCGTCTCGGACCTGAAGATCGTCAGCCAGTCGCTTGAAGAATCATACGACCTCATCACCCGCCACTTCGCGGGGGAAACGCGGAACCAATGACACGGCCGGACGAGTCTGCCCTCGACCCAGAGATAATTTGCCGTGAGGACATCGCCGAGCGCGAGGAGGCGATGCTCGCGCCCTGGGCGATGAAGTCGAAGGACTCGAGCGGGCGCGCCCACGACGAAGGCGAGACGACGTACCGCGGTGCCACGCGCGGCATCTATCAGCGCGACCGCGACCGCGTCATCCATTGCGCCGCGTTCCGGCGGCTCGAATACAAGACGCAGGTTTTCGTGAGCCACGAGGGCGACAACTACCGCACGCGCCTGACCCACACGCTCGAGGTGGCGCAGATTGCACGCGGCATCGCCCGGGCGCTCCGGCTGAACGAAGACCTGACCGAGGCGGTCGCGCTCGCACACGACCTCGGTCACACGCCGTTCGGCCATTCGGGCGAGGACGTGCTTCACGAGCTCATGGCCGGGCACGGCGGGTTCGAGCACAACACCCACGGGCTGCGGATCGTCGACCGGCTCGAGAACCGCTACCCCAATTTCCCCGGGCTGAACCTGACGCACGAGGTCCGCGAGTGCATCGCGAAGCACTCGACGCGGCACGACAACCCTGCGGCGACCGAGTTCGATCCCGAGCGCCAGGCGCTCCTCGAAGGCCAGGCGGTCGATGCCGCCGATGAGATTGCTTTCAACAACCACGACGTCGACGACGGCGTCCGCGCCGGGATCATCAAACCGGAGCAGTTGGACGAGCTCGAGCTGTGGCGCGAGGCCGCGGGCCGCGCCGACGAGGCGTTCCGCGACCTCGACAGCGCCGTCAGACCCACGCAGGTCATCACGTTCCTGATCCATATCCTGACGATCGACCTGCTCGAGAGCAGCGTCGAGCGCATTCGGGCGGCGGGCGTCGGGAGCGCCGCCGACGTGCAGGCGTGCGGGCAGCGGCTCATCGGATTCAGCGACGGCGTGCAGGCGAAGAAGCGCGAACTCGAGAACTTCCTCCTCGAGGACCTCTACCGCCACGCCCGCGTGCAGCGGATGGCCGACAAGGCCACGCGGTGCATCGCCGGGCTCTTCCATGAATACGTGCGCGATCCAGGCCTGCTTTCGCCGAATGGCCGGGCGAAGGTACAGGACGAGATCGGGCGCGGCTTGCCCGAGGAGGACGCGCTGCACCGCGTCGTCTGCGACTACATCGCCGGCATGACCGACCGCTTCGCTCAGGAAGAATACAAGCGTCTGTTCCATCCGTCCGAGAGGGTCTGAGCGATGGCCCAACTGATCGTCAAGCAAGGCCCGCGCCTCGGCGCCACGATCCCCGTCGATACCGACAGCGCTTCGATCGGGCGCGACCGGTCGAACGACGTCTGCCTGCCGCACGAGACCATCTCGCGCCACCACGCCCGGCTCATCCACGAAGACGGCTGCTGGACCGTCAGCGATCTCAACAGCAGCAACGGCACGCAGGTGAACGGCGCGAAGATCGAGCGCGAGCAACTGCAGCACATGGACGAGATCCAGCTCGGCGATGTCGTGGTGATCTTCATCGAAGATGCATCGCCGCTTTTCGGCGAGGAGGGCGGGGCGCCCGAAATCACGCAGGTGCTCGATTCGAGCACGATCGAGATGCTGCGCGTGAAGAAGACCGCGGCCGGCGAGGCGGAGGAGATCAACCGCGGCGTGATCCAGCTCTTCCGGCTGAGCAACGACGTGGGCGCGTGCAAGTCGCTGCCGGAGCTGATGAGCAAGGTCTCGGCCGCGGCCGGGGAGGCGCTGTCGGCCGACCGCGTCGTGCCGATCACGGTCGAGCCGAACGGCCATTTGCGGCCGTGGTTCGGGCGGCGGTCCGCGGCGAACTCCGTCCTGGCCGAACTGCCCATCTCGACGACCGTCGTGAACCACGTGCGGAAGACGGGCAAGGCCGTGCTGAGCGAGATACAGAGCGACGAGCGTTTCAGCGGGAGCGTGAGCGTTGTGCGGAACAGCATCGCGGCGGCGATGTGCGTCCCGCTTCAGAGCGGCGGCCGCGAGTTCGGAGTCATCTATGCCGACCGGATCGCGCCGGCCGAGCCGTTCTCGCAGACCGAGTTCGAGATGCTCGCCGCGACGGCGATGCCCGTCGTCGTCGCGCTCGAGAACATCCTGGCCGCCGAGGACCTGAAGAGCGACCGCGAGCAGCTCGTCGGCCAGATGAAGGTCGAGCACAACATCATCGGCGAGGACGAGAGCGTCACGAGCGTTCTCGACCTCGTCGGGCGGGTCGCGCCGACCGATTCGAGCGTGTTGATCGTCGGCGAGAGCGGTACCGGCAAGGAGCTTGTCGCCCGCGCCATCCACTACAACAGCAAGCGGAGCGGCAAGGCATTCGAGGCGGTCAACTGCGCCGCGCTGGCGCCGTCGCTGATCGAGAGCGAGCTCTTCGGGCACGTGAAAGGAGCTTTTACCGGCGCGATCCAGGACAAGCCCGGGCGGTTCGAGCTGGCCGACAACGGCACGCTCTTCCTCGACGAGATCGGCGAGATGCCGCTCGACAGCCAGTCGAAGCTGCTCCGCGTGATCGAGCAGGGCGAGCTGCGGCGCGTGGGCGACACGCGCGACCGGCAGGTGGACGTTCGCATCGTCGCCGCGACGAACAAGCCGCTCGACGAGATGGCCGCCGGCGGCAGGTTCCGCGATGACCTCTTCTACCGGCTCAACATCGTTCGCATCGACCTGCCGCCGCTTTGCTCGCGCGGCGGCGACATCGACCTGTTGGCCGGCCATTTCCTCGCGTTTTTCTGCGAGAAGTGCGGCCGCAAGCCGCCCGCGCTGTCCGCGAAGGCGCGCGACCTGCTTCACAAGTACCCGTGGCCAGGGAACGTGCGCGAACTGAAGAACGTGATGGAGCGGCTGGCCGTGATCTGCCGCGAGGACAATGTCCGGCCCGAGGACCTTCCGCCCGAGGTCCGAAGCGGCCGGGCGCGGGCCGCGGCGGGCGGAGATGCCACGGCCAGCCTCGCCGACATCGAGCGCGAGCACGTCATTCGCGTCATGGCCCACACCGGCGGCAACAAGAAGGAGGCTGCGGCCATTCTCGGCATCGACCGCAGCACGCTCTACT
>JBDREM010000314.1:0-2784 GCA_043819695.1 Planctomycetota bacterium
GGGCGCAGCTCGCCATGAGCGCCGCCGCCAGGCCGGCGGCCGCCAGCCGCCGCAGCGGCAAGTTCGACTTCGCACAGAATAGACGCATCGTTCGTGTCCTCTCTTGTTGGCCGGTGGCCTTGTGAGCCGGTGAACAGGTCGCGCGAGATTATACGCGAACCCCTCCGGCTCGGCAAGCCGCTCCGGACGCGACGGAGCGGGGTCGGTCTAAGCGGTCTAAGTGCCAGGCACTTAGAGAAATTGCAACCGGCGGCGGTTCAACCGGTTACAGCAGCGGTTCGGATCGGGGCGACAAGAATTTGTGTAGTCTGCGTTCAATGGCCGCCGCCAGGGGCGGCGAACAGCCATCGACATCTGCGTCTATGTTACCAGCGGACCTGGGCGGATGACAAGACGGCGAGAGCAACGACGAGGACGATGATGACGAGGACGACGACGAGGACGATGCCCGCCGAAGCCTCGGCAGGGGCGGGAGGAGAACGGCTTGGAAGAGTAAGACGGCGAGAGTAAGAGTAAGAGCAAGAGTAAGAGTGAAAGCAAGAGTGAAAGCAGGAGTGAAAGCAAGAGCAGGATTAGAGGCGGTGGCCAAAGGCCTTGACTTGTGGCGGGGAAGCTCTATAACGCTCAAAGTTTCGATGGCCGGACGGCCTGCGCGAGCGGCCGCCGCGGCGCGCGGCTGTCGTAAAGAACGGACTCGAGCGGAGGGGCGAACAATGCGAATTCGACAGTCGGTCTGCTGTCCGATCATCAAGCCCGGCGATGTGAGCTTCGAGGTGTTCTTCGGCGCGTGTGCCGAGATCGGCTACGACGCTGTCGAGTTCTGGGGCCGGGGCGACGATTTCGACGAGGTCGTCGGGGCCGCGCGCAAGCACGGGCTCGCCGTCGCAAGCTTCATCGGGCACGGCGGGATCGGGGCGGGTCTGAACAACCGCGAGTGCCACGGCGACTGCGAGGCGCAGCTTCGCGAGTCGATCGACGCCGCCGCCGCGAACGGAGTACCGGGCATCATTTGCTTCAGCGGCAACCGGTACGAGGGCGTCGGCGACGCTGAGGCGGTCGACATCACGGCCGAGGGGCTGCGGTGCGTCGCCCCGTACGCCGAGGAGAAGGGCGTGAACCTCAACCTCGAGCTGCTGAACTCGAAGGTCGATCACAATGGCTACCAGTGCGACCGCACGGCGTGGGCCGCCGCCGTCGTCGAACGCGTCGGCAGCCCGCGCGTGAAAATCCTCTACGACATCTACCACATGCAGATAATGGAGGGCGACATCATCCGGACGATCCGCGAGAATATCCGGCGGATCGGCCACTTCCACACGGCCGGCGTGCCCGGGCGGAACGATATGGACGAGACGCAGGAGCTGAACTACGGCGCCATCGCGAGGGCGATCGCCGAGACCGACTACGGCCTGTACGTCGGCCACGAGTTCAGCCCGAAGGGCGACGCGATCGAGGCCCTGCGGAAGACGTTCGTGATTTTCGACCACGAATAGGCGATAATCCTGTATGCTCGATGCTGGCCGTGCAACAGGAGACCTGGACCATGGCAGACTTCCCCCGCACGACCGTCGGCGGCGTGTCGCTGTCGAGAATGATCATCGGCACGAACTGGTTCCTCGGTTTCTCACATCACAGCGCGGCCAAGGACAAGTTCATCCGCGAGTTTCAGACGCGCGATAACGTGGCCGACATCCTGACGACCTTCTTCGAGAGCGGGATCGACACCGTGATGGGCATGCCGACGCCGATGCTGACCGAGGCGGTCAAGATCGCCGAAGACCGCACCGGCCGCGAACGGATCCTGATCCTGACGCCGGGCATGGCGCTGACGCCCGACGGCCCGGAGCCGGGAGCGCCCGAGGCCGCGTTCGACCGGGCGAAGGAACTCGGCGCGAAGTTCTGCTTCCCGCACACGAGCGTTACCGATCAGCTTCTCGACCCGCTGCGCGGCGAGATCCGGTTCTATCCCGAGCTGGCGAAGATGATCCGCGACCGGGACATGATCCCCGGGCTCTCCACGCACCTGCCGCAGTCGGTCATCATCACCGACAATCAGGACTACGACGTGGCGGCGTACATCCAGATCTACAACGCCGCCGGGTTCCTGATGCCGGTCGAGGCCGACTGGGTGATGCGCGTGATCCGCAACGCGAAGCGGCCTGTGATGACCATCAAGCCGATGGCGGCCGGCAGGCTGCTGCCCGCGGTCGGCCTGGCGTTCGCCTGGAGCACCATCCGCGACCAGGACATGGTGACCGTCGGCACCACCACGCCCGACGAGGCGAAGGAGCTGATCGAGATATCGCTCGACCTTCTCGGCAGACGCGTGCCCGGCAACGAGCTGCAGAAGACACGCAGCAAGAAGGTGCTGGAGGCGAAGGCTTGAGAGGCCGGCCGCCTTTTCCGACGCTTTGATATTCCTTCCTTGTGCCCAATGGCACTAACTTAAGCCGATCATCGGCCGCCAGAGAGAACGGGCGGCCCGACGGCTTCCTTGTCCTAATCCTAATCATAATCGTAATCCTACTCGGCAGCGGGAGTTAGGAAATGGCGATTACGATTAGGATTACGATTAGGAGCGGAGCTTTGCGACACGGGCCGAGCCCCTTATGTTAGTGCCATTGTTCCTTGTGCCCCATGTATATCTCACGTGTGATGACGGAGTTTTGCCGTCGCGGCGATCCCGCCCGAACAGGCTGTTCGCCTGCACGTGCAGGCGAACGCCCTGCTAGAAGCCCGGCCGGAAAGTGCCAACACCGCCAGAATCGGGAACTGGGATGCCGC
>JBDREM010000315.1:0-12950 GCA_043819695.1 Planctomycetota bacterium
GAGATTCGCGAGGCCGTCGGTGAGGGCTTGGCCATCAACGCGCTCTCGGGCGGCGTCGACTCGGCCGTCGTCACGTTGCTCGGCCACAAGGCCCTGGGCGACCGCTGCAAGACGTACTTCGTCGAGAACGGCCTGATGAGAGAGGGCGAGCCGCAGCAGATCGTCGGCTGGTTCGCCGAGCACGGCGTCAAGGTCGAGGTTATCGACGCAAAGGACAAGTTCTTCGCCGCGCTCAAGGGCATCACCGATCCCGAGGAGAAGCGCGAGAAGGGAATCACCCAGGTCTTCTACAAGGACGTGTTCGCCGAGCTTGTCAGGGAGAGCGGAGCGAAGGTCCTCCTCCAGGGAACCAACTTCACCGACGTCGAGGAGACCGCGGCCGGCATCAAGCGGCAGCACAACGTCTTCGAGCAGATCGGAATCGACCCGGAAGAGGCGTTCGGCTACAAGGTCGTCGAGCCGATCATCCAGCTTCGGAAAACCGGCGTCCGTGCCGTCGCCAGAGCGCTCGGTCTCCAGCCCGAGATCTCCGAGCGCCCGCCGTTCCCCGGCCCGGCGCTTTGCGCGCGCGTCATCGGCGAGGTCACGCGCGAGCGCATCGAGACCGTGCGAAAGGCGACGAAGATCGTCGAGGAGGAGCTCTGCAATACCGGCGCGTTTCAGTACCTCGCCATTCTGCATGATGACAAGGTGACCGGGCTGCGGGGCGACGAGCGCGACTTCGGCCGCCAGATCGAGGTCCGCTGCTGGGAAAGCACCGACGCGGTGACCGCCGAGCCGACGGAGCTGCCATTCGCAACGCTGCGCAAACTCGCCGACCGCATCACCACTGAAGTGCCCGGCGTGGTGAGCGTCACATACAACGTGACAAGCAAGCCGCCGAGCTGCATCGAGGCCGTGTGAGACCGTGAACGAGGGTCAGGGATAACTGATTACCGGCCAATGGCAACTGCTCACTGGTAATTGACAACTGGAGATTCGGCATGCCGCCACTGCAAGATATCAGGAAGGTGATGATTATCGGCTCGGGCCCGATCGTGATCGGCCAGGCCTGCGAGTTCGACTACTCGGGCACGCAGGCGTGCAAGGCGCTCCGCGCTATTCGCTGCCCGCAATACGAAGCATTTGACGGTTAAGAAGGAACTGAGTTCGGTGCGCTGAAATGATACCGGGCCTCGAGCAAGTCGTTGTTCCGCGCGAAAAGGTCGAGGGATATCTGCTTTCCTTCACCCATCGTACCGGCCGCAGCAAGGCGGAGTTCTTCTCCCGCTTCGGCTTCATGGCGGGGTCGTGGGAAAAACTAGCACGGGCGCTCGTCCGACACGCCGCAGCAAACGAAGTGGCGAAAACAGAGGATTCCGCGTTTGGAAAAAGGTATATTATTGAAGGGCCGCTGGATGCGCCAGATGGCAGGGGCCCGCTTGTTCGCTCTGTGTGGTTCGTCGAGCAAGGACAAACTGCTCCCCATTTCGTGACGGCGTACCCGGTCCCGCGGAGGACGAAATCGTGAACATAAGAGAACTAGATACGGTCGTGCTGGAGGAGGATTGCCCGGCGCACGGGCTCAGCAAGGGCGATATCGGCACCGTCGTGCTGACGCACAAGGGCGGCGCCGGGTACGAGGTCGAGTTCGTCACCTTGCAGGGCGAGACCGTTGCCGTGGTCACTCTGACCGCCGCACACGTGCGCCCTGTCCGCCGCCGTGAGATCGCTCATGCCCGGTTGGTGACGACCTGAACATTTGCCGTCTTTGCAGAGGAGAAGGACGCCCATCACGTAGGAGGACCATATGCCGCCACTGCAAGATATCAGGAAGGTGATGATTATCGGCTCAGGCCCGATCGTGATCGGCCAGGCCTGCGAGTTCGACTACTCGGGCACGCAGGCATGCAAGGCGCTGCGCTCGCTCGGCTATGAGATCGTGCTCGTCAACTCGAACCCGGCGACGATCATGACCGACCCGGGCATGGCCGACGTGACGTACATCGAGCCGCTCACCGCCGAAGCGATGGAAGAAATTATCGCGAAGGAAAGGCCCGACGCGCTCCTGCCGAACCTCGGCGGCCAATCCGCCCTCAATCTCTCTTCGGAGCTTGCCAGGGCCGGCATTCTGGCCAAGTACGGCGTCCGCGTCATCGGCGTTCAGATCGACGCCATCGAGCGCGGCGAGGATCGCACGGCCTTCAAGAACACGATGAACGGCCTCGGCATCGAGATGCCGGAGAGCGAAGCGGCCTACACCGTCGAAGACGCCGAGGCGGCTGCGGCGAAGCTCGGCTATCCCGTCGTGATTCGTCCGGCGTACACGATGGGCGGAACCGGCGGCGGGCTGGTGTACAACGTCGAGGAGCTCCGCACCGTTGCCGCCCGAGGCATCAGCGCGAGTCTCGTCGGCCAGATCCTCGTCGAGGAGTCGGTGCTTGGCTGGGAGGAACTCGAGCTCGAAGTCGTCCGCGACGCCAAGAACCAGATGATCACTGTCTGCTTCATCGAGAACGTCGACGCGATGGGCGTTCATACGGGCGACTCCTATTGCACCGCGCCGATGCTGACCATCGACAAGGAGCTGCAGGAGCGTCTTCAGAAGTACTCGTACGACATCGTCGAAGCCATCCAGGTGATCGGCGGGACGAACGTCCAGTTCGCGCACGACCCGAAGACGGGCCGCGTGGTCGTCATCGAGATCAACCCCCGGACGTCGCGGTCATCCGCGCTCGCGTCGAAGGCGACCGGATTCCCCATCGCGCTCGTGTCGTCGAAGCTGGCCGGCGGCATGACGATGGACGAAATCCCCTACTGGCGCGACGGCACGCTCGAAAAGTACACGCCGTCCGGCGACTACGTCGTCGTCAAGTTCGCCCGTTGGGCGTTCGAGAAGTTCAAGGGAGTCGAGGACAAGCTCGGGACGCAGATGCGGGCCGTCGGCGAGGCGATGAGCATCGGCAAGAACTACAAGGAGTCGTTCCAGAAGGCGATTCGCTCGCTCGAGACCGGCCGCTACGGCCTGGGCTTTGCAAAGAACTTCAACGGACTGCCGCTCGAAGAGCTCATGGCGATGCTCGCCGAGCCATCGAGCGAGCGCCAGTTCATCATGTACGAGGCGCTCCGCAAGGGCGCGTCCGTCGACGAACTCCACGTGAAAACCTACATCAAGCAGTGGTTCATCGAGCAGATGAAGGAGCTCGTCGAGCTCGAAGAGAAGATGCTCGAGCACAAGGGCAAGGAACTGCCCGACGATCTGCTCACCCAGGCCAAGAAAGACGGCTTCGCCGACAAGTACCTGTCGCAAGTGCTCGGCATTCCCGAGGCGGACATCCGCGAGCGGCGGACCAAGCTGGGCGTCGTCGAGGGCTGGCACCCCGTGCCCGTCAGCGGCGTCGAGAACGCCGCCTATTACTATTCGACGTACAACGCGCCCGATGCGGCCGAGGCGACCGACAACCTCGACAAGGTCCTCATCATCGGCGGCGGCCCCAACCGCATCGGCCAGGGGATCGAGTTTGACTACTGCTGCGTGCACGCCGCATTCGCACTGCGCGACATGGGCTACGAAACCGTCATGGTCAACTGCAACCCCGAAACCGTCAGCACGGACTACGACACGTCCGACAAGCTCTACTTCGAGCCCATCACGGTCGAGGACGTGCTGCAAATCTACCGCAAGGAGAAGCCGAAGGGCGTCATCTGCCAGTTCGGCGGGCAGACGCCGCTCAACATCGCCGCCGAGCTCAAGGCCGCCGGCGTGAACATCCTCGGCACCACCCCCGAGACGATAGATCTGGCGGAGGACCGCGACCGCTTTCGGGGGCTGATGGCCAAGCTCGGCATCCCGATGGCGGAGGGCGGCATGGCGAGCACCGTCGAGGAGGCGCTCGAGATCGCCGGCCACATCGGCTATCCGCTCATGGTACGCCCGTCCTACGTGCTCGGCGGGCGCGGGATGGAAATCATCCACGACGAAGAGATGCTGCGGAATTACGTCGCCGCAGCCGTCGGCGTCACGCCCGACCGGCCGATCCTGATCGACAAGTACCTCGAGAACGCGATCGAGGCCGAAGCCGACGCCATCGCCGACGGCACCGACGCATTCGTCCCGGCCGTGATGGAGCACATCGAGCAGGCCGGCATCCATTCGGGCGACTCGGCCTGCGTCATCCCGCCCATCTCGATTCCGCAACAGCACCTCGACACGATCTACGATTACACCAGGAAGATCGCCAAGGAGATGAACGTCGTCGGCCTCATGAACATGCAATACGCCATCTGCAACGACAAGGTCTACGTCCTCGAGGCGAACCCGCGGGCATCGCGGACAGTGCCGATCGTGTCGAAAGTCTGCGGCCTGTCGATGGCCCGCATCGCGACGGAGGTCATGCTCGGCAAGAAGCTCGGCGACTTCGATCTCCGCGACCGAATCATCCCGCACTTCGGCGTCAAGGAAGCCGTCTTCCCGTTCCCGATGTTCCCCGAGGTCGATCCGCTGCTCGGCCCCGAAATGCGGTCGACCGGCGAGGTCCTGGGCATGGCCGACTCGTTCGGGCTCGCGTTCTATAAGGCGCAGGACGCCGCCAAATCGCTCCTCCCGACCAAGGGCACCGTCCTCCTCACCGTCTGCGTCCGGGACAGGTCCGAAGTCCTGGTCGATGTTGCGAAACGGTTCCGCGAGCTGGGCTTCAAGATCAAGGCGACCGAAGGCACGCAGGCGTTCCTGGCACAGCACGGGATCGAATCGGAGCGCATTCTCAAGATGAACGAAGGCCGGCCGAACATCGTTGACGGGATCACCAACGGCGAGATCCAACTTGTCGTCAACACCCCCGCCGGCAAGCTGAGTGTGACCGACGATTCCTACATCCGCAAGTCGGCCATCAAGTACAAGGTCTCGTACATCACGACCGTGGCCGCGGCCAGGGCCGCGGCCGAGGGGATTGCGGCCTATTGCGCGAAGAAAGCCGAGGTCAAGTCGCTCCAGGCTTATCACAGCGACATCCAGTGACGCCGCCTACTCGTACCGGTAGCCGGCGCCGTGGACCGTGCGGATGATGGCGGGGTTCTTCGCGTCCACCTCGATGCGCTTCCGCAACTGCGAGATGTGCTGGTCGAGCGTCCGGCTGCTCGAAAAGTAATCGCCGCCCCAACACTCGGCGAAGATCGCGTTCCGGTCGAGAACGTTCCCCTTGTTCTTGAAGAACAACTCCAGGATGCTCACGTCCCGAAGGCTCAGGTCGATGACCTGATCCCCCCTGCGGGCGCGCAGTTCGGCGGGCACAACGTCGAGATCGCCGATGGTGAACGCGCTCGGCGATTCGGCCTCGTGCCGCGTGGCCATGCAGCGGCGCGTCACGGCCCTGATCCTCGCGACGACTTCCTTCACGCCGAACGGCTTCACGATGAAGTCGTCGGCTCCGAGTTCGAGCCCGATGACCTTGTCGATCTCCTCGGACTTCGCGCTGATGAAAATGATCGGCACGGCGGGATTGGCGCGCCGAATCTCGCGGCAGACGTCGTAGCCGTCGGCCTCGGGCATCATCACGTCGAGGCAGACGAAGTCCGGCTGCTGCCGCTTGAACAGGGTGAGGGCCTGCTTGCCGTCGGCGGCGCGCAGCACCTCGTAGCCTTCGTCGTCGAGGATTTCGGCCAGGCCTTCGCGCGTGTTCGCGTCGTCTTCAGCGATCAGCACTTTCATGTGTGTCCCCCTCTTTCCGTGGGTGGCGTATGCAGAACGACCTTGAACGAGGCGCCCTGGCCGGCGGCGTCGAGCGTCACGTCGCCGCCGTGCAGGCGCGCGAGGTCGCGCGCGATGGCGAGGCCGATGCCGGTCCCGGCGGCGCCCTCCGTCAGCTTGTTGCTCGCGCGGCAGAACGGATCGAAGATTTTCTCCCGGAGTGTGCGCGGGATCCCCGGGCCCCGGTCGGCCACGGTGATAATGGTCCTGTCGCCGTCCCGCTCGCTGGTGACGTTCATCAGCCCGCCCGAGGCGGCGTACTTCTCGACGTTCCCGAACAGGTTGCCGAGTATCTGCTCGACGACGTCGGCGTCGGCCTTGACCAATTCTCCCGCCCCTTCGGAGAACACAATATCGACGCCCTTCGCCTCGAGCGACGGCCGGAAGTTGTCGATGACGGACCGAATCACGTCATCGATGCTGCGTTCCGCCAGGTGCAGGCTCAGCTTGTTCCGCTGCTGCCGGGCGAACGTGAGCACGTTCGCGATCAGGCGGCTGAGGCGCTGGCTCTCGGACACGATCACGCCGAGATGCTGGCCCGCCCGCTCGTCCTCGCCCTCGAGCCGGTCCTCGAGCAGCTCGGCGTACATGCGGATGTTCGTCAGCGGCGTCTTGAGCTCGTGCGACACCTGGTTTACAAAGCTCACGCGCTGCCGCGCCTCGCGCATCTCGCGCGAGCTCTCGCGATAAAAGTACACGCTGAGCGCAACCATTGCCAGCGCGATGACGGTCAGGCCGGCAATGAAATTGAAGAGGACGCCGCCGCCGAACGCCCTGCTGAACTCGGCGCCGCTCGCGAAATATTGTAGCTCCCACGCGCACAGCGGCGTACACACGGGCCGGCTCACGGCCGGCCGCTCTGCCTCGGCGAGCGAGTAACTTCCCCATTGGTGCAGCGTGGCGCCGCCCGCGTTGACGAGCCGAATGCGGCCGCCGGCGAGCCCCGGCCCGAGCGGGCCCGCGTGCGGCAGGGCGGCGACGATGTCGGCCAGCAGCCGCGCGCGGTTGAGCTCGACGCCGATGACGTTACCGGCCGCGTCCCTCTGCCAGAAGATAAAGTTCAGGCCCGCCCCCCAGTACCACGTGTACCAGCCGTCGGCCGCCGCCCCGCGCCACCGGACGCTCTCGGCCTTCTGCTGATAGTTTTCTTCCGGCCGATGATAGAAGACGCGCTTGTCCTCCCACACTTGCCCGGCGCGCTCGAGGAACTCGCGCTCGGCCGAACTGAGCGGGCCGGCCGGGGCCGGATGGACTCGCCGCCCCTCGGGGTCGAGCACGAATATCTGCGAGATGACGGGCGTCTTCCGCACGAGCGCGCGTATCGCCGCCGGCTCGCGCGGCAGCCCGTCGGTCAGGCGGGAAAGGTCACGCTCATAGCGCCCGACTACGCCCGAGATCGTCACGTCGACGTCGCTCAGCCTGCCCGCCAGAAGCTTGCGGAAGCGGTTCTGAACGATCTCCTGCTCGTCGCGCGCCACGCTCAGTCCCAGCCAGGCCAGCAGGCCGAGCGGCAGGAGCACGATGAGCAGGAGAATGGCGATCAGTTTCGGCTTCAATTCAAGCGGCCGCCCCTATCAGTGCTGCTGCTGCATTTCCGATGCGTTCTGGTGATAGCGCATAGACTTGCGGGTGTTCCTCCAGTTCACGTCGTCCAGCACTTCAGCATTACTGAGGTTATAAACGCCCTGCTCCAGCAGCACCTTCGACCTGTACTTCAGGCCGTTCGCATTCAGGAAGGCGCCGTTCCCGATCAGCAGCTTCTTCGCCTCCTCGATCTTGCCGGCATCACGGAGCGCGGTCGCCTCCTTGTTTGTCGCCGCGGCGATCTGCACGGTGACGGCGATCATGACCTTCACGTTCTCGTTCTTCTCGACGAGTTCCTTCGCTTTCGTGAAGCGTGCCGCGACGGTGCTCGTCAGCTTGTCGCTCGTCTTCGTGGCCATGTTCGCGTACGTCACGAGCACGCTCGCGATCGGCCGCGTCTTGTCCTCGGGCGTCGCCGGCACCTCGACCTCGAGAACCACGTACTTCTCCTGCCCGCTGTAAAGCTGGTTCAGCACGGTCACGACGTTCTGCCCGGTGATGTCGGCGTCGCGGCCGAGCACGCGGACCGGCCGGATGCCGTCCGCGCACTTGATCGTGATCGTGACCTCTTGCGCGCAGACCGAGAGCACGTCGCCCAGCTCGCCCTTGAAGATCCGCGCGAGGTCGGTTGCGTTCTCGGCGAAGTAGTGATTGCCGTCGCTCTTTTGCGCAAGCTCCATCATCAGGTCCTCGTTGTAGTCGAGCCCGAGGCCGATGGTCGTCACCGAGATGCCTTCCTTGATGAGCGACGAGCCGAGCTGGCCGAGCTGCGTGGGCGAGCTCGGGCCGACGTTCGCCAGGCCGTCGGAGATCAGGATCACTCGACTGACGCGGTCCTTCACGAGGAACTTGCGGACCTCGGCCGCGCCCTTGCTCACGCCTCCGAACAACGCCGTGTTGCCGCCCGCCGACAGCTCGTTGATGCCGGCGCGGATCGCCGCCTTCTCCGAGACCTTCGTCGCAGGAACCAGCACGCGGATGTTATGGTCGTAGGCGACGACCGAGACGATGTCCTTGCTGTCGAGCCGGTCGACCGCCATTATGGCCGCCTCCTTCGCCTTCTCAATCTTCCGGCCCGTCATCGAGCCGGACTTGTCGATAACGAGCGCGATGTTCACCGGCGCGCGGTCGGTCGGCTCCTGCCACTGGAAGCCCGTCAACCCCACCTTCAGAAACGTCGTCTGCTTCTCACCCGCCAGGAGCGTGGGCTTGCCGAGACCCACGTCCAGCGTCACCTGGGCCCCACGTGCGGATCCCATCAACACAGACGCGAGCACCGCGAGGGCCAGCGCCGCGACGCACGTCCTTCTTGTCACGTTCTTCATCGGTATTCTCCCTGCCTGTGGCCGGACCGCTCATCGGCGATCACGACCGATTGTCCATGATAGCCATCGTGCCCCTGCACCGTCAATCCTCTTTCACCACCTCCTTTCATCCCGCGAGGGGCGGGCACCGCCCATGACGGGCGGGCACCGCCGGCCGAAGCGCCGCGCGCTCCGGCCGTCCACTAAGAGTAAACAACATTTTCGGCGGACAATGGTCAGGGAGGTGTAGAAGAACTGTAAGAAATTCGTAATCAGGGAAGCGCTAATCTCAGGACGCATATGCGTCCTCAGATTAGCGCTTCCGGCGTCGGACCTTCCGTCCGCGAGCCCGGAACCCGCTTGCAAAACCGAAGAGCGCGCTTATGATACGCGCCGCCAGACAATGAGGAGCCGCTGTTGCAAACCGGATGTGCGAGGACGGAAATCTTTCAGGACGACGTCGCGGCCTCCATGGCTGTGGCGTGCCGCATCGCCGAACTGGTCAAGCGAAAGGCATCCGAAGGCGAACGCGCGGTGCTCGGGCTCGCCACCGGCCACACGCCTGTCAATGTCTATCGCGAGCTCATCCGCATGCACCGCGAGGAAGAGCTCGACCTCTCGAGCGTCGTCACGTTCAACCTCGACGAATACTGGCCGATGTCGCCCGACGCGCTCCAGAGCTACCACCGCTGGATGTTCGAGAACCTGTTCGACCACGTGAACATCCCGAAGGAGAACATCCGCATCCCGGACGGCACGGTGCCGGCGGACCAGATCGACGCGGCCTGCCGCTCGTACGAACGGGCCATCGCCGACGCGGGCGGGATCGATCTCCAGGTTCTCGGCATCGGCCGCACGGGCCACGTCGGGTTCAACGAGCCCGGCTCGCGCCGCCAGACGCGGACGCGCCGGATTCAATTGGACCGCGTGACGCGGATGGACGCGGCCAGCGAATTCTTCGGGATCGAGCACGTCCCGCACGAGGCCATCACGATGGGCGTCGGGACCATCCTCGAAGCACGTAGCATCTGCCTGCTCGCGTTCGGCGAACACAAGGCCGGGATCATCCGCCGCGCGATCGAAGAACCACGTTCCCACCAGGTCGTCGCTGGCTTCCTCCACGAGCATCGCGACGCGACGTTCTATCTCGACACGGCCGCGTCGGCCATGCTGACTCAGGTAGCGACACCGTGGCTGCTCGACCGCTGCCAATGGGACGAGCCGCTCGCCCGGAAAGCCGTCATCTGGCTGGCAACGAAGCTCGAGAAGGCCATCCTCAGCCTGACCGACGACGACTACGCGGGAAACGGGTTGTTCGGGCTGCGCGTCGCGCGCGGCGGGGCGTACAAGATCAACCTCGAAGTCTTCAATTGGATGATGAACACGGTGACCGGCTGGCCCGGCGGCAAGCAGCCCGGCCAGAAGGTGCTCGTGTTCAGCCCGCACCCGGATGACGATGTGATCAGCATGGGCGCCAGCATTCAGCGGCTCTGCGAGCAGGGCCACGAGGTACACACGGCCTACCAGACGAGCGGCAACATCGCCGTCTTCGATCACACCGTTCTCCGACACACCGATTTTCTGACCGAGGCGAGCGCCATTTTCGGGCTCGACACGGAGCAGACGGCGCGGATCGACGAACACATCGAGGAGTTCCTGCGGCAGAAAGAGGCCGGCGCCATCGACTCGCCGGAGGTTCAGGCGGTCAAGACGCTCATCCGGAAAATCGAGGCGACCGCCGCCGCGACGTACTGCGGTGTGCCGCGCGACAACTGCCATTTCCTCGAGATGCCCTTCTACAAGACCGGCATGGTCCAGAAGCTCCCGCTTTCCGACGACGACATCGGCCTCGTGCTCGGCCTGATGCGGCAGGTGCGGCCCGACATGATCTTCGCCGCCGGCGATCTGTCCGACCCGCACGGCACGCACCGCATGTGCCTCGACGCCGTACTGCGGGCGTTGGCGCTTTACCAGGCCGAAACCGGCTCGGCCCCCGTCACGTGGCTCTATCGCGGCGCGTGGCAGGAATGGGACCCGGACGAGATCGACATGGCCGTGCCCGTCAGCCCCGACGAACTCTATCACAAGCGGCACGCGATCTTCCGCCACGAGAGCCAGAAGGACCGGGCGATGTTCCCCGGCCCTTACGATAGCCGCGAGTTCTGGCAGCGGGCAGAGGACCGCAACCGACACACAGCGCGGCTCTACGACAAGCTCGGCCTGCCCGAGTACCACGGCATCGAGGCATTCAAACGACACGACGGCTAGCTGCAGAGACCTCCCGCCATGCAGACTGCCCGCGAAGTTATCGACGCGCTGCTCCGCAAGAAAAAGGCCGACCGCGCCGGGCTTCACGACAGCCCGTGGGGCGACACCATCCAGAAGTGGGTCAAGCAGGGAATGCCCGCGGATGAAAAGGGCGACGCGGTCAACTGCGTCGAGCATTTCGGGTTCGACATGGCCGGCTGCGGCGGATGGTTCGCCTGGGAGCCGAAGCGCGGCGTGAGCGAGGTGATCGAGGAAACCGACGAATGGAAGGTCACCCGCAACGGCGCCGGAGCCGCGCTCAAATACTGGAAGAACAAGTCCGGCACGCCCGAGCACATCGACTTCCTGATGACCGGCCGCAAGGTGTGGGACCGCGACTACCGCCCGCATCTCCTCGAGCTCGACCGCGAGCGGCTCGACGTCAAGGGCACCGCCGAGGCGCTCAAGGCGAACCGCGAGAAAGGGCTCTGGACCCACTACGGCAGCATGTTCATCTGGTGCGGATCGCCGACAACTACGCCGACAAGCTCGCGTTCGTCGGAGGGCTCGATGCGCGCATCATCGAGACCGACGACCGCGGCCTCATCAAACGCGAGGTCACGACGCTCGTCGAAGGGATGAAAGATCGCGGCGCACGATACGTCTTCGGGTCAGACCACTCCATCTCGACGAACGTCGACTACGAGGACTTCCGGTACATGCTCGAAGTGTACCACGAGTGCAAAATGTACTGAACAGACGCCATCCACGAGGAAAGGGACCTATGAACGAACTGACGCTCTGGTACAGGCGGCCCGCGGGCGGCGAATGGACATCGGCCCTGCCCGTCGGCAACGGACGGCTGGGCGCGATGGTCTTCGGCAATGTCCCCAACGAACGCATCCAACTGAACGAGGAGACGGTGTGGGACGGCTACGAGCGCGACTGCACGAACGCGGAGGCGCGCGCGGCGCTCGACCAGGTGCGCGAGCTGCTCTTTGCCGGCAAGAACGCCGAGGCGACGGCCGCCGCACGAAAGATGATGGGCGATCCCTGCCGCGTCCTCTCATATCAGTCGCTCGGCGATTTGCACGTCGAGCTCGCCGGGCACGAGACCGTCGAAGATTATCGCCGGGCGCTTGATCTCGACACGGCAATCGCGGCGGTGACGTACAGCGCGGGCGGAACGGCGTTCGGCCGCGAGGTGTTCGCCTCGGCGCCGGATGACGTCATCGTCGTGCGGCTCACGTCGGACAAACCCGGCGCGCTCAACGCCCGCATTCACGTCACTCGGCAGCAAGACGCCGAGTGCATGACCGACCCGGACGATCCCGCGCGCCTGATCCTTCGCGGACAGATCAGCACGCAGCACCACGAGACGGGCGAGACAGCCGGCCTGAAGTTCGAGGCACATTTGCTCGCGATCCCGCGCGGCGGCGGAATGACGAACACCGGCGGCCGCATCGGCGTGAAGAACGCGGACGAACTCGTGCTGCTGCTCGCCGCGGCGACCACGTACAACGGGCGCGACGCCGAGGCGCATTGCCGCGACACATTGGCGCGGGCCGCCGAGCGATCATACGACGAACTGCGCGAGGCGCACGCCGCCGAGCATCAGGCGATGTTCGGGCGCGTGGCGCTCGACCTCGGCGGCGGCGACCGGGCGGACACACCGACTGACGAACGGCTCGACGCCGTCAAGAAAGGTGCCGACGACCCGCAGCTTATCGCCCTCTACTTCCAGTATGGCCGCTACCTCCTGATGGGAAGCTCGCGGCCGGGCTGCCTGCCGGCGAACCTCCAGGGCCTGTGGAACGAGCACATGCGGGCGCCGTGGAACAGCGACTATCACAGCAACATCAATTTGCAAATGAACTACTGGCCGGCCGAAACGTGCAACCTCGCCGAGTGCCACCGGCCCCTGTTCGACTACATGGAATCGCTCGTCAAGTCGGGCGAGCACACCGCCGACGTCCACTACGGCTGCCGCGGCTGGGTCCTCCACCACCTGAGCGACATCTGGGGCTTCACGGTCCCGGCCGACGGCATCCCGGGCATCTGGCCCGTCGGCGCGGCGTGGCTCTGCCGCC